>JBGPLZ010000045.1:0-24685 GCA_041486695.1 Acidobacteriota bacterium | reverse complement strand
GCGAACCACGCGTCGCCCACCGGTCCTTGGACGGCGCACACAACGCGCCGCCCACAGGCTCCACAGGCACAACTGCAGGGTTACTTTTTAAATGGCGCGACGAACAGCCCCAAAGTTACTTTCTTAAATGGCTCGACAGGGCCTATGACTCGGACAGGCTCCTAGGTGCCGTGCTTCAGGAGCAGCCCCGACCAGGGGCGCTGCCGCAGCCGGCGTTCGAGGGCGAGAGACAGCGAAGCGGAGCGGGCCAGAATCGGCTCTTCGTCATCGATCAAGAGGCCGGCCAGGATCACCCGGCCTCGCGGTGCCAGGGCGGCCGCGATCTCGGGAAGGAGACGGCCGATGACGCTGGCCCCGATGTTGACGAGGGCGATGTCGAAAGGTCCCCGGCGCAGCGCCCGGGCCGCATCTCCTTCGATCAAGGTGATCCCATCGAGATGGTTGTCGCGCAGGTTGTCGGCCGCCACCCGCAGAGCCACGTCATCATCATCCACGGCGAGAACGGAGCCGGCGCCGAGCCGGCGGGCGGCCATCGCCAGGATCGCCGTGCCGGTCCCCAGATCGGCCACCCGGTCGCCGGGCGTGAGAGTCGCTTCGAGCAGCCGGAGGCTCATCCGGGTCGACACATGCTCGCCGGTCCCGAACGCCTGCCCGAAGCGGACCCGGATCGGCAGGCGACCCCTCACGGGGGGGACGTCGCAACCTTCCGGCACGATGAGGATCCGCCGGCCGATCCGCATCGGCCGCAGCGAGCGCTGCCAGAGTTCCACCCAGTGGCGGTCGGCGACGCGCACCACGCGCACCGGCCTGCGGGTCGCGATCCCCGCCCGCCGCAGAGCCTGCGCCAGGCGCACTTCCAGCGAGGAGCGTCGCGCCAGGCCGGGGAAGTAGGCGCGCAAGGTGAGGCGGGGACGCTGACGACTGCGGGCCGACGACACCACCTCGACGCCGAGACAGCCACTTTCCCAGAAGGCGGTCACGGCCGCCTCCTCATCCCGGGGGGGCAGGGTCAGGCGGGCGCCATAGAAACCGCTCGGTCCTCGCGTGCCGGTCATCCGGGCGATCAGTTGAAGATGTCCTTGACCCGATCGAAGAGGTCCTTCGGCGCCGCCTCGGGCGGCGACTCCATCTCCCGCAGCCGCTCGAAAAATTCCCGCTGCTTGCGGTTCAGGCGCATCGGCACGCTGATCGTGGCGGTGACGTAGAGATCTCCCCGCTCGCCGCCGCCGGGATGCGGCATCCCCTTGCCGCGAAGCCGGAAGGTGGCGCCGCTCTGGGTGCCGGGCGGGATGGTCACCGGCTCCGTCCCTTCGAGCGTCGGGACCGGCACCTCGTCGCCGAGGACCGCCTGGGCGATCGTGATCGGCACTTCGATCTGAAGACTCGGCCCGTCACGATGGAAGAGGGGATGCTCCCCGACATGCAGGACGACGTAAAGATCTCCGGTGCGACCTCCCTGGAGGCCGCCCTCCCCTTCTCCGGCGATCCGGAGCCGTGAGCCACTGTCGACTCCGGCCGGGATCCGCACTTTGATGTGGCGCACTTCCCGCCGGCGACCTTCGCCCCGGCAGGTCGGACAGGGTGTCTTGATGATGTGACCGGATCCTCCGCAGGCGCGACAGGCCTGGCTGAGCGCGAAGAAACCCTGCCGGTGGACCACCTGCCCGGCGCCACCGCACTGCGGGCAGACGGTGCGCGATCCATCCTTCGCCCCGCTGCCCCGACAGTCGCCACAGGTCTCCAGACGAGGAACGCGGATTTCCTTTTCGACCCCGCGGGCGGCCTCCATGAACTCGATCTCGAGGTCGTAGCGCAGATCGGCGCCCCGGCGCGCCGCGCCCCGGGCTCGCGCTCGGCCACCGAACAGATCCCCCATCGAGAACCCGAAGACACTGCCGAGGATATCCTCGAAATCCGAGAAGACCTCGGCATTGAAGCCCCCGAACCCTTCCGCACCGCCGAGACCTTTGTGCCCGAACTGATCGTACCTGGACCTCTTCTCGCCGTCGGCCAGGACGGCGTAGGCCTCCGCGGCCTCCTTGAACTTGTCCTCGGCCTGCTTATCGCCCGGATTGCGATCGGGGTGGTACTTCATCGCCATCTGGCGGTAAGCCTTCTTGATTTCGGCGTCGGTCGACTGCTTCGAGACGCCCAGCACCTCGTAGTAGTCGCGCTTCTGTGTCTTCATCCGGCAATTGTATCAGGAGGAGACTGGCGGCGCGTTTCCTGCACCCCCCGCGGCACCGCCGGGGGCGTTTGGAGAGGGGTGGTACAGGATGACCTCGGTCAGGATCTGCGAGGCCTCTCCCAGCTTCTCGAGGAAATCCGTGCATTCCGAAATGCTGGCCGAGGCGAGGGCCTTGCGCGCTCCGTCCAGGATCTTCTTGACGGCCGCCCGCTTGTCCTCGTCCAGCAGGGTGCCGTACTCGGCGAAGGAGCGCATGTTCGACTCGAGCAGACCCTCGAGCCGCGCCTGGATCCGGAACAACTCCGACTTTTTCTTGTCGGCCTCCGCATTGCGCTGCGCATCATCGATGATCTCGCCGATCTCCTTCTCCGTCAGCCCTCCCGAGGGGGTCACGGCGATCTTCTGCTCCTTGTTCGTCGCCATGTCGCGCGCCGACACGTGCACGATGCCGTTGCTGTCGATGTCGAAGGTGACCTCGACTTGAGGAACCCCCTTGGGGGCGGGAGCGATGCCGACCAGCTCGAACCGGCCGAGCGATTTGTTGTAGGCGGCGACCTCACGCTCCCCCTGCAGGACGTTGATCTCGACCTTCGCCTGGTTATCGACGACCGTCGTGAAGATCTTGGTCTTGCGGGTCGGGATCGTCGTGGTGCGGTCGATCAGCTTGGTGAACATGCCGCCCCGGGTCTCGATGCCCAGGGACAGGGGGGTGACGTCGAGCAGCACCATGTCCTTGACCTCGCCCGTCAGGATCCCGGCCTGGATCGCGGCGCCGACGCCGACCACCTCCTCGGGGTTCTTGTCGCGGCTCGGCTCCTTGCCGAAGATCTCGCGCACCGTGTCGATCACCCTGGGCACCCGGGTCATGCCTCCGACCAGCAGCACCTCGTCGATGTCGCCGGGCTTCAGACCGGCCAGCGACAGGGCCTCCAGGCATGGCTTGCGGGTGCGGTCGACAAGATCGTTCGTCAGCTCGTTGAATTTCTCGCGCGTGAGCGCCACGTTCAGATGCTTGGGTCCCTTGGCGTCGGCCGCCAGGAACGGGAGGTTGATCTCCGAGCGGGTCTCGACCGATAGCTCGCACTTGGCCTTCTCGGCCGCCTCCTTGAGGCGCTGCAGCGCCAGGCGATCCTCCTTGAGGGAGATCCCCTCCTTCTTCTCGAACTCCTGCAGGAGCCACTCGAGGATCCGCTGGTCGAAGTCCTCTCCTCCGAGGAAGGTGTCGCCGGAGGTCGACTTCACCTCGAACACCCCCTGACCGAGCTGCAGGATCGAGACGTCGAAAGTGCCGCCGCCGAGGTCGTAGACCACGATCTTCTTCTCGGACTCCTCGTTGAGCCGGTAGGCGAGCGAGGCGGCCGTCGGCTCGTTCAGGATGCGCAGCACCTTGAGTCCGGCGATCCGGCCGGCGTCCTTGGTGGCCTGGCGCTGACCGTCGTCAAAATAGGCCGGCACGGTGATGATGGCCTCGTGGACCTCGGCCTGCAGGAACTCCTCCGACATTTCCTTCAGCCGCGCCAGGATCATCGCCGAGATCTCCTGGGGGCTATAGTCGTGATCACGCACGCGGATCCGCAGATCCCCGTTTCCGGACTCGACGATCTGGTACGGAGAGTACTTGCGGGCCTGCTGGACCTCGGGCGAGTTGAACTTGCGGCCGATCAGCCTTTTCACGGCGTAGACGGTGTTCTTCGGGTTGGTCACCGACTGGCGCTTGGCGATCTGCCCGACGAGCTTCTCACCGCGCTCGGTGAACCCGACGATCGAGGGAGTGGTGCGGGCCCCTTCTTTGTTGGGCACGACCGTGGGCGTCTGGCCATCCATGACCGCCACGCAGCAATTCGTCGTCCCGAGATCGATTCCGATGACCCTGCTCATTCGCTTGTCCCCTTCCGCGGCAACGCCCGCCGGCCGCCGACTAAGATCCTCCGGCGCTCGGCTTGCGTCCCGAAGCGACCTTGACCAGCGCCGGGCGAAGCAGCCGGTCGTTCAAGGTGTAGCCACTCTGCATCTGCTCGAGGATGACCCCCTGCTGGAAGCCTTCCACGTCCAGGACCTGCACCGCTTCGTGGTGACGCGGGTCGAACAGAGTCCCGAGGGTGTCCATCGACATGACCCCCTCCTTGCGCAACGCCTCCAGGAACTGCTGGTGAATCAGGACCAGGCCCTGGCGCAGCGCGTCGTTCGATCCCTCGCTGGTGCGCAAGGCCCGCTCCAGGCTGTCCAGGGTAGGCAGCAGACGTTTGATCAGATCGAGAGCGATGGTGGCGCGGATCTCGCCGCGCTCACGCTCGTTCCGCTTGCGGAAATTCTCGAATTCGGCCTGCTTGCGGAGCAGGAGGTCGTAGTATTTCTCCTTCTCCGCGATGGCCTCCTTGAGCGACGAAGAGGCCTCCGGCGCCTCCGCCGGCCGGGCGCTGGCTCCGCCCGCGGCCGTTTTACCGGGGTCGCCCGCGCCCAGCGGGGACCTGGCGCCGGTCTCCTCGTCGACGCCGACCACCTCGAGGATCTCGATGGCGTCCTCGTCCGGCTTCGGCGGATCCGAAGCCGCAGACGGGTCCCGCGAGGCCCGGTGATCCCCTTTTTTCGAGGTGTGCGCGGACATACAACCCCCGCGCGGAATGTAGGTCAGCCGTTCTGGCGGGTCAAGTAACCGGACAGCAGGCGGGCGATGTAGTCGACCAGGGCGACGGCGCGGTCGTACTCCATCCGGGTCGGTCCGAGGATACCGAGCCAGCCACGTCCCCCGTCCCCCAGCCGGTAAGGCGAGGCGACCAGCGACAGGTTGCCCAGGGCCGGGTCGGCCGTCTCCGATCCGATCAGCACCCGGACCCCCGCCTGATCGAGGCAACGGTCGAGGAGCTTGACCAGCCGGTGCTTCTCCTCGAACGTCTGGAACAGAAGCCGCATCGTCTCGACGTCGGCGAACTCGGGGTGATTCATGATGTTGGTGGTCCCCTCCATCACCAGCTTGCGCTCGCCCGCCTCTGCTTCTAGATACCCGGTGCCGAGGGCGACGGCGTTCTGGAGCAGGTGGTCGAAGGTCGACTTCTCCTCGGCCATCAAGGCGACGAGACGGGCGCGGATCTGGTCGAGGGTCTCTCCGGAGAATTCCTCCACCAGATAGCGGCCGGCGCGCTCCAGATCGCGCGCTTCGTAGTCTTCTTCGGTGTCGAGGATGCGGTGGCTTACCGTCTCGGAGGCGTCGACGAAGATCACCAGGATGCGGCGCTCGTGCAGACGGACGAACTCGATGTGCTTCAGGATGGCATCGGCGACCGGAGGCGAGATGAAGTAGCCGACGTGATGGCTCAGCAGGGAGAGGAGCTTCGGCACCTGCTCCATCGTTCCGCTGAATTCCCCCTTCACGCGCGCCAGATGGGCGTCGACCACGGCGCGATCGCGCGCCGGCAAAGCGCCGCCTTCGAGAAGCTCGTCAACGTAGTAGCGGTAGCCCTGCTCGGTGGGGATGCGCCCGGCGGAGGTGTGCGGCTGGGCGATCAGCCCCATCTCCTCGAGATCGGCCATCACGTTCCTCACGCTCGCGGGGCTCAACCCCTCGCGGGTCATCTTCGCCACCATGCGCGAGCCGACCGGCTCTCCGCTGAGAATGTAGTTGGCGATGATGTCCTTCAGGATTTCTCTGGCCCGCGCTTCGAGGACGATCTCTTTCATCACTCCGCCCCCGCTCCATTAGCACTCGATACTGCTGAGTGCCAATATACCGGCGGGCCGGCGCACTGTCAACCGCGCGCCCGGCTAGCGCGTCCGGCTAGGAGCCGATGGCTTTGGGGGCGATGCGGCGGCCGAGGAGGTAGGCGCGGATAAAGCCGTCGAGGTCGCCGTCGAGGACCCGGTCCACATCCCCGACTTCGAACCCGGTGCGGTGATCCTTGATCAGGCGGTACGGCTGCAGGACGTACGAGCGGATCTGACTCCCGAAGTCGATCTCCTTCTTCGCCCCTTCCTCCACCGCCCTCTTCTCCTCCCGCTTGCGCCGCTCCGCCTCGTAGAGGCGGGAGCGCAGGACACGGAGCGCCATGTCGCGGTTGCGGTGCTGCGAGCGCTCATTCTGGCAGGAGACGACGATGCCGCTCGGCAGGTGGGTGATACGCACCGCCGAGTCGGTGACGTTGACATGCTGACCGCCGGCGCCGCTGCTGCGATAGGTGTCGATGCGCAGATCCTTGTCCTCGATCTTGACCTCGATATCGTCATCCAGCTCCGGGTAGGCGTAGACGGAGGCGAACGATGTATGGCGGCGCCCGGAGGCGTCGAAGGGTGAAATGCGCACTAGGCGATGGACGCCGTTCTCCGCCCGCAGGAACCCATAGGCGTTCTTTCCAGCGATCCGCAGGGTGGCGCTCTTGAGCCCCGCCTCCTCCCCCGCCTGGTAGTCGAGAGCCTCGGCCCCGAACCCTCTGGCCTCGGCCCAGCGCAGGTACATGCGATACAGCATCTCCGCCCAATCCTGGGACTCGGTGCCCCCGGCGCCGGGATGGATCACCAGAAGCGCATTGGCGCCGTCGTGCTCTCCCTGGAGCATCATCTCCAGCTCCTGCTGGTCGAGCGCCACGGCCAGCTGTTCGGCGGCGCCGCGGAGATCGCTCTCCACGTCCTCCCCCTCGCGGGCAAGGTCGACGCACACCTGGGCCTCCTCGACCTTCTTCTCGAGCCCGCGGATGGCGTCGAGCTCCTCGTTCATGCGGGTGCGGCGCTGCAGGGTCGCCTGCGCGCGGGCGGGGTCATTCCAGAGAGAGGGATCGGAGGCCTCGGCCTCCAGCTTCTGCAACGAACGGGTCAGGGAGTCGGGATCAAAGATGCCCCCGGAGATCCGCGAATCGTGTCTTCAGGGCTTCCACCCTTCGCACGAGCTCATCGAGGTCGAAGTTGCGGGACATCGGGGGGTCACGGCTCCCGCGCGAGGGATCGGCCAGCCTGGCGCCTGAACCCCGCGCCATGCGCGGCTGCGTGCAAAAACGTCAGTATAACACAGGCCCATGCCAGCCAATCTCCGGCGCGCGCGTAGAGGGACTGGTCCCGGCGCGCGGCCACCGTCCCGACCAACACCGTCTGCCGTTCGAGGGGCGTCTCCGCGACGATGCGGCCATAAGGATCGACCAGGGCGCTGATCCCCGTGTTGGCGGCGCGCAACAGGTACCGGCGGTTCTCCACCGCCCGTACGACGGCCATCGCCAGATGCTGCCGGGGCGCGCCGCTCCGGCCGAACCAGGCGTCATTGGTGATGTTGACCAGGAGGACGCCGTGCCGTGCGACCTGGCGCACGAGCTCCGGGAAGATCGCCTCGTAGCAGATGGTGGTGGCCGCCGGCCCGACGGGCGTCGGCAGCGCTTCGAAACGGGTTCCCGGAGCGAAACCGGCGATGGCGCCGCCCGCCATACGGTTCACGAAGAACAACAGGCGCTGGAGCGGCACGTATTCGCCGAACGGCACGAGATGGATCTTGTCGTAGGAGGGCCCGAGCTCCCCATCCGGCCCGATCGCAAAGGCGCTGTTGAGGGCGCGCAGCTGGCCGTGCCGAACCGTGTAGTCGACGCTGCCCGCGATCAGGGAGACTCCGAGATCGCGCGCCAGGCCGCCCACGATCCCGCCATAGGCGGCGTCGGCCGTGACCGTGAGGGGCGCAGCCTCCCCACCCACCGCGCCGCCAGGCAACGGCGTCCCGACGGGGCGGCGGAAGGAAAAGGGGCTCGCCGATTCGGGCCAGACGATCAACCGGGCGCCCGCCGCGGCGGCCTGTCGCGTCAGGCGGATGAGATCGTCGAGGATCCGCCCTCCCTCTTTGGGGGACCACTTGAGATCCTGGGCCACGTTCCCCTGCACGGCCGCCACGATCACGCCGCCCTCCCCGGGAATCCCGGGCGCGCCGCGCTCGACGAGAAATCCGCCCGCCTCACCCGCCATCGTCGCAAGCAGGAGCAGCAGCCCCGCGACCATCGTCCGGCCCCGGCCCGGCTGGGCCATCAAGAGGGCCAGGCCGGCGTTCGCCGCCATCACCAGACAGGACACGGCGTAGATGCCGCCCGCTGCGGCCGCCTGCAGCAGTGGCAGGTTGCGGTATTGCGTATAGCCCAAAAGACCCCAGGGAAAGCCGGTCAACAGGGTCGCCCGCGCGAACTCGATCCCGACCCAGAGGATCGGGGCCGCCGCCAGGGCGATCGGGCCGTGGCGCCTCCAGGCCGCGGCGAGGAGCAGGGCGAAGAGGGCGACGTAGCTCGCCAGGTAGAGAACCAGCAGAAGCAGGACCAGCCAGGCGACGGCCGCCGGCACGCCGCCATAGAGCACCATGACCCGAGGCATCCAGCCAAGCAAAATCAGGAAGAACACGCCGCCGCACAGATAGCCGTGCAGGAGCGCGGCGCCCCGCCCGACGCCGCCGAGGCCGAGGAGGAACGGTGTGAGAGCGACCAGGCCCAGGAGCCCCAGATCGGCGCGCGGGAAGGCGAGCGCCAGAAGCAATCCTGAGCCGGACGCCCAGAGAGGACCGCGGAGGCGGCCCCCTTCAGCCCAGCTCATGCAACAGCAGGCGGAGCGGTTCCTTCACATCGACGGTGCCGTCGGCGGCCCGGCGTAGCCCCGCGTGGAACAGCGTCATTCGACCCTCCCGGGCGGCGATGGCCCGGAGAGCCGCGGCCCGGGCCGGCTCCCGCCCCGCGAGATGAAGCCAGGTGCCGGGCAGGAACTCGAAGACGGGCTCGAGCCTGATCTGCCCGGAGCCCCGGCAGGCATCGCACCCCTGGGACGTGAAGTAGTTTCCCGGATAAGGCCGGCGGTGCGCCGGCCAGGGCGAGAGCAGATCGTGCAGATCGAACGGGCGGGCGCAGGCTCCGCAGAGTCGCTCCATCAGGCGGACCCCTACGAACCCCAGCAATGGAGCGTCGTCCCACGCCTGCCTTCCTTCCCGGCGGGCGATCTGCTCGGCCGCCTCGAAAGCATCGACCGCCGAGAGCACCGCCAGGACCGGCCGTTCGGCGCCAAGGGCGGCGGCGATCGCGACAGCTCGGGGATGCAACGATTCAGGAAGGATGATCAGGTCGGGGTTCCGGGCGAGAGCCTGGTCCACGAGCGCCTCCAGCGGCAACGTCTCCTCGTCGTCCCGGAAACGACCGAGGGTCAGGACGCCGGCCATCGGGTCCACGTCGCCGCAGGCAAGGCGGGCGGGCAGACGCTCACCGAGGAGATGCAGAAGCGCGGCGACGCCCGCCGCCTTCTCCCCCGCGCCCGGCGTGACCAGGAAGAGCAGGCCGCGGCGCGCGATCGCCCACTCCCGAAGGACGGGCGCGAGGTCGGGAAGATCGGCGGCCAGGTCGGCATCGCCAACCGGCGCCACGCGCTCACCACGCAGATCCAGGCGGCAGGAATCGCCATCCAGGCCCGGCATCACCAGGACGGAGACTCGGATGCGCCGGCCTCCGGCGACGGCGGTCATCCGCCCTTCGCGCGGCGCCACCCGTCCCCTCGCCTCGATCCCCGTCAGTCCCGTTAACAGGGAAAGGACCCCGGGGTACGCTCCGGCGGGGAGGTCGATCGGTGCGGCCTCGACGACCGCTCCGTTGTAGGTGACGCGCACCAGCGTTCCGCCGGGCTCGATCCGGATCCGGCGGGCCCCCCGACGGATCCCTTCGGCGAGAAGCGCGCGGAGCCAGTCGCCGGCAGGCGCGTCCTCGCGCACCATCGCCGGCAGCAGCGGGCGCAGATCGCGACTTCGATCGGCGAGGACGAGGAGACTCTCCCCTGGCCGCTGGACGATGCCGGCCTCCACTTCCGCCGGGTAGAAGCGCGCCAGGGCTTTGGCGATCAGCGCCGGCGGCCAGATCACCGGATCGACGCGCAGTCCGGTGAGCTCCTGGACCGCCGGCAACAGCCGGGCGATGTCGGCGGTCGCCACCGCGAGATCGAGGACGCCGTCCTGCACCCGGACCGGCACCATGCCGTAGTGGTGCGCCAGCCGGGCCGGGATCAGATCGACCGCCGGCGCGATGCGCATCGCCTCGACCAGCTCGGGCGTCAGCGACTCGGCATGATCCTGCAGGAACAGATGGAACGCAGCCGGGATGACGCTGCCGACCTTCATCAGATTGAATCCGAGACGGCCGCCGCGGAGCTGCTGTTCCTCGAGGCCGGCCATCAGCCCCGACCGCGACGTGAGGCCCGCCTCGACGAGCAGGTCGCCGAGAAGCCGGCGGTCCGATTCGGGATTGGTGCGCGGCCGCTCCACGCTCACTCATGCTCCCGCAGGATCCAGGGCGTGAGTCCCTTCTCCCCGCGCAGCTTGCGGAGCACCGCCTCCGCCCCCCGCCGGTCGGCATATCGCCCAACCCGGACGAGGTAGGTCGCCTGGCGGCCGGCGCGCCCCTCGGAAAGGACCGCGGGCAGGCCGCGGGCCGCGAGGCGGTCTCTCAATCGGCGCGCCTGGGCGGCGTCGCGGGTGGCGAGCACCTGCACCACGAACGCCCCCTGACCAGGCGAAACGGGATCGGGAGCCGTCAGTCGGCCGGCCGCGGGCCCATCGATCCCCGCTCCGGTCCCCGGACGTCCCGTCCCCAAGGTCTCGTAGAAGCTCAGGTCCGGAGCGCTGCCGGCGGCAGCGCCCGCGCCCATCGTACCGTTGCGCTCCGCCCGCCGATCGTCGCTCATCGTCCGCGAGGCCCAGCGCGAGACGACGACCAGGAGCGCCGCCACACCTGAGACGGCGACGATAAGGACGCGGAGCTTGCGGACCGCCGTCAAAGCTTCCCTCCGAGGGCCTGCACCGCGTCTTCCTCTTCGGGTCCGGAGATACCGATCGAATTCTTGCCGGCCAGCTTGATGCGCTGCATTGCCTTGTCGGCGCAGCGGATCAATCCCAGGCTGGTGCGCGAGTGCTCCGGATAGGAGGCGATGCCGAACGAAGCCGTCAGAGGCATCCCCGGGGTGTCGTGGACCAGGAATGGCTTGCTGCCGAGGGCCACGCGCAAGCGCTCGGCCAGGTCGCGCGCCCCGCGAGGGTCGGTCTCGGGCAGGACGACGCAGAACTCGTCGCCCCCGTAGCGGAACAACTTGTCGCTGCCGCGGATCGAGCCGATCAGGCGGCGCGAGACCTCGCGCAGCGCCTTGCTGCCCATGGCGTGCCCATAGCGGTTGTTGACCTCTTTCAGATAGTCCATGTCGAGGAAGATCAGGGACAGCGCAGTGGCGTACCGGTGCGCGCGGTAGACCTCCTCGCTCAGGAAGCGATCAAAGTAGCGCCGGTTGTAGGAGTCGGTCTGATCATCCTTGATGATCAGCTCCTTATAGTGCTCGACCAGGACCGCGTTCGCCAGCGCCGGGAGGAGCTCGGGCACGAGCCGTCCGATCCGGTCCATGTCGTCCACCCCGAGAACCTGCCGCTCCCGGGCGACCAGGAGCATGCCGATGAGAGCGCCCGCGCCCGGCAGCGGCACGGCCAGCACCTCGTCGATCGCCAGCGATCGGATCGCCGTGGGCGCCGGGGTGATGGCGGGCGTCCAGGTGCCGGAGGGCCCTTCGCCCCGCAGCTCACCGAGGTCGAGCGACACGATCCCCTTGCGACGCGGGTCGTCCGGGGGAATATGGCTCGCCTTGAGATGGAAGATATCCTGCTCGCCGTCGTACATATAAAGGAAGGCCGCCGTCGCCTGACCGCACTCGAGAGCGGCGCGCACGATCGCCTCGCCAACGTCGTCGAGGTCGATCTGCCGCGTCACCCCCAGCGCGACCCGGGCGATGCGGAGATCGTCTTTGAGGCGCTCGATATCTTTAGGGTGAAAGGCGTCGCTCATGGCCCCTTCCGGAGGGTAGGGGCGCTCGCTCCCGGCCCCCTCGGTCCGCCCAAGGTCGTCAGCTGATCTTCCGCCGGATCGCTTCGAGGAAGTCGATCGGCAATGGGAAGATGATCGTCGAGTTCTTCTCGGAGGCGATCTCGGTCAGGGTTTGCAGGTAGCGAAGCTGCATCGTCGCCGGGTTGGCGGAGAACGCCTCAGCCGCCTTCGCGAGTTGCGCGGAAGCCTGCATCTCACCGTCGGCGTGGATCACCTTGGCGCGCTTCTCGCGCTCCGCCTCCGCCTGCTTGGCCATGGCGCGCTGCATCTCGACCGGCAGATCGACGTGCTTGACTTCGACCATCGACACCTTGATCCCCCAGGGATCGGTGTGGCGATCGAGGATCTGCTGCAGTTGCGCGTTGAGCTGATCGCGCTTGCTCAGCAGGTCGTCGAGCTCCACCTGTCCGAGGACGGAGCGCAGGGTCGTCTGCGCAAGCTGGGAGGTGGCGTAGTGGTACTGCTCAACCTCCACCACCGCCTTGCGGGGTTCCATGACCCGGTAGTAAACGACCGCGTTGACCTTGACCGAAACGTTATCGCGCGTGATCACGTCCTGCGGCGGCACGTCGTGCACGATCGTCCGCAGCGAGATCCGCACCATCCGATCGATCGGGAACAGGATGATCACCAGCCCCGGGCCCTTGGCCTCCGGCAGCAGCCGCCCGAGACGGAAGACAACCGCGCGCTCGTACTCGTTCAGGATCTTGAGGCTGGACAGAAGCCAGAAGGCCAGAACCACGACCACGAACATGAACCCCGACCCCATCTCCAGCAGACCAATCATGAACCCTCCCCTGTCGCGATCGCCTGGACGATCATGTCACCTCTTCCACCTCGAGCAGCAGATCGTGAATGCTCGTGACGCGGACGCGCGCCCCTTTGGCGATCGTCCGGCGGGCGCGCGCGTTCCAGCGCTCGCCGTGCACGAAGACCTGCCCTTCGGGCGCCAGATCCGTGAGCGCGGTGCCGATCTCGGACAGCAGACCGGCGCTGCCGGTCGTCGGCCGGCGCCGGAACGACCGCACCACCAGAGTGGTCAGGATCGCCATGATCACGCCGGCCGAGGCGCTGATCGCCAGGATCACGGAACGCGCCGCGCCGAACTCGGGAAGGTCGCCCTCCGGCGCCTTGAAAATCATCAGCGACCCGAGCACCAGGCAGGCGATCCCGCCGGCGGTGAGCGTGCCGTAGCTCGTCAGCTTCAGCTCCAGCAGGAAGAGGACGATGCCGAGGACGACGAGCCCGACGCCGACCCAGTTGATGGGCAGGATCTGCGTCGCCAGAGCGAACAACAGCAGGGCGACGACCCCGAGGATCCCCGGCGCGATCAGGCCCGGGTGGGTGAACTCGACGTACAAGCCGACGATGCCGGCGAACAGCAGGACGATCGCCAGCGTGGGGTCGGCGAGAAAGCTCAGGAAGCGCTCGCGCGTCGTCATGTGCAGCGCGACGATGCGCACCCGCGAGAGGTCGAGCGTCTCCTTGCGCCCGTCGAACCTGCGCAGGGTCCGGCCGTCGAGCACCTTGAGGATCTCGGCCTCGTCGTGGCAGATGGCGTCGATCAGGCCCAGCTTCAGCGCCTCCTGTTCCGTGAAGGCGCTGCTCTTGCGCACCGCGTCCTCCGCCGCCTTGGCGTTGCGGCCGCGGTTGGTCGCGAGGCTGCGGACGTAGGCCGCGGCGTCGTTCTCGATCTTGGCCATCATGGGCGAGTCCTTGGGGATATCGCCCAAGAGGACGACGGGATGGGCCGCGCCGATCCGGGTGCCCGGCGCCATGATCGCCACATCGGCGGAGATGGTGATGAAAAATCCGGCCGACGCCGCCTTGCTGCCATTGACGAACACCACGATGGGGACCCGCGACGCTGTGATCGTCGTGATCATCTCCTCCATCGAGCTCGACAGGCCTCCGGGCGTGTTGAGCTCGAGGATCACGAGCGCGGCCTGCTCGTCGTTGGCGCGCGCCACGGCATCCTTGAAGTACCGGGCGCTGATCGGGTGGATGGCGTCGTCGAGAGCGATGGTGAAGACGGTCCGCACCGCCGGCGGGGCCGCCGGCGCCGCCCCAAGGAGGACGAGGCCGAGCAGGCCCAGGAGGCTGCGCGCGCGGCACCGAGTCATGCGGGGGCGGCGCCCAGGAGCCCGCGCAGGCGCGCGGCTCCTTCGCGAATGCGATCGAGGGCGAGCGCGTACGACAGGCGCAGGTAACCCGGGGCCCCGAACGCCTCTCCCGGGACCGTCGCGACCCCGATCTCGGTCATCAGCTTGCGGCCGAGATCGATCGAGGTCGCGCAGCCAAGCTGCTGCATCGCCCCGGTCACGTTCGGGAACAGATAGAAGGCCCCTTCCGGCACCCGGCAGCGCACCCCTCGCACCCGATTGAGATCGGCGACGAGAACGTCGCGCCGACGCCGGTACTCCTCGCGCATCGCCGCCACCGACTCCTGCGGCCCGGAGATGGCCTCCAGCGCGGCCGCCTGGGCGATCGACGCCGTGTGCGTGGCGTCGTGGGACTGGATCTTTCGCAGCGCCTGCAGGATCGGGCGCGGTCCGAGAGCATACCCCACTCGCCAGCCGGTCATGGCATAGGTCTTGGACAGCGAGTTGACCAGGACCAGCCGGTCCCGCAGGCGGGAGGCATAGTCGGCGAGCGAGGCGTAACGGCCCGCGCCGTAATGAAACGCGTCATAGGTCTCATCCGAGATCACGACCGCCCCGGTCCGCTCCGCGAAGGCCACCAGCCGCTCGAGCTCATCGGGCGGGATCACCGCGCCGCTCGGATTGCACGGCGAGTTGAGGATGATCACCTTGAGCGTCGCGGCGTGCGGCTCCAGGTCGCGCGCCCGCGGCACGAAGCCATCCTCCTCCCGGGTCGGGATGATCACCGGTTCGGCGCCGCACAGGCGGACCTGTTCGGGGAAGGACACCCAGTAGGGCGCGAAGATCGCCACCCGGTCTCCGGGGTCGAGCAGCGCCATGGCGAGCAGATACAGCACATTCTTGCCGCCGCAACCGGTGAACACGTCGTCCTCGGCCCAGTCTGCCCCGTGCCGGTCACGGTATCGGGCGGCGATCGCCCGCCGCAGCTCGACGATGCCGGAGGTATCCGTGTAGTGAGTCAGGTTGCGATCGATCGCCGCCTGCCCGGCGCGCTTGACGTTCTCCGGGGTATCGAAGTCGGGCTCCCCCGGCCCGAAGTCGATCACGTCGACCCCGCGCGCCTTGAGCGCCTTGGCCTCCATCATCACCGCCAGCGTGGGCGACACGCTGATCACCTCCAGCCGCCTGGCCAGCTTCGCCTTGGCGGGCGTCATTCAGGACCTCGCTTTCGGAGCGCAGCGCTGGCGAAGGCGCTCCACCACCTCGCGCGGCACCAGCCCGCTGACATCTCCTCCCAGCCGCGCCACCTCCTTGACGAGGCGGCTGCTGACGTAGGAGGTGGCTTCGCTCGGCATCATGTAGACCGTCTCGATGTCCGGGCCGAGCCGCCGGTTCATCAGGGCCATCTGATACTCGTACTCGAAGTCCGACATGGCCCGCAAGCCCCGCACGATCGCCTGGGCGCTGCGCGAGCGGGCGTAGTCGACCAATAGTCCGTCGAAGGTCTCGACGCGGACGTTCGGCAGGCGGCCGACCACCGACTTCAGGACATCGACCCGCTCGTCCAGCGAGAACAGCGGCTCCTTGTCCGGGTTGCGCAGGATCGCCACCAAGACCTGGTCGAAGATCCTCGCGCCACGGGTGATGATGTCCAGGTGCCCGTTGGTCATCGGATCGAAGGTCCCGGGGTACACCGCGGTCATGCCCATCCCTCTTCCCCCCCTCGCACGCTCTTAGCGCGGCACTCCCCGCGCCAGAAGCTCCGCCGCATGCCGCAAGGCCGCCGGCGTCACCCGCTCGCCGGCGATCATGCGGGCCACTTCCCGCACCTGCCCGGTCTCGTCGAGGGTCGTCAAATCCACCTCCGTCCGTCCATGCGCGGCCCGCTTCGCGACCAGCACGTGGCGATCGGCGCGCGAGGCGATCTGCGGCAGGTGGGTCACGCACACCACCTGGTGGACGCGAGCCAGCGCCTTCAACTTGAGCCCGACGGCATCCGCCACCGCGCCGCCGATGCCGGCGTCCACCTCGTCGAAGACCAGGGTGCGGGGTTCCGCGTCACGCCGAAGAACTCCTTCGAGGGCCAGCATCAGACGCGACAACTCGCCTCCGGAAGCGACCGAGGCCAGAGGCCGCAGCGCCTCGCCGGCATTCGCCGACAGGAAGAATTCCACCACGTCGTATCCCGCCGCGTCAACGGCGACCTCCTCGCCCTCGACCCAGAGCCCGCTTCCGGGCGACGACTGTACCCTGAAATCGACCGCGAAGCGGGTGCCGCTCATCGCCAGGTCTTTCAGCTCATCCTCGACGCGGCGCTCGAGCGCCGCCGCCGCCCGGCGGCGGGCCTGCGACAGGGCCGTGGCCAGGCGCAGCGCTTCGGCCCGCAATGCCTCGACGCGCCGTTCCAGATCGGCGACCGTCTCACCCCCACCCAGCAACTGCGACAACTCCTCGGCCGCCGACGTCCGGTAGACGAGGATCGCCGCCTCATCCCCTCCGGGCGCGTACTTGCGCAGCAGGGTCTCCAGCAGAACGAGACGCTCCTCGATCTCTTCGAGTCGGTTCGGCTCGAAGCTCAGGCGCGACGGATAGTCCCGCAACTGGATCGCCAGCTCCTGCAGGTCGTCCCTGGCCGCCTCGGCCCGAGCCAAGTCAGCTTGAAGCGAGGAGTCGAAGCGCACCAGCTCGCGGGTGGCGCGGATCGCCTCCGCCAGACGGCCCAGGGCCGCCGCCTCCCCTTCGTACAGCGCCTCGTAGGCCGCGCGGCTCTGTCGCAGGATCGACTCGGCATTGCGCAGCATCTCCTTCTCGGCCCGCAGCGCCTGGCGCTCGCCCGGACGCAGACCGGCGCGGTCGATCTCCTCCGCCTGGAAGCGCAGCATGTCGATCCGCTGGGCGATGCGCTGCGCGCCCTCCCGCATCGAGGCGAGCCGCACCGAGGCCGTTTGCAGGGCGCCGGCCGCTTCGACCATGAGGCCGAGAAGATCCCCAACCGCGGCCTGACGATCGAGCAGGCCGCGATGCGCGGGGGGATGGAGCAGGGTCTGGTGCTGGTGCTGCCCGTGCAGATCGACGAGCAGCGCTCCGAGTTGTTTGAGATCGGCGAGCGGGGCGAGCGCGCCGCCGAGGAAGGCGCGGCCCTTCCCCTGCGCCGGGATCTCGCGCTTGACGATGAGCGTGTCGGACTCGACGGCGTAGCCGCGTTCCGCCAGAAACGCCGCAGCTCCGGCGTGTCCGGTGACTTCGAGGACCGCCTCGATCGAGGCGCTCGCCGCTCCGCTACGCACCAGCGCGGCCTCGGCGCGTCCGCCGAGGACCAGGGACAGGGCATCGACGACGATCGACTTGCCGGCGCCCGTCTCGCCCGTCAGGAGGTTGAGGCCCGGCCCGAGGTCGAGGGTCGCCTCGCGGATGATCGCAAGGTTCGAGATGTGCAGGCAACGGATCATGAATGAGCGTCGCCGCGGACCGCGACGTGGCGGGATGCTAGCAGAGGGGTGGAGGGTTGTCAATGAAGGAAGCGTGTGCTAACTTACGCCCGTCGTATCTCTTGCGCGATCGCGCGACCATGCTGGAGTGGACCAGATGAGCCAGGGATCGGGGGTGCTCGTGGCCGCTGCGACGGCCGGGCTGAACGGGGACATGCTCCGTCTCATCGCCGGCTCCGGGGCCCTGGTCAAGGGGGTCCTCCTGCTTCTTCTCGGCTTCTCGGTCCTCTCGTGGGCGGTGATTCTGGAGCGCTACCGGGCGCTCCGGCGGGCCGAAGCCGACTCGCTCGCGTTTCTCGAGGATCTTGACAATGGGCGGCATCTCTCCGATTTGCGGGAACGCGCCTCGCGCTATCCGGCGAGCCCGCTTGTGCCGGTCTTCCTGAGCGCCTTCCGGGAGCTGACCTCGGCGATCACCGAGACGATCGGCCGGTTCCGCGCCGCGGGAGCGATTCCCGACGAGGCGCGCGAGAGGATTCTGGCGCGGGTCCGCCGGCGGCTCGAGGAGAGCGCGGCGGCCCAGGCGGATCGGCTCGACCGGAACCTCGGCATCCTGGCGACGACCGGCAGCGTGACGCCGTTCGTCGGACTCTTCGGCACGGTCTGGGGGATCATGAACGCCTTCCAGGCGATCGGCCTGAGCGGGTCGGCCAACCTGGCGGCGGTGGCGCCCGGCATCTCCGAGGCCCTGGTCACCACGGCCGCCGGGCTGGGCGCCGCGATCCCGGCCGTCATCGGGTATAACCTCCTTTTGGCCCGAGCCCGTCGTCTCGGCGGACGCCTCGACCGGTTCGTCCTGACCTTCACCGCGATCGCCGATCTTCAAGTCGAGGCGACCCGCGCGCCCCAAGCCTCGCTCGAGGCCGGCAAGGTCCGGGTTTAAAGATTGAGGTGACGACCATGGCGATGAGCTCCTCCGGGCGAGGCGGCGGCCGGTTCGGGCCGGCTCTCTCCGACATCAACGTGACCCCGCTCGTCGATGTGGTCCTGGTCCTGCTCATCATCTTTATGGTGACGGCGCCAATGATGACGCGCGGCATCGATGTCCGGCTGCCGAAGACCGAGACCGGATCGGACGCCAACGAGGAACGGCTCGTGGTTTCGGTCGACAAGGACGGCGTCGCCTATCTCAACGACCGACCGATCAACCTGCACCTGCTCACCGACCGTCTCAAACAGGAGATGAAGCGATCCGGCATCGATTTCGTCTTCCTGCGGGCCGATCAGGATGTCCCCTACGGGCGGGTGATGCTGGTGATGGACGAGATCAAGAAGGCGGGAGCCGACCGGGTCGGCATGGTGACGCAGGGCGCGGCGGTCCGGAGCGGTCGCAAGGAAGGGTCGCGGTGAGCCCGGGGCCCGGCCCGCGCGACGTCGAGGGCGAGATCTCCGGACGCTGGGGCACGACGATCTTTCTGTCGCTCGTTTTGCATCTCGCGGGGTTCGGGCTCGCGGTCGCCCTGCCAAGGCTCCTGCCCCGCGGCGCCCAGGGCCCGCCGGTCTACGTGGTCGATCTGGTCTCCCTCCCCGCATCCGGTGCGCCGACCGGCGGCGCGGCTCCTCCGGCGCACGCGCCGGTCGCGGCGCCGTCGAAAAAGAAGGCGATCACGCCTCCCCCGAAACCGGAGAAGACCCTCAAGCTCCCGGAGCGCGGCGCCAAGCTGAACGCGACGAAGAAAAAGCCGATCGCCGAGCCGAAGCCGACGGCGACGCTCGCCGCTCCGGCGGACGCGACGCCTGTCGACGGCGACGCGGCTCGGGACGCGGCCGGCACGGCGGCCAAAGGCGGTGCGAAGGGCACCGCCGCGGGAGTCGGGACCGGAGGCGGCGCCGGGAGCGGCACCGGAAGCGGCGACGAAACGCAGTTCTACTTCTCCGTCCTCTACCGCCGCATCGAGAACGCCTGGCAGAAGCCGATCTATCCGCCGAACGAGGCCAGCCGGAGGGTGCTGAGCGCCACGGTGAGGCTGACCGTCAGCAGCAGCGGCCGCGTCATCCGTCTCGAGCTGGTTACCCCGAGCGGCTACGACGCGCTCGATCGCAGCGTCCAGAGCGCCGTGCAGGGTGCGCAGCCGTTTCCCTTCTTTCCCGATTCGCTCACGGTCGACAGCCTGACGGTCCAGTACGCCTTCGACCTGACGCCCGAATGAAGGTGATCCCCATCCCTGGAGAATGACGACGTGAATGATCGCATGACGCGCACCATCCCCGTGCTCACGGCCCTGCTCGCGGTGACATCCATCATCGCCGCCACCCAAACACCCCCGCCGCCTCCGGTCGCCGGCCCCGCGGACGAGAAGATCCCCACTTTTCGGATCGTCGGCGCGGCGCGACCGAAGATCCCGATCGCCCTGCCCCCGGTGCTGACCGCGGGCGGCGATGCGCGGCTGCAGGAGGCGGCGCGCACCATCCACGACGCGCTGCGGGACGATCTCGATTTCTCGGGCTACTTCCAGATCGTGCCCGAACAGTATCTGAAGCTGGTGCCGGATCAGGGCGACCGGCGGGTGAACTTCAAGGAGTGGCTCGGCGTCGGCGCGGAGTCGCTGGTCCTCGGAAAGGTGGACTTCGAGCCCAACACCATCGTCTTCGAGGGACGTCTGTTCGACACCACCGCGCAGAGCCTGTTGCTCGGTAAACGCTACCGGGGCGACCTCGACCAGCAGCGCCTCGTCGCCCATCGCCTGGCCAACGAGATCGTCCAGCAGTACACCGGGCAGCCGGGGCTGGCGCTCACGAAGATCGCCTTCGTCTCCCAGGTCGGCAAGGCGAAGGAGATCTACGTCATGGACTACGACGGCGCGCGCGCCAAGCGGATCACCGCCAACGGGTCGATCAATCTTTCGCCCTCCTGGTCGCCGGACGGCTCGCACATCGCCTTCGTCTCGTACCGCACCGGTGTGCCGGTCCTGATGATCATGAACAGCGCGGGCGAGCTGCGCGACGCCTTCCCGCAGGGCGGCGAGCTGAACAGCGCTCCCGCCTGGTCCCCCGACGGCAAGTTGCTCGCGTTCTCGAGCAGCCGCGACGGCAACGCCGAGATCTACCTCCTGAACCCATCCGACAAGCGGCCCCCGACCCGCGTGACCACCAACGACGCGATCGACACGTCGCCCACCTGGTCTCCGAACGGCCAGGCGATCGCGTTCACCTCGGATCGCTCCGGGGCGCCGCAGATCTACGTCATGGGGGCCGATGGCTCCGGCGTCCGCCGCCTCACCTACGGCGTGTCGTACTGCGATGCGGCCTCGTGGTCGCCCCTCGGCGACAAGATCGTCTTCACCGGCCGCGTGCCCGGCGGCTTCGACCTCTACGTGGTCACGCTCCCGTCCGACCTCAAGAACCTGCCGACGGATCAGATCGGCCGCCTGACCGAGAACAGCAATATCAACGAGTGGCCGCGCTTCTCCCCCGACGGCCGGCATATCGTCTTCGCCTCGAACCGGACGGGGAGCTTCGATGTCTACAGCATGGACCTGGACGGATCGAGCCTGCGCCGCCTGACCCACGGCGGCAACAACGCCTCGCCCTCCTGGTCGCGGTAGGAGCGTGCTATAATTTCTTCGCGACGTTCGTCAACGTTTCTGCGTGCGGCCCTGAATGTCTCGGCCGCCGCGTTTGGCCCGGTCCCGGCCCGTGGGGATCGTGCCCTGCATACCCTTGGGAGGTGACGCGATGTTCTTGAGGTCCTGGCGCACCCTGCTCGTCCCGACGCTCGTCCTGCCTGTCGTCGTCCTCGGGCTCGCCTGCAAGTCGGCGCCCAAGGCGGAAGCGCCGGTCACCCAGCCGCCGGCCTTCGAATCCAAGCCGCAGCCCGCCGAGAAGGTGGACGAGACCGCGGGTTTCAAGGAAGTTCAACCACAGAGTGAGACCGTCACCGAGTCGCCATCGTCGCTGGCCGAGAAGCTGAACACCCAGGGGGTGCTGCGTCCGGTCTTCTTCGATTTCGACAAGTACGACCTGAGGCCCGAGGCGACCAAGACGCTCGCGGACGACACAGCCCGGATCAAAGAATATGCCCAGTTCAAGGTGCGCGTCGAGGGACACTGTGACGAGCGCGGCACCGTCGAATACAACTTGGCGCTCGGCGAAAAACGGGCCCGCTCTTCGCGGGATTACCTGACTTCGCTCGGCGTGCCGGCGTCGCGTCTGACGATCATCAGCTTCGGCAAGGAGCGCCCCGCCGATCCGGGCCACAACGAGTCGGCCTGGGCGAAGAACCGGCGGGCCGAATTCATCTTCCTGGCCAAGGAATGAGGTCGATCCTGGAGGGCGGGTGTTCGTGAGCCTCGCGTTCGGCCCCTTCGGCGCCCGGACGGCCATGGCCGCGCTGGGCGCCACCCTCGCCCTCGCCTGCGCCACCTCCGGCTCGCAGCAGATCCAGAGCGACCTGGACGGCGTGCAGCAGCAGCTCTGGAAGGTCCAGAAAGAGAACGCCGCTCTGACGGAGCAGATCAACACGCTCCGGACCGAGGCGTCGCGTGCGCCGATTGAAAACCCGGCGGCGGCGATCGGCGCCGCCGATCTGAAGCTCCGGCTCGACGGGCTCGACCGCGACCTGGCGGTTCTCCGCTCGCGCGCGGACGACTCGGATCAGCGTCAGGAAGCGCTGACGCGCGATCTACGGCTGGCGCTCGAGACCCTCGCGCGAGGCTCGACGGGCGCTCCGGCGCCGGCCGGTGCGGCTGCCGTGCCGGTCCCGGCGCCACCGTCCGGTGGCGCTCCGGGCGATCGGGCGCAGGGCGCCGTCCCCGGTCCGCCGGGGGTCGACGAGATCTTCCGGCAGGCCTCCGCCGAGCACACCCGGGGCAATGACGATGCCGCGCTGCGGGGATTTCAGGATGTATTGCGCCTGGCGCCCAAGGGCGACCTCGCCGATGATGCGCAATATCTGATCGGCGAGATCGATTACGGCCAGGAGCGCTACCCGGAGGCGGTCGCCGCCTTCGATGCTCTCCTGCAGGAGTTCCCCGGCAGCGACAAGGCCGCCGCGGCGTATTTGAAGAAGGGGCTCGCGCTCCTCGCACTGAACCGGACCGCCGACGCGGTCATCCAGTTCCAGCACGTCGTCAGCCGATACCCGAAATCCGAGGAGGCCCGCATCGCGCGCGAGAGGCTGCGGGCCCTTGGGCTCAAGGATCGGTGAGACCGACCGGGAGGTCATACTCGTGGCCCGCATCAAGTCCGCCGTCAAGAATATCCGCAAGAGCGCGCGCCGGAACGCCGTCAACCGCTCCCGGCGCAGCCGCCTGCGCAGCCAGATCAAGAAGCTCCGCGACTTGCTCGCCCGCAAGGACGCCGAGGGGGCCCGCAAGGAGCTCACGTCCACCCTGTCCACGATCGATCGATCGTTGAGCAAGGGAATCCTGCACCGCAACACGGCGGCCCGTTACAAGTCACGCCTGGTGCGCCAGGTCGCCGCGCTCGCGAAGGCGCACTGACGCGCGGGGACGCGACCATGGTCCGGATCCGCAGGGTGGAGGGGAACTCCGCCCTCGATCTGCATCGCCGCATGGAACAGATGATGGACGCCCTGGCGCACAGCCTCGATCCCTCCGGTGCGAGCGCCGCCTGGGTGCCGCCGGTCGACATCTACGAAACGACCGAGGCCGTCGTGCTGTCGCTCGAGGTGCCCGGCGTGGAGCGGGCCGACATCGAGATCCTGGTCCAGGGACCTTACCTGCGGGTGGCCGGCGTCCGCCGGGAGCCGGCCGGCGCCGGGTGCATGCGCTGGCACCAGATGGAGATCGCCTACGGCCCGTTCGAGCGCGTCGTGGCGCTTCCGGAGGAGATCGACCCCGAGCGCGTTCGCGCCACCTACGTTGATGGCTTCCTGCGTATCGAGATCCCCCGCAGCCTGCCGCTCCCGCGCACCGTCCCAATCGAGATCTAGGAGCCAAGGAGGCAACCCGGTGTCCGAGACCAACGAAGGCGGCCCCAGTCCCCTCGATCCGTCCGTGCCCGAGGACGAGCCCCGCGCCAACGCCAAGCGCGAGCCGCCGGTGCTTCCGACCCGCCTGCCGCTCCTGCCGCTCAAGAACATCGTCGTCTTCCCCCACCTCCCGACGCCGCTGGTGATCGGCCGCGCGGCCTCGATGCGCCTGATCGACGAGGCCATGGTGCGCGATCGAATCGTGGCCCTCGCCCTTCAGAAAGACCCCGAACAGGAGGAGCCGCCGCCGGATCAGCTTTACGGCGTGGGGACCGCGGCGGTGATCCAACGCCTGCTCAAGTTCCCGGACAACACGGTGCGGGTGCTGGTGGCCGGCCTGCAGAGGATCCGCATCGAACGGGTCAGCCGCGGCGAGGCCTATCTCATGGCCGACGTGTCACCGCTCCCCGACCGCTATGAGCCTTCGGTCGAGGTGGAGGCGCTGGCGAAGAACCTCACGAACCAGATCAGCCGCATGCTGGCGCTGATGCCCATCGCCTCCGACGAGCTGGGGGTGGCGCTGCTGAACGTCGACCAACCGGGGCGTCTCGCGGATATGGCGGCCGCTCTCTTGGTCCGCGATCCCTTGCTCAAGCAGGAGTACCTCGAGACGCTCGACGTGGACGAGCGGCTGCGCAAGCTCACCCGGCAGATCAGCCGCGATATCGAGGTGATGGAGATCGGATCGAAAATCCAGCAGCAGGTCCAGGACGAGATGGACAAGGGGCAGCGCGAGTTCGTGCTGCGCCAGCAGCTCAAGGCGATCCAGAAGGAGCTCGGGGACGGGGACGAGACCGAGGCGGAGATCGCCCGTCTTCAAGGGGCCATCGACAAGGCGGGCATGCCCGAGGCGGCCAAGGAGGCGGCCGACCGCGAGCTGAAGCGCCTGCGGACCATGTCACCCGCGGCCGCCGAGCACGCCGTGGTGCGGACCTATCTCGATGCGCTGATCGCGATGCCCTGGTCGAAGGAGACCAAGGACACGATCGACATCAAAGGCGCCCGGGTCATTCTGGACGAGGACCATTACGACCTCGAGAAGGTCAAGGATCGGATCCTCGAGTTCCTCGCGGTGCGCAAGATGAAGGCCGGCACCAAGGGGCCGATCCTCTGCTTCGTCGGCCCCCCGGGGACCG
>JBGPLZ010000044.1:0-24763 GCA_041486695.1 Acidobacteriota bacterium | reverse complement strand
TGCGACCCTCCTAGGAGTGTGTCCGGGTAATAGCATGGGTCGCGGTGGGGGGGGCGCGGGGGGGGCCGGGGGGGGCCCCGCCCACCGCCGGGCGGGGGGAGGAGGGGGGGGGGCCCACCAGCCGGCCGCCCCCCCCCCCCCGCCGCCACGAACCCTTTGGGCACGTGGGGATTGCGGCCCCATGCTTCGTTGATCGTCGTCAACGATGCCACCGCATCGTTTCCTCCTCGCGCCTCGCCTGGGACTCGCAAGCCCCACGTGCGCGGCCCATGCTATTACTCGGACACACTCCTAGACCGTTCCCATCACCCCGGCGCCGCCCAGCCGGGGCACGATCGGCGAGGGCATCTGGGTCTCGACCGGCGCCGGTTGCAGCGCTTGGGCCGCCTCCAGGACCGCCCCCTCCAGGATCTCCAGCCCTTCCTCGAGCTGTTCGTCGGTGATCACCAAAGGCATCAGGGTGCGGATGACGTTGCCATAGGTGCCGGCGCTGATGGCGATCAGCCCGCGCTCGTAGCACAGCCTCAGGATCGTGGCAACGATCTCCTTGGCCGGTTCCTTGGTGGCGCGATCCTTGACGAACTCGATGGCGCGCATGGCGCCGGCGCCGCGCACGCTGCCGACGAACGAGCACTTCTTCCACAGGCCTTCGAAACGCTCGCGCACGATCTCGCCGATGCGCACCGCGCGCTCCGGCAGCTTCTGCTTCTCGATCAGGTCGATCGCGGCCAGGGCGGCGGCGCAGGAGACCGGATTGCCCCCGAACGTGCCGCCGAGGCTGCCGGGCATCGGGGCGTCCATGATCTCGGTCCGGCCGGTCACGGCCGCCAGCGGCATGCCCGCGGCCAGCGACTTGGAGGTGACGATGATGTCGGGCTCGATCCCCCAGTGCTCGCAGGCCCACATCTTGCCCGTCCGGCCGAAGCCGGTCTGCACCTCGTCGGCGATCACCAGGATGCCGTGCTTGCGGCACAGGCTGGTCAGGATCGGGTAGTACTCCTGCGGCGGCATGATGAAGCCGCCCTCTCCGAGGATCGGCTCGACGATCAGGGCCGCGATCGTGGACGGATCGACGTAGCGCTTGAAGAAGTCCTCGAGGAAGGTGCCGCACTCGATGTTGCAGCCCGGATATTTCTTGCCCCAGGGGCAGCGGTAGCAGTAAGCGTACGGCATCCGATGCACCTCGGGGGCGTACGGCCCGAAGTGATCCTTGTACGGGTGCACCTTGCTGGTCAGGGTCATCGCCAGCAGGGTGCGGCCGTGGAAGGCATCCTCGAAGCAGATGACGCCGCTCCTTTTGGTGTAGTTGCGCGCCACCTTGATGGCGTTCTCGACCGCTTCGGCGCCGGAGTTCACGAAGAAGGTCTTCTTCGGATACGCACCCGGCGTGATCCGGTTCATGGTCTCGGCCAGGCGGACGTACGGCTCGTTCATGGTGACGTGGAAGCAGGAGTGGGTGAACTTCTCCGCCTGCTGCTGGATCGCCTTGACGACTTCCTTGGGGGCGTGGCCGGTGTTGAGCACCCCGATGCCGGAGGCGAAGTCGATGTAGCGGTTACCGTCCAGATCCTCGAGGATCGCCCCCTCGCCCTTGGCGATCACGATCGGCGTCAGGTTGATCGGCCCGCGCGGGATCGCCGCCTGCCGCGCCTGCATCAGCTCCAGCGATTTGGGTCCCGGGATCGGCGTCTTGATGACGACATGCTTCTTCATCGGCTCACTCGCCCTTCTTCCCCACGCTCCAGCGGTAGGGATACCAGTACGGCTTGGCCTCGATCTTATAGTCCAGGTGAACGTGCTTGGGCTCGCGGAAAGCGTCCAGACCCTCGATGCCGAGCTCGCGGCCGATCCCGGACATCCGCATGCCGCCGAACGGGCCGGCATCATTGTCGGTCAGCGGGTCGTTGATCCAGAAGGTCCCGGCATGGATGTTCTCCATGGCGTACATGGCGTACTCGAGATTGTTGGTGTAGATGTTGGCGCCGAGACCGTAGATCGAGTCGTCGGCCAGCCGGACGGCCTCTTCGATCCCCTTGACCGGCACGAGCGGCGCGATCGGACCGAACGTTTCCGAGCGCATGATCGACATCTTCTGGGTCACGTTGGTCAGCACGGTCGGCTCGAAGAAGAAGCCCTTCTTCATCTGCGGCGGCCGGCGTCCGCCGCACAGCACGCGGGCGCCTTGCGACACCGCCTCCTCGATCTTCGCCTCGATCTGCTTGCGATGCGCCTCGCGGATCAGCGGACCGCAATCGATGTCGGGCCCGAGCGGGTTGCCAAGGCGCAGTTTCTTCGTCAGGGCGACGAATTTCTTGACGAACGGCTCGTAGACCGACTCGAAGATGTAGAAGCGCTCCCCCGAGGTGCAGACCTGCCCCATGTTCAGGAAGGCGGCCCAGACGGCGCCGCGCGCCGCGACGTCGAGGTCGACGTCGTCGCAGACGATGAACGGGTCGTTGCCGCCCAGCTCGAGGTTCAGCTTCTTGAGATGCGGCGCCGCCGCCTGCGCGATCGCCTTGCCGGTGGCGATGCTGCCGGTGAAGGCGATGAGCGCGGTGTCCGGATGCACCACCAGCGCATCCCCGACCTCCGAGCCGAAACCGGTGACGATGTTCACCACCCCGGGGCCGAAGATCGCCAGGTCCTCGGCCAGCATCAGCGTGGAGAGCGAGGTCTCGTTCGAAGGCTTGATGACCACGGTGTTGCCGGCGGCCAGGGCCGGGGCGAGCTTCCAGGTGAGCAGGAGCAGCGGGTAGTTCCACGGCACGATGGCCACCACCACTCCGTACGGTTCCTTGCGCACGAAGTTGATCTGGTGGTGGGCGACCGGGGAGAGGACCTTGCCACCCTGGTCGCGCGCCAGCTCGCCGTAGTAATCGAAGCAGGCGGCGCACCACTCGACTTCATCGAGGTTCTCGATGAGGGGCTTGCCCCCCTCGAGGGTGATCTGCCGGGCGACCGCCTTGGCCTTGGCCCGCAGGCGGGCGGCGAACTCGTGCATCAGGAGGGCGCGCTCGAGACCGGGCATCCTCTTCCAGGCCGGGAACGCCTCGGCCGCCGCTTCCACCGCCAGATCGGCATCCTTGCCGTTGGCGCGCGGCACCTCGTCGAGAATCTCTTCAGTGGCCGGGTTGTCAATCGGGAAGCTCTTGCGGCTGACGCTTCCCACCCACTTCCCGCCGATCCACATCTTCTGCATGCAGTACACCTCAAAAAGATATCCACAACCCGCCCGCCGACGGCGCGCGCCGTCGCGTCAGACGGTCAGGGCTATGCCTCGACCGGCCCGACATTATAGCGGAGCGGAGGTCGTTCCGGAGAGTTTGGGATCCTGTCCGGGTATTGCGGACAGGCTCCTACGCCCGGAGCGCGCGGAGCGATGAGTCGAGCGCTTCGACCAGCTTGTCGAGGTATGGCTCCGGGATGTTGAGCGGCGGCTCGATGCGCACGACTTCCGGCTTGTTGAGCGCATAGGCGACCAGGATCCGGCTCGCGTACAGCCGGTCGGCTACGGCGCCGCCGAGCGCTTCGTCGCGCATCTCGATGCCGATCAAGAGACCCTTCCCCCGGACTGCACGGATCGCCCAGGGGTGCTTTTCCTGAAGGTCGCGCAGCCGCAGCAGCAGATCGGCGCCGAGGCGGGCCGAACGCTCGGAGAGGCGGTCGCGGACGGTGACCTCGATCGCCATCGAGGCGGCGGTGGCCGCCAGCGGGTTGTTTCCGAACGTCGAGGAGTGGAACATCGGATTGACGTGGAAGGCGGCGAAGATCTCATCCGTGGTCGTGAACGCGCCGCACGGAATGACGCCGCCCGACAGCGCCTTGGCGAGGCAGAGGATATCGGGCACGACGTTCCAGTGGTTGACGCCGAACAGCGCTCCGGTGCGCCCGAGACCGGTCTGCACCTCGTCGGCGATCAGCAGCACGCCGCGCCTGGCGGTGATCTCGCGCACCTTCGGGAAATAGTCGTCGCCCGGCACGATGACCCCGCCCTCCCCCTGCACCGGCTCGAGCACGACCGCGGCGGTGTCGCGCGTGATCGCCTTGTCGATGGCGGCGGCGTCGCCGAACGGCACGAAGCTGACGTCCTGAAGGAGCGGCTTGAACGGCTCGCGGAATACCTCGCGGCCGGTCACCGACAGGCTGCCGAGCGACTTGCCGTGGAACGCGTTGTGGGTGGAGATGAAGCCCGATTTCTTCGTATAGAGGCGGGCCAGCTTGAGGGCCCCCTCGATCGACTCGGTGCCGCTGTTGCAGAAGAAGGTGCGCTTGAGATTCCCCGGGGTCACCTCCGCCAGGCGGCGCCCCGCCTCGGCCGTGATCGGGTTGATCAGGTACTGGCTGTGGAGCGGCATCCGGTCGAGCTGCGACTTGACGGCCCGGATGACGTCCGGGTGCCGGTGCCCGAGCGAAAAGATGCCGTAGCCGCCCAGGCAGTCGATGTACTCCTCGCCATAGATGTTCTTGATGAGCGAGCCTTCACCGCTCCACTCGACGAGCTTGCGATCCTGGTCGTGGTCCTTGAGCTTCGGAAACCGGCGCAGGTAGGCGTTCCAGTTATCGATCCCCTCGGCCGCGATCTGCTCCTGCTCCTCGCGGCTCAGGGCGTGCTCGATCGGCAGTTTCACGCCAGGCTCTTCAGCGTGTCGTCCAGACGGCTGAGGACCTCGTCGATGTCCTTCCTACCGATGAACAGGGCCGGCTCGATACGGATCGTCTTGGCGTTCAGCAGGGTGCCGGCCACCAGCACGCCGCGGCGGAACAGGCCGGAGGCGACCGAATAGCCGAAATCGGTGCTGACGAACTCGATGCCGATCAGCAGCCCCCGGCCGCGCACCTCGACCACCACGTCGGCGTAGCGGGCCTGGATCTCCCGCAGGCCGGCCAGGAAGTACTCGCCGGCCTCGGCCGCCTTGGCCGGCAGGTCCTCGGACAGGGTCACGTTGATCGCGGCGATGCCGGCGGCGCAGGCCAGCGGGTTGCCGCCAAAGGTGGATGAATGCAGGAACGGGTTCTTCTCCAGCACCTTCCAGACCTCCGGTGTCGAGATGAAGGCCGACAGCGGCATCACTCCGCCGCCGAGCGCCTTCCCGAGGCACATGATGTCCGGGATGACGTTCCAGTGGTCGAGCCCCCAGAGCTTGCCGGTGCGCCCCATGCCGGTCTGCACTTCGTCGGCGATCAGCAGGGTGTCGTACTCGTCGCAGATCTCCCGCAGGCGCGGCCAGTAGTCGTCGGGCGGCACGATCGCCCCCGCCTCGCCCTGGATCGGCTCGGCCACGACCGCGGCGATGTCCAGACCCACATCGCGCGCCTTCTTGAGCTGCCACTCGACCTCGTCGGCATCCCCGAACTCGACGAAATAGACATCCTGAAGCAGCGGCTCGAAGGCGACCCGGTACTCCGCCTTGCCCATCAAAGAGAGCGACCCGTACGACTTGCCGTGGAAGCCGCTAATCGTGGAGATGAATCCGGATTTCTCGGTATACAGGCGCGCCAGCTTCATCGCCCCTTCGATGGCGTCGGTGCCGTTATTGATGAAGAAGCACTTCTGCAGATTGCCCGGGGTGATCTCGCCCAGGAGCTCGGCCAGGGCGCCGCGCAGCGGGTCGAGCAGCTCCTGGCTGGAGAGCGGCATATGCTGCAGCTGCTGGCGGACCGCCTCGACGATCTTCGGGTGCCGGATGCCGGCGCTGTAGATCCCAAAACCCCCGAGGCAGTCGATATATTTCCGCCCCATGATGTCTTCGATGTAGATCCCCTCCCCGGTCCACTCGACCGAGGCGTACTGCTCCGCTTCCGTCACCGACTTGCGGTACTCGAGGATGCCCGAATTGAAGTAGGCGTCAAACGACTTGATGGTGTCCTTGATGACTCGCTTCTTCTGCGGCAGGGTCAGGCGGTCGTGCCTCGAGATGATGTTGAGCCAGCGCTCCGACTCCTTGATCACCTTGTCGATCGGCATCCGCCGGCTCGCGCGCCGGACTCGGGCCTTGGCCGCCGCCTTGAGGCTCCGAGGGGCGGCGGGGCGCCGGTCGGGAAGGCTGGCCGGGAGGCTGCCCCCGGACGAGCGGGCGGCTGCCCGCATGCCGCCGTTGCCGACCGTCTTGTCGGCCGGGGCCATTCTGACCGTGGAGATGGCGATCACCTTCTCCCCGTTCACCCGTCCCCCTGCCTTGGGATCACGCTTCATGCTGTGTCTCATGGATAACCTCGAAATAATTGCCATAAAAAGACAAAAATATCCCCCGACTCGTGAGCCGTGACGACCGCCGCTGAACTGGATATCAGTTAGGTGAGCTGGGTGCCGACGGCTGGGACCTCGGACTTAGAGGTCGGCTAGAAACGGCCTCATCTTCTTGTGGCTGGCAAGAAGGCCCCACGTAATCGATCGGGATTTCTTATGAACCTGTCTCATGGGGAACCCCCCAAAGGTAGGGAGATCATAGCCGATGGGTCCCTGGCGGGTCAAGCCCCGCGGCCCTACGCTGGTCAAGCCCTGAGGCTCCACCCGGGTCGGAGCCGCCCCCCGACTTATTATCATAAGTTATTGCAATATATAGTCTTATACTTACAGCGATGAGCTGCCGCGGCGTTTCGCATTAAGGTTCTGTTCAGGCGGCGGGCCTAAACTCTTCCTCAGAGGTGCGCCATGGAACAGCCGGCATTGCGAGGCAGCGCGGTCCTGGGCGCAGGCCTCTGCTTCCTTGTCTCGATCCAGTTCGGAACCGCGACCGCAAGCGACCCGACCGTCCGCACCGTGACGCTGGAGGAAGCGGTTGCCAGCGCCGATCGCGCGCCCGAGATGATCGCGGCGCATGCCGGCGAGCAGGCCGCCGCGGCCGGCGTCCGCGTCGCGCGGGCGTTCCCCGACCCCGAGCTCTCCCTGAACACCAATTCGATCAACGCGCAGGAAGCCCTTTCGGTCCTGCTGCCCCTCCCCTGGCCCGCCCGGGGGCGACGCATCGAGGCGGCGACCTCCAACGTACTGACCGCCGGGCGGGCGCGCGACGCGGCGCGGGCGGCGGCGCGGCAGGTCCTGCGCGGCGCGTGGTTCACGCTGGCGGCGGCGGAGGATCGCGCCCAGGCCGCCACCGATCGACAGGCCCGGGCGAGGCGAAACGCCGAGGCGATCGCGGCGCTTTTCGCGGAGGGGCGCGTGGCGCGACTGGAGAAAGTCCGTGCGGACGCCGAGATCGCCCTCGCCCGGTCGGATGGCGCCTCCGTCGAGGAGGCGCTGCGGACCGCCGGCACGGCGCTGAGCACGCTGATGGGGCTCGATCCGGGATTGGCGGTCACGACGGGCGGGGCGCGGCCGCTTCCCGATCCGGAGGGCGCCCTCGACGAGACCGTGACCCGCGCGCGTGAGGCCTCCCCGGAGGTCCGCCTGCAGGCCGCCGCGGCCGACGCCGCCACCTCGCGATTCAGGCTCGCGCGCCGCCTCCGCGTCCCGAGCTTCGGCCTGAACGTCGGCGCCGAATGGAACGACCCCACCCAGGCGGGCACGAACTCGTTCGTCGGCGTCAGCGTCGCCATACCCTTCGCCGCCCCGGCCGCGGCGGCGGTGGCGCTCGGCGAGCGCGATCAGCAGGCCGCGCTTCTGGAGCGCGAGCGCCGCGAGGCGGTGCTCGCCGCGCAGACCGCCTGGGGCAGATCGCGCGCGGCGCGGCTGCGGTTCGAGGCGATCGACAAGGAGCTGCTGCCGGCGGCCCGGCAGACCGCCGACCTGACCCGTCTCGCCTATCAGGAGGGCAAGGTGGACGTCTTCCGGCTGCTCGATGCCGAGCGTCTCCTGTCCGACGCCGCGGTGGACCGGGCCGGTGCCTACGAGGCCTGGGGCGTGGCGCATGCCGACCTGCTCAGGGCGACGGGGCTGGACGAACCATGAGGACCGCGCGATGAAGAAACGGTTGGCGATCCTGCTGCCGATCGGCCTGCTTGGATGCGCGCTGGCGTGCGCCCGGGGCGACGAGGCGCCTGCGGACCGCGCCGTCCCGGTCCGGACGGCCCGCGTCGAGACCGGCCCCATCACGGAGTGGATCCGCCTGAACGGGCGGATCGCGCCGCCTCCCGACGGGGATGCGACCCTCGCCCCCCTGGTTCCGGGCGTCCTGGTCGCCGCCCCGGTGCGCGAGGGGCAGAGCGTGAGGACCAGCGAGGTCCTGGCGCGGGTCGAGAGCGCGACCCTCGACGACTCTCTGCGCGCCGCCGAAGCGGCGGGACGCCGGGCCGAGGCCGAGGCAGCCTTCCGGAGAAGCGCCGCAACCAGGACGCGCTCTCTGGTGGAGAAGGGCGTCGCCTCGCGGCAGGACGCGGAGGCCGACGAGTCGGCCGCGGTGTCGGCCGAGGCGGCCCTGGCGGAGACCTCCTCCGCCCTGGCGACCGCCAGGCGCCGGCGCGGCTGGTCCGACCTGCGCGCCCCCTTCAACGGCGTCGTCGTCCGCGTGTTTCGCAGGGCGGGTGAGTCGGTGGATGGGACGCCGGCGACGCCCGTCATCCAGATCGCCTCGGCCTCCGGCGCCCAGGTGGCCGCCGAGGCAACGGGAGAGATGCTCACCCGGCTCAAGCCGGATCAGCCGGCCGAGGTCGCGGTGCGAGGATCGAGCGGCGCCCCTCTCAGGGCGCACCTGCTCCGCATCGCGCGCGCCGTGGATGCGACGACCGGTTCCGGCGAGGTGAGGCTCGCCTTCGAGGCGGCCGCGCCGGCGCTTCCTTTCGGCCTCCCCGTTGAGGTGCGCGCCGCGGTCGATCACCGGGATCGGGCCACCCTCGTGCCGGCGCGGGCGCTGCGCCGTGACGAGGCAGGAAAGACCGAGGTGGTCGTCATGGACCAGGGGAAGGCGGTCATCCGCGCCGTCGTGACCGGACTCACCGACGGTGACCGCGTCGAGGTGGTCTCCGGAGTTTCGCCGAACGAGTCGGTGGTGGTGGACGACCCGGTGGGCCTCACCGAAGGGACGGCGCTGCGGGAGCGTCCGTGAGCCGGGAGGATCTGTACCCGCGGCTGATCCGCCACCGAACGCTCGTGTTCACCATCACCGTCGGACTGATGTTCGCCGGGGCCCTGTCCCTGCGGCGCCTGGGCTCGGGCATCTACCCCGAAGTCGAGTTCCCACGCATCGTCGTGGTGGCGCGCTCCGGGGACGTCCCCCCCGAGCAGATGCAGGCCTCGGTCGTGAGACCGCTGGAGGAGGCCCTGGCCACGGTGATCGGGGTGCGCCGGATACGCACCCGGATCATCCGGGGAGCGGCCGAGATCGCCCTGCAGTTCGCCGAAGGGACCGACATGTGGCGCTCCCTTCAGCTCACCGATGCGGCGATCGGCCGGGCGCGCGGCCAGCTCCCTCCCGAGACCGAGATCGAATCCGAGAAGGTCACCCCCGCCGACTTTCCGATCCTGTCGTTCAACCTGGTCGGCGGCACCCCGACGAGCCGCCGGGAAGCGGCGGAGTTCATCGTGCGGCCCGCCTTCTCGCGCGCCCCCGGCGTGGGGCGCGTCGAGGTGGTGGGGGGCGATCCGCGCGAGGTCGAGGTGGTCGTCGACCCGGCCCGCCTGGCGACGATGCACCTGCGCCCCTCCCAGCTCGCCCAACGGGTGGGAAGCGCCATCGTCCGGCGCGCCGTCGGACGCTTCGACGATCGCCGCCAGCTGGTGACCGTCATGGCCGAGACCGACACCGCCGACTCCGCGGCGCTGCGCCGGCTCCCCGTGGCCGCGGGGCCCAACGGCTCGATCGCCCTGGGAGAGATCGCCCAGGTCTTCGACGGGGCTCCCGATCGGACCCTCGCGGTCCACGGTCCCGAGGGGGACGCGGTGCAGGTCAGCATCTCGCGCGTCGTGGGGGCGTCGGCACCGGAGGTGGTCCGGGAAATACAGGCCATCGCCGCCGCGCTGCGTCTCCCGGAGGAGATCCGCCTGGTCCAGGTCTACAACCAGGGGGAGCTGATCCGCCAGTCGATCCTCGGCATCCGCGACGCCATTCTGGTCGGCATCCTGCTCACCATCGGCGTGCTCGCCTTCTTCCTCCGGGATCTCCGCGCCGGGGTCCTGGCCGCGCTCTCGGTGCCGGTGACGCTGCTGGTGACCTTTCTCGCCATCGACCTGGCCGGCCAGACGCTGAACCTCATGTCGCTGGGCGGGATGGCGGTCGCCATCGGCCTGGTGATCGACGACGCCATCGTCGTGGTGGAGGCGATCACGCGGCGGATCGAGGAGGGCGAGGCGCCGCCGCTCGCGGTGCGCGGCGGCCTCCGCGAGATCACCGCGCCCGTGGTCGGGACGACCGTGACGACCGTCGTCGTCTTCCTGCCGCTGGCCTTTCTCTCGGGTCTGGTGGGAAATTTCTTCGCCGCGCTGGCGCTGACCCTGGTCTCGTCGGTGCTGATCTCGCTGTTCTTCGCCATCTTCGTCCTGCCCCTGGTCGCCGCGCGTCTGCTGCGTCCCCGCCGGACGGCCGGCGCGCGCCAGACCGGGGCCCTGAGCAGCCGCTACGCCTGGATGCTGCGCCGCGTGCTGCATCGTCCGGCGGCCGCGGCCGTCGCGGTCGGAGCCCTCGTCGTGCTCGGCGCGCTGGTCGCGTCACGCATCCCGTCGGGGTTCCTGCCCGAGATGGACGAGGGAGCGTTCGTCATCGACTACTTCCTGCCGGCCGGAACCTCCCTCGAGGCGACCAACGCGGCCGCCCTGCGCATCGAGTCGATCCTGGCTCAGACGCCCGCCATCGCGACCTGGACCCGCCGGACGGGGGCCGAGCTGGGGCCGGTCACCGCCACCCAGCTCAACCGCGGCGACATCGCCGTTCTCCTGAAGCCGCGCGGGCGCCGTCCCGACGCCGAACAGGTCATCGATGAGGTGCGCGCGCGCGTCGAGCGGGAGATGCCGGGCGTGCGGATCGAGTTCGTGCAGATCCTCGAGGACGTCCTGAACGATCTGTCCGGAAACCCGCGCCCGCTGGAGGTCAGGCTCCTGGGCGAGGACCGGGAGGTTCTGGTGCGGCTCGCCGCCGAGGTGGAGCGGCGGCTTCACGGGACGCCTCATCTCGTGGACTACTACCGCGGCCTGGAGGGGGAGGTGCCGATGCTGCGCTACGCTCTCGACGGCGATGCGGCGGCGCGCGCCGGGCTCGCCTCCGCCGACCTCGGCGATGATCTGGCGGCGGCCCTGCGCGGGGTGGTGGTCGGTTCGGTGCCCCGCCTCGATCGGCTCGTCCCGGTGCGCGTCCGGTTCCCGGACGAGGTCCGCTTCCGGCCGGACGGCCTGGGTTCGTGGCCGATCAGCCTCGGCACATCCGCGGTGCCGATCTCGTCTCTGGCGCGGGTCGTCGCAACGACCGGGGCGAGCCAGCTGTTGCGCGACAACCTGAGCCCCGCCGCCGTGGCCACGTCCGACGTGGAGGGGGGCGACCTGGGCGGCCTCGTCAAGGAGGTCGGCCGCCGGCTCCGGGACCTGGTCCTCCCTCCGGGTTACCGCCTCGAGGTGGGGGGACGCGCCGAAAGCCAGGCCCGCGCCTTCAGGCAGCTCCTGGTCGTCCTGGGCCTCGGGATCACGGCGGTGTTCGCCGTCCTCGTGGCCCAGTTCCGTACCGGCCGCGCGGCGCTGCTCGTGCTGTTCACCGTCCCCCCGGCGCTCGCGGGGGGGGTGATCTTCATGGCCGCCGCCCGCGTCCCTCTCAACGTATCATCTCTCATGGGCCTCGTGCTCCTGGTCGGTTTGGTGGTCAAGAACGGCATCCTCCTCATCGAGGTGGCGCTGCATCGCCTCGAGGCCGGGATGCCGCTCGCCGCCGCGCTGCGCGGCGCGGGGCGGCGGCGGCTGCGCCCCATCTTGATGACCACGCTGTGCACCATCTTCGGGCTGCTCCCCCTGGCCTTCGCGCTCGGCGCCGGTTCCGAGCTGCAGCGGCCGCTCGCGGTGGCGGTCATCGGCGGCCTGCTGTTCTCGACCATCGCGACCCTCTTCGTCCTGCCTGCTCTGGCCAGGTTCTTCCTGCGCGTGGGCGCCTCGCCGGCAACCGGCGCCGGCGTTCCATGACCGCGCGGGAGGCGCCCTGCATCCTGCTCGTCGAAGATGACGCCGAGACCCGGGACGCCCTGTCACGGTTCCTGACGGACGAAGGGTACCGCGTGGTCAGCGCCGCGCGCGGCGAGGCGGGAACGCGGGCCCTCAAGGCCGGGACGGTCGCCGCCGCGATCCTCGACGTGGGGCTGCCGGACGTGAGCGGATTCGACCTCTGCCGCGACTGGCGGGCGGCCGGTCTGCGCCTTCCCGTTCTGATGCTGACGGCGCGGACCGACGTCTCCTCGCGGGTTCAGGGGCTCGACGCCGGCGCGGACGATTACCTCGGCAAGCCTTTCGCCCTGTCCGAGCTGCGCGCCCGGCTGCGGGCGCTGCTGCGGCGCGGCAGCGATCCGCTGCGCCGGCGCCGGCTGACCCTCGGCCCGCTGACCATCGACTTCGGCCGCCGCCAGGCCTGGATCGGCGAGGTGGAAGTCCCCCTGACGCGGCGCGAGATCGACGTCCTCGAGCGGCTCGCCTGGGCCCGCGGTCACGCCGTGTCGCGCGACGATCTCCTCGAAGAGATCTGGGGGGAGTCGACACCGGAGGCGGCGGCCAGCCTGGAGGTGATCGTCGCCCGCCTGCGCCGCAAGCTCGAAAAGGGCGACAAGGAATCCTTGATCCGCACGGTGCGGGGTTTCGGGTACGCCCTGACCGGAGCGCCGGAGGGCGGGACACCATGAAGGCCCGGTCACTCACGGCTCGCGTCCTGCGCGGCACGATACTCGTGACCCTGGTGACCGTCCTCGCGGGGGCCGCGACCGCGGCATTGATCGCCCGCAGCCTCTGGCTGGCGAACGAGCGGCATGCCTTGCGGGACCTGGCCGCCGGCCTGGCGCAGGCCGTCCAGCGGGAGGCCACCGAGAGCTCCAGCTCCCCGGAGGCAGCGGCCACGGAGACGATGCGGGAGAGCGTCACCGCCGGCCGCCGCGCCGAGGTCTGGCGAGGGCCGAAGCTCATCGCCGCGAGCCCGCCGGAGTCGACCGCGGGAACCATGCTGTCGCCCGCAGGACCCCAGGGCTCGCCCACGGGGACGCCGGAGCCGCTCCTCGGCCCGCCCGATGCCTCGAACCCCGCCGCGCGGCATGCCTGGCTCATCGAGATCCGTCCCCTCCCCGGCGGACTGCTGCTCCTCGTGGCCTCGCCGCGGGCCCGGGGGGAAGAGGCGCTGCGCATCTTCGCGTGGTCGCTGCTGCTTGCGGCGCCGGTCTGCATCCTTCTCGCGGTGTTCATCGGCCGCCTGGTCGGGCGTCGCGTGACCCGCCCGCTCCTCGAGTTCAAAAACCGCCTCGCGGCCGCGCGGCCTTTCGGCATCCTGCCGCCGGCGACGCCCTCGGAGCTCCTCGAGGTTGCCGAGCTGGAGAAATCGTTCCGGGATCTCTGGGAGCGGCTGCGGGAGACCGTGGCGCGGGAGCTCGAGTTCGCCGCCAATGCCTCGCACGAGCTGCGCACGCCCCTCACCCGCATCCGCCTTCACGCCGAGCAGGCCCGCGCCGCCCTCGGCGCCGCACCGTCGGGCGATCTGCGCGATCTGGTCGAGGAGACCGATCGCCTGGCGCGCCTCGTCGACTCGCTGCTCGTTCTGTCGCGCGATACCGCCGCGGGGATACCGGACGGCGAGGTGGTCAACATCTCGGACCTCGTGGCCGCCGGGTCGCGGCGGGTCTTCGCCGGCGCTCCCCTCCCGGAAATTGACGCGCCGGACGAGGCGCTGGTGCGGGGCGACGAAGCGCTTCTGGGCATCGCGGTCGAGAATCTGCTCGACAACGCGCGCAAGTTCTCATTGCCCGGCCGCCCGCCGCGCATCCAGGTGAGCGAAGCGACCGCCGTGGTCCGTCTGACCGTCACCAGCCCCGGGGCGCGCATCCCCGGCGATCTCGTCGAGCGCCTGTTCGAGCGTTTCTATCGCGGCGAGGAGGCGCGCGCCGCGCACCCCGGCCACGGGCTCGGGCTTCCCCTCGCCCGCCATATCGCGCGGCTCCATGGGGGCGAGGTGCGCTGCGTCTCGGGACCCGAAGAGGACGCCCGCTTCGAGCTGGGGCTTCCGGCGTGGCGCGCGCTGGCTCGATAGGCTTACGCGCGGTTCATCTGGGCCGGCCGGCGAGGACCGCGGCGATGCGCGCCGCGGCCCGGCCATCCCAGAGGGGGATCGGGCGGCGGGGTCTCGCCCCCGAGGCCAGGAACCGGCGCGCCTCGCGGACGATCTTCCGCGTGTCGCTGCCGACCAGGCGGTTGGTGCCATGCGTCAGGGTGATCGGCCGCTCGGTGTTCTCCCGCAGCGTCAGGCAGGGAACGCCCAGGATGGTGGTCTCCTCCTGCACGCCTCCCGAGTCGCTCAGGACGAGCGCGGCGCGCTTCTCGAGATGCAGGAAGTCGAGATAGCCGAGCGGCTCGAGAAACCTAAGCCCCAGGCTTCGACCGGCGCCCACCGCCAGCCCGGAGCCTCGGCCCCCGCCCCCCGGCCCCACGGTGGCGCCGCCCGGCCGGCCGGCGACGCTTCCCTCCCCCGGCGCCAGGCCGAACTCCCGGATCATCTTGACGGTGCGCGGATGGGCCGGGAAGAGGATCGGGACCTCTTTCCCGATCGTCTCGAGCGCCGCGAAGATCCGCCGCAGCGCCTCGCGGTCGTCGACGTTCGACGGCCGGTGGAGCGTCAGCAGGGCAAAAGGCGGCGCGACCCCGAGACGCGTCAGGACGTCCGACCGATCCGAGCGTTCGACGAAGTGGCGCAGGGTGTCGATCATGACGTTCCCGACCCGGCGGATGCGGCGCGCCGGCACCCCCTCGGCGCGCAGGTTGCGGTCCGCGTCGGGGCTGGTGGTGAACAGGAGGTCCGACAGGGCGTCAGTGACGATTCGATTGACCTCTTCCGGCATCGTGCGGTCGCGCGAACGCAGGCCCGCCTCGACGTGCGCCACCCGCACCGGCGGCGACATCTTGGCCGCCACCACCGAGCAGGCCAGGGTCGAGTTGACGTCGCCGACCACCACCACCCAGTCGGGCCGCTCCTCGAGCAGGACCTTCTCGAAGGCTTCCATGACGCGCGCCGTCTGCACCGCGTGGCTGGCCGAGCCGGCGCCGAGATGGATGTCCGGCTTCGGGATCTCGAGCTCGTCGAAGAAGACATCCGACATCAGCTCGTCGTAGTGCTGGCCGGTGTGGACCAGCCGGGCGTCGAACACCTCCGGACGGCTGCGGAACTCCCGGATGAGCGGGGCGACCTTCATGAAGTTGGGGCGGGCCCCGGCGATCAGCAGCAGGCGCAGCGGGCGGCGCGGCGGCGCGGCCGGCTGTCGTTGGCGGGACGGGCGCCCGGCGGCGCCTCTCCGGCGGGTGGCTCGCTTCGGGGACGGCGCGGGGCTCATCGCCCCGCGAGCAGGTCGCGCAGGGTCGAGGCGATCCGATCGACCTGCTCGTCTTTGAGCTCGGGGTAGAGCGGCAGGGTCACGACCTCGCTGGCCGCCTTCTCGGCGTGCGGAAAGCTCCCCGGCCCCAGGCCCATGCCGGCGTAGGCGGCTTGCAGATGCAGCGGCACCGGGTAATGGATACCGGTGTCGATCCCCCGCTCGCGCAGCCCGGTGCGAATTGTTTCGCGCCCCTCGATCCGCACCGGATAGAGGTGGAAGACATGCCGTGCCCACGGCATCTCGGCCGGCAGCGACAGCAGCGCCGAGCGCCCGACCAGGTCCTGCAGCGCCTGCCGGTAGCGCGCCGCCAGCGCGCGCCGGCGCTCGTTCCAGCCAGCCAGCCGCTTCAATTTGATCCTCAAGATCGCCGCCTGCAGCGCGTCGAGCCGGCCGGTGTACCCCTCCTCGACGTGGCGGTATTTCTCAACCTGGCCATGATCCCGCAGGTGCCGGACGCGCGCGGCGATCTCGGCGCGCGCGGTGACCGCGATGCCGCCCTCGCCGCAGGCGCCGAGGTTCTTCGTCGGATAGAAGGAGAACCCGGCGGCATCCGCCAGGGCGCCCGCAGTCTTTCCCTTGTAGAGCGCGCCGTGCGCCTGGCAGGCATCTTCGATGACGGCCACCCCGCGCCGGCCCGCCAGCGCCAGGATCGGATCCATGTCGGCGGTCTGGCCATAGAGATGCACCGGCACGATCGCCCGGGTGCGAGGCGTCATCGCCGCCTCGAGCCGCGCCGGGTCGAGATTGAACGAGATCGGGTCGATGTCGACGAAGACCGGCCGCGCCCCCGCCTGGCTGATCGCCTCGGTCGTGGCGATGAAGGTCATCGGGCTGGTGATGACCTCGTCGGCCGCGGGCGCCGCGCCCCCCTTCCGGGCGCGCTCCCCCACCCCGGCCGCCATCAGCACGAAGCGCAGCGCATCGGTGCCGCTGCCGACCGCCACCGCATGCGGGACGCCACAGAAGGCCGCGAACTCGCTCTCGAGCCCCGCCACCTCGGGCCCGCCGACGTACTGGCCCGAGGCCAGGACGCGCGACAGGGCGGCGTCGATCTCCCCCTTGAGGGCGAGGTACTGGGTTCCGAGATCGGCCTGGTTGATCATGCGCTTCGCCTCGAAAAGCCTGACGAGGCGGTAGTCTAGCAGGTCCTGATAAGATCGCCTCCTTGACGTAACCCTTGACGTAAACTTTACGTAAGCCTATCATATGTAGTCATGTACCGGCCGCAGTTGCAGATATCGCCCGAGCTCTTGGCCCTGCTGACCCAGGCCACCGAGCTCAAGAGCTGGATCGCCCAGGCGGTGATCGACGTCCCCTGGCTGCCGACCCTTCAGCGGGACACCGCGGCACGACTGGCGCATTCGTCCACGGCCATCGAAGGCAATCCTCTGGCGCTGCCAGAGGTGGAAGCTCTGGCCCGCGGCGAGGCCACCGGCGCTCCGCAGAAGGCCGCCCAGGAGGTCAAGAACTACCTCGCCGCCATACGCTGGATCTGGAGCAAGAAAGCCGGCTCCGACATTTCGGAGAAGGAGCTCCTGCGCCTCCACGCTCTCCTGACCGCCAGGGTGTTACCTTCGGCGCAATCGGGCCGCTATAAGACCAAGCCGAACCGCGTCATCGACCATAAGGGCAGAACGATCTACACGCCGCCTGATCCGGAGAAGGCCAGGCCGCTGACCCGGGAACTGCTGGCCTGGCTCGATGGGCCTGAGGCCGGGAAGCTTCATCCGGTCATCGTCAACGGCGTGGCCCATCACCAGCTCGTCTCGATCCACCCGTTTGCCGACGGCAACGGCCGCATCGCGCGCGCCCTCGGCGTGTGGCTGCTCTACACGCGCGGTTTCGACACGCAACACCTGTTCGCGCTGGACGAGTTCTATGAGTCAGACCGGCAGCGTTATTACAACAAGATCCAGCAAGCGCGGGACCTGGATGGAGACCTCGGTTTTTGGATCGAGTACGTCGGCGCAGGGATCTGTGAGGCCCTCAAGAAGACCAGAGACCGGATCATGTCCCTTCAGGTGAGCACAAGGGCGCCGCGCATGCGGCTGACCAAGCGCCAGGAAGAAGTGCTGCGTTTCCTCCGAGACAGAGGCCGGGTCAAGTCGCCGGATATCGAAGCGGGGTTCGGTCTGACTCGAGCCCGCGTCGGGCAGATCGTGAAGCCCCTCGTCGATGCGGGGCTGGTCGTCCGCGAAGGCCAGACCCGGGCCACGACTTATCGCCTCGCGTAGTCGCGCCTGCAGGAAGCGGAGCGCATCGGTGCCGCTGCCGACCGCCACCGCATGCGGGGCGCCGCAGTCTGTCTCGGCACGCTGAGTGCGGATTCAGGCAGGCAGTTCGTCCAGGAAAGCCTCGAGCGGCAGAGCCTCGGCCTCGCCCACTTTCTGGCGACGGGATCCGAGGAAGACGACGATGCGACGTTTCAGGCGCCGCGTGCGATCCGCGAGAGCCTGGAATCCCCGCAGATCGCGCGCGTCCACGGTCCGTGATGCCTTGACCTCGATCCCCCAGACCTCCCGGCCCGCCTCCAGGACGTAGTCCACTTCGGCGCCGTGCCGGGTCCGGAAGTGATGGAGGCGCGCATCCGGCCAGAGCCCGGTGGTCCTGCGCAACAGCTCCAGACCCACGAGGTGATCGAGAAGAAGTCCACGCTCGTCATCGAGAGGACGATCGAGGGGACGTCTGAGGATCGCGTTGCGGACGCCGATGTCGAAGAGTAGCAGCTTCGGGTGAGCCACCAGGCTGGCGCGGTCGGAGCCCGACCAGGCCGGGACCCGGAACAGGACGAGGGTGTCCTCCAGGACCTCGAGATAGCGGCGCGCGGTCTCGTAGCTTATGGCAGCCTCGCGCGAGAGCGCGTGCAGGTTGAGGATGCGGCCGGAGGACGCGGCCACCAGGTCGAGCAGCCGCGCGTAGCCGCCGATGTCGCGCACCAGAGCCTCGGCCTGCACCTCCTCGCGAAGGTAGGCGTCGACGTAAGACCGCAGGACCTGCTGCCGGAGGCTCGTGTCCTGCTCCGCGTAAATCCCGGGCAATGTTCCATGCGCCAGGGCCCGTTCGAGCCGGAAGTCGCCGCCCAGCTCCCTCGCGAGCAAGGGGTGAAGGTGCTCCATCACCACCCGCCCCGGCAGGAGGTTGGCCTGCCCACGGCGCAGCTTTCGCGCGCTCGATCCCGAGAGCAAGAAGCGGAAGCGGCGAGGGTGCGCGTCGAGCACCGACTGCACCGCATCGAGCAATGGAGGGATGCGCTGCACCTCGTCGATCATCACGGTGCGGATCCCGGGCGAGGCGGCCTCGAGCTCGTGCTCGAATCGCTCCGGCTGCCCGACGTACTCGCGGAAGGTCGACAGGCTGGCGAGGTCGATCGTCAGGTCAGGCTCCAGACCGCGGAGCAGGGTGGACTTGCCGACCTGCCGCGGCCCCAGCAGAAGAACGCTGCGCGCATGTTTCCGGATTCGGGTCGAAAGCAAACGTTCATACATGTGGGTATTATAACCGCCTTTTTACCTACGACCAAGAAGTCCTCGCCCTGGGAGACCCGGCCTCCGGTGCCGGGGCTTTGCTTTTGCGACTCGGGCCCCCGGCACCATCATTAAAGAACCTGCAGGCAGCTCGTAGAAGGTGATCGTCCCCTTGCCGGCGTTACGATCGAGGGGTTCGAGGGAAGTGTCGCCGGGGGAGCGTGACTTTCCAGACACGCCTACGACATTTCAATATCCAGAAGAAGTAGCAGGGACGGCGCTGGAGGGCCTACCTGCGGCAGTTGCGCTCGGTTCTATCCTTGGCCCTCGAAGCAGCCGCCGTCTGCCACTGCATGTTGCCGGGAGTATCGGCGCCACCGCACTCGAGCGGCACGACGTGGTCGACGACGTAACCCCGACGCCCGTGCGGATACCCGGTCTGCCGAAGGAACTGCGTCCGCGCCTGCGGGCTTCTCTTGATCCGGCCGTGCGCATCCCGGGGACAGGTCTTGCAGCCGCGAGAGTGCGCCGACGTCGACCGGTGGACCACATGGCTTCGTGACGTTGCGTGGTGAGTGCCCCGGGGCGCCGCGTGGTAGCTCGACACGACCGACTCGAGGCTCTGAGCGGGGAAAGCCAGCGCCAGGAGCAATCCTGCGACGATGAGGGGGCGTTTCATCGGGGGCACCTTATCCCCGCAGCCTATCCCTCCATCCCCGAGTCGTCAAGTGAGCGAGAGGACTACGAGCGTGGCACGACGCCATCGCTGGTGATGGTGTAGCGGGCGCTGCACGCGGCGCAGCTCATTTCAGACCCAGGCTTGGTCTCGAGGCGCGTGCCGCAGCGGCAGACATGCCCGGCAACGCGGGCGGGATGCCCGAGCGCGAGGCCGTAGTCCGGGACGTCGCGGATCACGACCGCGCCCGCTCCGACCATGGCGTATCGTCCGACGGTGATGCCGCAGAGAAGCGTGGCATTCGCGCCGATCGAGGCCCCCTGCTTCAGAAGAGTCGGAACGACCCGGTCATGGTAGACCTTGCTGCGCGGCCGCGGGTCGTTGGTCAGGGCCGCGTTCGGACCGAGGAAGACGTCGTCCTCCGCCGTCACCCCCTCCCAGACCGCCACGCCGTTCTTCACCGTGACCCGATCGCCGAGCACGACCCCCTTCTCGATGAAGCAATGCTCGCCGACGTTGCAGTCGGCCCCCAGACGCGCCCCCTTCATGACGTGCGCCCAGGCCCAGATGCGCGTCCCGGGGCCGATCGTGTCGCTCTCGACCAGTGAGAGAGGATGCTTGAAAACGGGGGCACTCATACCGCCCCCCCAGGGGCCGAGGCCGCCTTCACCGGATGCATGATTGGACTGGCAGTTTCATCGCGTCCCCCGAGCCAGCAGCGCTACGGGAACAGTACTTACAAGTATCTCGGTGTGCAGTACCAGAAACAACTGACTAACATACTGTAACTCAACCTCGACCGTGATTCGGGATCACCGTAAGTTATTTTCTTGGCGCTTAAGCGGTTGATCTCCGAGTGCATCTCAAGTAAAAGGGCGGTCCAGTGTGTGGTATCTTTGATTTCTGTCCACAGGCAGCACCGCTCTTGATGAGGTACGGATGCCTCCGTCCCGCGGGACAAGGATCGTGAGCGAGCCTGCGCCCCCCAAGGTCATCTTCACCACGAGCTGGGACGACGGGCATCCGCTCGATCTCCGGATCGCGGATTTGCTCTCCAAGCACGACCTGCCAGGAACCTTCTATATACCGATGCGGAACACCCGGCCCCTCCTGGCGACGGCCGTCGTGCGCGATCTGGCGACCCGGTTCGAGGTCGGCGCCCACACCCTCAACCACGTGGACCTGACGTCCATCAACGATGCCATGGCGCGGGCGGAGATCGCCGACTCCAAGAGCTGGGTCGAGGACACCACGGGGCAGCCTTGCACCACTTTCTGCTTCCCCATGGGAAAATTCCGAAGGAGACACGTCGCCTTTGTTCGGGACGCCGGCTACCGCGGAGCCCGCACGGTAGAACTTCTCTCGACCACCCCGCCGCGTCGGAAAGGTGGAGTAGCAATTTTATCGACCACCGTGCAGGCACACTCCCATCGTCCTGGCACCTACTTCAAGAACGTCGCGAAGCGCGGAGCGTTCCGGAACCTGTCAAACCTCATCCTCCACGCACGTCGTTCGAACTGGCTGCACACCGCAGAGACCATCCTCCAGCAGGTCTTGTTGCATGGCGGAGTCTTCCACCTCTGGGGCCATGCTTGGGAGATCGAGGAAGAGAACCAGTGGCGGCAGCTCGACGAAGTTCTAAGCCTTATGCACCGCCACAAGGACGAGGCGCTTTGCTTCACTTGCGCCCAACTCTGCGAACATGCCGACGCCGATTGAAGCGCTGGCGGCTGGCCTGGGTCTCTTCTGCCCCGACGACTCCCATCGCCTCGAGGCGAGCCCGGGCCACCTGTCGTGCGGCATCTGCCACCGTCGTTTCCCCATCCACGACGACGAAATCGTCGATCTACTCCCGAGCGAGCCGACCGTTCTCGACGACACTGTGCCCCCGTCCTACCGTCAGGCGTACCTCGCCGAATTCAGGCGGCCGTTCGAGCTGGACCCGCGCTCAATGGCTTGGAGCTCGCCTGAGACGCTGCCCGGGCGACTCGTGCAGAGACGACGACGGCAGGCCAAGTGGTATATCTCGCTCGTGAGTGAAGGGACCTCGCCCGGTGAGACGATACTCTGCGACTTTTCCGCCGGGCCTGGTTACTACACACTGGATCACGCCACTCGCTTCCGGCTCGTCATGCACTGCGATCTCTCGGTGGACTCGCTCAACTATGCCAGGGCCAAGGCGCGCTCGATGGAGATCCGCAATATTGCTTTCCTGCGCATCGACTACTTCAACCCACCATTTCGATCCTCGCTGGATCGAATAATCTGCTGCGATACCCTCATCAGGGGTGAGACACACGAAGGCTTACTGCTCCGAGCAATCGAGCGATCTCTGCGATCTGCTGGCCTGGCACTCATAGATTTTCACAACTGGTGGCACAATCCCCTGCGACGTTTGGGGCTTCTGCCCAAGAATTTCGGCGACAACCGGAGCTATTCACGTGCACAGGTGCGCGGGCTCCTGGCCGACGCGGGAATCATTCGCTACGAGTCGCTGGAATTTCACCAGGAGATCAACGCTGAAAGTCTGGCCGGTAGACTCGCAACGCACGTCATCCCTCCGACCCGCCTCGTCGTGCGCGCGCTCTCAAATGCGTAAGATTCTCGTCGTCCACAACCGATATTCCCAGCACGGCGGTGAGGACGAAGCCGTTGCCGCCGAGATTGCCATGCTGCGCAGCCGGGGTCACGAGCTCGTCGAGCTCTTCGAGGACAATCGGCGCGCCCACGAGATGCGCCGCTCGCACGTGGCCGCAAACACGATATGGTCCCGCGAATGGCATAGTAGACTCACCGATGTTCTGAAACGCTTCCGCCCAGACATCGCTCACTTCCACAACACGTTCCTCCTCATCTCTCCGTCCGCATACTACGCGTGCAGGGACGCGGGCGTCCCTGTGGTCCAAACCCTGCACAACTACCGCCTGCTTTGCCCTAACGCCATCATGCTGCGCGACGGCGAGGCCTGCCACCTCTGCGTGGGCCGCGCCATCCCCTGGTCCGGGGTGTGGCACGCCTGCTACCGCGGCTCTCGCGCCGAGAGCGCCGTCGTCGCCGGCATGCTCACGATCCACCGGATGCTCGGCACGTGGCAAGATCGGGTCCACGCCTACATCGCCCTGACCGAATTCGCCCGCCGAACCTTTGTCGAGGGAGGTCTTCCGGCGGACAAGCTCTTCGTCAAGCCGAACTTCGTCGATCCCGACCCGGGGGCGGGTGACGGCCGGGGCGAGTATGCGCTTTTCGTCGGCCGCCTCGCCGAAGACAAGGGCCTCGAAATTCTCCTCCGAGCGTGGGCCCTCTGTCGGCCCTCAGTTGCCCTGAAAATCATCGGGGATGGCCCGCTGCGAGGGAGCCTCGCCGAAATCGTCCGCGAGTTGCCCGGCGTGGAGCTCTTGGGGTGGAAGCCGAAAGGTGAAGTCATCGATCAAATGAAGGGTGCCGCGTTTCTTGTCCTGCCCTCGCTGGCGTACGAGGGATTCCCCATGGCTATCGCCGAGGCGTACGCCACCGGACTGCCGGTGATTGCCAGCGGGCACGGGTCTCTCGCCGAAATCATCATTGACGGGCAGACGGGACTTCTCAGCCGGCCGGGTGATGCGATCGACCTTGGGGCCAAGATCCGCACCCTCTTGGATGACAAGGGGGCGAGAGCCCGGATGCGTGAACTGTCCCGGGCAGAGTTCACAGCCAAGTATTCGGCAGACAGAAATTATGCTCGCTTGGTTGACGTGTACTCTGAGGCGATCTCTGCATCGCGGTCGACTCAGGCCAAGCCCCTCCTCACGAGGGTGTAATTCCACTTCTCGACATGAACGAGGGAATATCGCCAGCTCAGGAGGGCGCGCGTGGCATCCACAACCATTCTCGGTGGGGTCGGCTGGTCAAACTCCACGCAGATGGCTTTGATGTCCAACTGATCCTCCCGGACGCTTCGAAGAACCTCATACTCCGCTCCCTCGATGTCGATCTTAAGCAGGTCAACATGGTGGTGCCCGAATTCTTCCATAATCTTAGATACTCGTCTGCACCGCGCCTCGAAATATCGATCGGTCTTCTGAAGATTCATGACGGAGTGTGACACGTGGGCGGGATTCTTCGGCGCATAGAACCTCAGAAGTGCCTCCGAAGACCACAAGCCGTATTCGAGGTAATGGAAATCGGCCCTGCCGGCAGCAACCTTTTTTACATGGTCCTTCGCCCGGGGGGTCGGATCGAAACCGAATACCTCGCAGCGATAGCGCTCAAGCGCACCCAACTCGAAGGTTATGTCCTCCCCCAACCCAGCGCTGTAGACAACTGAGCCAGGCTGCAGCAGATCTTCGGGGATAACCCACCCCCCATACGCCGAGCCGATCCTCGTTAGCCCGCCTCCCACCGGTGAAGGCAGCCTCGATCGAACGTACAGGCGCCCAAATGCGCTCTTGAACCGATAGGCCAATTGCTTCACGACACGGTCTGCCTAATGCCCGGGTTACCGACAAGGATCGCTCGCACAAATCCCTTCACCTGCGCCTCAGGGGAGCACTCGCGAAGGGCCACAGATTCAGCGTTGCGTCCCATTTGCTTGAGCCTCTCGTCATCACGGAGCAAGGACACCAGGGCCTTTCCCAAGGACCCGGCCGTGGCCGGAGAGACCAGAACCCCATTATGGCCCGGCCTCAGGTAGCCAATTTCTGGGCCGTGCTCCGGCACGTCGCAAGTGACATACGGTTTACCCGCCGCAAACGCATGCACGATGGCGAGACCCGTCATTCCCGGGATGCAGACGACCTTCGCGAGCTTTAGATACCCCGACAACTCCAGTATCGGCAGGTGCCCCAGAAATGTGACCGGTATTCCCAGTCGCGTCGCGTCCCCGCGTAAACACGCAAGGAGAGGTCCCTCCCCCGCCATGATTAGGTGGACATCAACACCGCACTGTCTCGCGAGGCTCACGGCTTCAAGAAGCATCCCAGGTCTCTTCCCGTGTACCAACCGTCCCATGTAGATGACGACCGCCGCGTTTCCGATGCCGAGCTGCCGTCTCATACCGGCGAGTGTCTCATCGGACACTTCGCTATTTGCGAAATGGATCGCCTGCACATCAAGCGTGTTCGGCGAGATGACAATGCGAGACTCGCCGACCCCTGCGTGAAGCAGTTCTTCTGCGACCCCGGAG
>JBGPLZ010000043.1:0-25085 GCA_041486695.1 Acidobacteriota bacterium | reverse complement strand
TGTCTTAACGCCCTTCTGGGCAAGCTCGTTTTTTTTTTGCCACCCCGGACGGCAATGCCTGGCAGATCCCCCCCGGGTTGTGGCGCCGCGCCCCCCGCCCCCCGGACCGGTGGCGGGCGGGCGCGGGGCGCGGCGCCTCAGCCCCCGGCGATATTGACGGTCGCCCGCGGGTCGAATAGCATCCGGCCACGAGCAAGGATAGGGTCCCTCGTTCTGTCAACCGGAGGTGGCGTGGGCCTCGGACGAGCGCTTCAGCAGGGAGTGGTCGAGGCGTCCCGGCGTCTCAAGATCACCGTCACCCTCTACCTCGCCAACCTCATGGCCGCGGCCCTGGTCGCGGCCCCGATGGCGATCCTGCTCGACCGGGCGATCGGCCGGAGCGTTGCGGCCCAACGGCTCGATGCGGTGTTTCGTCTCGATGTCCTGCTCGACTTGCTGCGGAGCCAGTCGAGCGCCTTCGCCGAGCAGTTCCAGCTGCTCGGCGTCGGCGCCCTCGCCTATGCCCTGATGGGGTCCTTCCTGACCGGCGGGGTGATCGACACTCTCCGGAGCCCCGTGCGTTCGCCTTTCCTGCCGCGCTTCTTCGGCGGCTGCGGCCGCTTCGCGCTCCGTTACCTGAGGCTTCTGCCCTACCTGGCGATGGTCCTGTTCTCGCTCGCCCTGCTGAGCCGGGGCCTCGACCGCCTGCTGTTCTACAGCTTCGATCAGTCGGCGCATGAGATCGCGGCCTTCTGGGCCATGCGCGCCAAGCAGGGAGTGATGCTGATTCTGCTCCTGCTCACGACGGCGACCTTCGATCTGGCGCGGATCCTGACCGCGGTCGAGGACCGCCGCCACATGAGCGGCGCCCTGCTGACCGCCTCCGGCTTCGTGGCGCGGCACGTCCTGTCGATCCTGGGGCTGTACGCGCTGCTCCTGGGTCTGAGCCTGTCGGTCTTCGTCCCGTACCTGGCGGCGGCCCAAGGTCTCCTGCCCCCCGCCGCGATCGTCCCCCTGGTCATTGCGCAGCAAGCGGTCATGCTGGTGCGGCACTGGGCTCGCGTGGTCGGATTCGGATCGATCCTGGCGTTCTATCGCGGAGCCACCGGGGCGGCGCCGGAGAGGGCCGGCGACCGGACCGAGGCGATCGAGCCGGTCACGGGGCCGGGGGCCTCGGCCTTTTCCGTTCCCTCGGGCCCCTTCATCCTCGTCCTTCTCCTGGCTCTTCAGGCCGCTCACCAAGTTGACGCCGCGCCACTCCACCCGGCCGAGACCCCCGCCGGCGCTCCGACCCGGAGCCGTCGCATCGTCGACTACCAGATCGAGGCGCGCCTCGATCCAGAGACGCATGAGGTGAGCGGCCGCGAGACGCTCCTCTACCGTAACGACACCCGCGCCACGATGACCGACGTCCGGCTGCACCTCTATCCGAACGCCTTCTCCAACGATCGGACCCTCTACATGCGCGGCGGCGCGTGGGACGATCGGACCTTCGCGGCCCTGCTCCAGAGGATGAAGGAGGATGGAGCCTGGGGACAGATGACCGTCGCGTCGGTCCACGGCCCGGGCGGGACCGACCTGACGGCGAAGACCACCGTCGACGAGAGCATCATGACCGTCCCCCTCCCCGTGCCGGTGCCACCCGGCGCGAGCGTTCGCCTCGAGATCGCCTGGACGACGCTGCTTCCCAGGACGTTTCACCGCATGGGGTACTGGGGCGAGCACCACGACATCGCGCAGTGGTTTCCTAAGGCGGGGGTGTTCACCGACGCCGGCTGGAAGGTCCATCCGTTGCAGCGGAGGACCGAGTTCTTCGCCGACTTCGGAACCTATCTCGTGACCTTGACCGTGCCGGAACGGTTCACGCTCGACGCGACCGGCGTGCCGATCGACACGCGCCACAACCCCGATGGCAGCCGCAGCGTCACCTACCGCGCCGAAGACGTCCACGATTTCGCCTGGATCGCCGACCCGGATCTGGTCTTCGCGCGGCAGGTCGTCGCGGAGGGACCGTACGCCGCCGCCCCGGTCGAGATCGTCTATGCGCATCACCCCTACCGCGCCACCATGGTGCCGCGCATCCTGGCGGCGGTCCGGACGGGGTTGCTCTACTACGGCGAGCGCTTCATGCCCTACCCCTATCCCCGCCTCGTGGTCGACGACCTGCCGATGGGCCTCGGAGGGGGGATGGAATACCCGATGCTGTTCACCGTGTCGATGGCCTGGTACCTCCCCTCCTTCTATGCCGCCCCCGAGGAGGTCACGCTGCACGAGTTCGGGCACCAGTACTGGTACGGGATCGTCGCCACCAACGAGGTCGAAGAGGCCTGGCTCGACGAGGGGATCGACTCCTTCGTCACCCGGCACGCCATGCAGGCGCTGTTCGGCGCGCCCCGGAAGGGGCGCACGGCCAATGCGCTGTTCGCCTACGCCGCCGCCCGGGCGATCGACGAGGGGATCGATCTGCCGCTCGGCGACCGGCGAGTCAATCTCGACCAGCTCCTCGGCTTCCGTGACAGCCCGTTCCAGCCGAGCGGAGGAGGACTGCTCGGATCGAAAATCGATCCTCTGCAACTGCGGCTCCCCGGGCTCGACGACGCTCTCCTGCAATGGAGCCGCCAGGGGTATGCCGCGGTGGCGCACGATGATCCCATGGCCGCCCCGTCCTGGGCCTTCCATCCCGGCTCGTACTCGGCCATCGTCTATGACAAGACCGACGTCGTCCTCGAGACGCTCGACCGGATGCTCGGCGCCGGGTCGGTCGAGGAGGGGCTGCGAATCTACCTCGAGCGCCACCGTTTCACGCATCCAACCCGTGGCGATTTCTTCGCCGCCATGGAAGAGACGGCGGCGCGCCGCCGTCCCGGTCTCGATCTCCGCCCGGTCCTCCAGCAGATGGTGGAGGGCACGGGGACCCTCGACTTCGCGGTGGAGTCGCTCAGGAGCCGGCCCCTCGAGGCGCCCCGCGGATTCATTCCGGCGGGCCACGCCGGCGAGCCCTCCCTCGATCGACGCGCCGCGCAGGAGTCGGGCGTTCCGGGGGAGACCGCCTTCGAGACCGAGGTGATCGTGAGGCGCAACGGCGAGGTGATCCTCCCGGTCACGCTCCTGGTGCGTTTCGAGAACGGCGAGGAGCGGCGTGAAACGTGGGACGGACACGCGACTTGGAAGCGCTTCACCTACGAGACCGGGAGCCGTGCGGTGCGCGCCGAGGTCGATCCGGACGGCCTCTACACGCTCGATCTCGACATCAACAACAACGGCAGGACGCTCGACCGCCAACCGCGACCGGTCGCCCGCCTATCGAGCCTGTGGCTGTTCTGGCTGCAGAACTATCTCCACATGGTGGCGAGCCTGATCTAGGCGTATCTCCATCGTGGGCGCACCGCTCACAGGGCGCATCGGCCCCCGGGCGGGTCATGGCTCGAAGCGCAGCACCGTGCTGGCCTCGATGGACGATGGTCCGATGGCCCGGGAGGCGGATCCCGGGATCTCGGCCGGCCGGGGCGGCCGGTCGCGCGCGGCGGGCAATTTCGCCCCGCGCGGCGGCGTCGAGGCCGGCACGAGCGAGTCCGGGCCGGGGAGCGACGTGGCGAGATCGACGAGAGTGGCGCGCACCTCGTAGCGACCCGCGGCGCGCACCGGGCCCACCTGGAAATCGCGGCGCAGAACGTCGCCGGGGCCCAGATCGATGACGCGCGCGGCGAGCGCGGGCATCTCCGCGGCCCCCTGCGGCGTCCCGCGGAGACGATCGCCATGATCCTCGGCGTGTCCATCGTCCTGTCGTATCAGTCGCACTTCCGGAGCGTCGCCGATCGGAACGAGCGCCACCGGGCGGCTGGCGGCATTGGTGACCACGAGCGTGCACGGCACCCGATCGCTCACGCGCGGCGGCTCCACCGGCTGACAGGTCACGGCGGCGCGCAGGTCTCCCGCTTTTCGCCCCAGGGCGGCACGCAGCTCCGTGGCGGCAGGCGGCCCGATCAGCAGCAGGAGCTCGATGCCTTCCCGGCGGTGGGGGGCGAAGTCGCGTCCCAAGTAGTCGCGGGCCAGGGACAAGCCCGAGACGATCCATCTCTCCCGGGGCTCGGCGCCGTGCTCCAGATACCATGATCGGAAGCGCTCCACCGCCTCGGCCTGCCCGCGAGGCGATCCCTGCGGATCGAAATGGAATGACTGGCAGGTCAGCGCTCGCAGCGCTCGGTGTGCGCTCTCCGCGATCGTCCAGGCCCCGTCGTCCGACACGATGGCGCGCCGATCGGAGAGGCGATCGATCAGAAACGGCACCGCCTCACGGACCCGCTGACCCTCGATGCCCCGCAGCACCGCCTCGGTCACCCAGGGATTCGGGTCGCGCAGAAACGGGCCGAATGAGACGAAGGTCCCGCAACCCGCAACCGAGAGCGCGCGCACCGCATGCTCCCGGACCCGTTGGTTCCGGTGCTCGCCGAATGCGCCCAGTCGCTCGCAAGGGCTCGCGCCTCCTTGTTTCAGCTCGAGTGCCAGGTCCGCGAGACGGGCTTCGAAATCATCGTCGGCGAGGATCGACTGCAGCGGGTCGGGTCGCGGCGCTGCGGCACGCGGAGCGACCATGGCGGCCCCGCTCCGCGAGGTGCCTGCCGCGACCGCGAGCCCGCAGAAGCAGGCCGCGACCAGCATGGCCCGGCCGCCTGCCCGTGCAGATCGGATCCACCAGTTGCCGTCAGATTTTTGAATCACCGGCTTGCCTCGGCCTCCTGCGACCTATATATATGGTGTCGGAGGCTTGACAGACAAGTCAGGTTACCTTGACGCTCCCCGGAGCGTGTGCTAGAGTCCGGCGCACTTTAAAGAGCGGCAACGGTACCGAGCGATCCCAAAGGGAGCCTCGGCTTCCCCTTTTCTTCCCGTGCCGATCCGGCGTCCGGTCGCCGGACGGGTCGATGAATGCGATCCCGCCTCGACGAGAGGTTCGAGGGATCCTTCGCCGTGCGGGGAGCCAACGAGCCACCTGGATCCACCCGGTGGACCTTTTTCGAGGAGGTCTCGATGTGGGATAAGAGAGACACCGGTACGCGCCCGACCGACACTGCGGTGAACCCCACCTATACACCCGAGCCGGGGAGGAGCGGACGAATCGTGAATATCGGACCCTCTATTCAGATCAAGGGCGAATTACAGGGCGACGAGGACCTCACCATCGATGGCCGCGTCGAAGGCAAGATCGAACTTCGGGACCACAACCTGACCATCGGCCCGAACGGCAAGATCAAGGCCGATCTCCACGCCAAGACGATCATCATCGCCGGCGAGGTCTCCGGGCATGCCTATGCTGCGGAGCGGGTGGAGATCGCCCCGACCGGTCGCCTCACCGGCGACATCCACTCACCGCGCATCACCATCGCCGACGGAGCCCACTTCAAGGGCAGCGTCGACATGGAGCGCGTGGGTGCCGAGGCGGCGCGCAAGACCGCCACGGGCCGGCCCGAGGAGATCCGCAGGATCCCCGAGGTCAAGGACGAGGCGCTGAAGGGCCAGGCGCCGCGCGTCTGACCGCGGCCATCTCTGGAAGGGATCCCGCCCCGGGGCCCAGGCCCCGGGCGGGCTGCCCCTCCCGGCCAGGGAGCGCTCGATGCTGAACCTGTTCCGCAAGCGCGAGGTCGGTGGTGGAACCCCTCCGGAGGGGCCGCCGGGCTCATCGCTAGCGTCGCACGTCCTCGCAAAATTCCTCAAGCGTCTGCGCACCATGGAGCGCCCGCATCTTCTCGATCTCGGGCGCCTCTCCGGCGTCAACATCGAGTTCTTCGCCCAGGCCGGCTGCAAGGTCCAGGTCGAGGACATCCTCAATGCCACCGAGCCGGCGCCGGACGAAGCCGCCGCCGATGTTGCGCCCCCTCCGCCCGAGGTGGCCCCGATCATGCGCACGACCGCAACCGGCGCGCGCGTCGGCCTGGCGGTTCCGGTGCCGGCGACCTCTGCCGGGCAGCCCGGCCCCGGAGGCCGGCCGACCCGCCGCATCATCCTGCCGCCGCGCACCTTCAGGACGGCGGGAGCGCGGGAGGCACGCGCCGGCCGGGGCGGACTCGAACCCGGGTCCGCCGGAGGACCGCGCCGGCGGGATGCCGGGGCGGGGATCGCGCGCTGCGGCCTCCCGACGACCCTCCCTTATCCCGACGAGGCGTTCGATGCCGTTGTCGCCTGGGACATCTTCAATTACTACGATCCCGAAGCGGCGCGCCGGGCGGCGGGCGAGACGCGCCGTATCCTTAGGCCCGGGGGGCTTCTGCTGGCCTACTTCCATGCCCGTCGCCTCGAGACCGCCGAGTCCCCGGGCCGCTACCGGATCCTCGACGACCGGCGCGTGGCGTGCGACTCGTCCTCGAGCCGCCTTCTCACCCGCCACCTCTACCAGAACCGCGACATCGAGAAGATGTTCGCCGGCCTGCGCATCATCGAGCTTTACTTTCTGAAGACTTCGATGCGCGAAATGCTGCTCGAGAAGAGGGCCGCGGCCACCGGAACGCCGAAGCCGGCGCCCCCCGTGCCAAAGCCGCGGTTCACGATCGAGTAAGCTTCGCATACAATCATCACTGATCATGACAAGATATCTGCGCCGGAGCGACATCCGGAACGTCGCCATCATCGCCCACGTCGACCACGGCAAGACGACGCTCGTAGACCGCCTGCTTCAGCAGACCGGCACCTTCCGTGCCAACGAGCGGATGGTGGAGCGGGTGATGGACAGCAATGATTTGGAACGCGAGCGCGGCATCACCATCCTGGCGAAGAACACCTCGATCCGTTACAAGGGTGTCAAGATCAACATCGTCGACACTCCCGGGCATGCCGACTTCGGCGGCGAGGTCGAGCGGATCCTGGGCATGGTGGACGGCGTGCTGCTTCTCGTCGACGCCGCCGAGGGCCCGCTGCCCCAGACCCGCTTCGTCCTGAAGAAGTCGCTGGAGCTGGCCCTGAGGCCGATCGTGGTGATCAACAAGATCGACCGCTCCGACGCGCGGCCGCACCAGGTGCTCGACGAAGTGTTCCAGCTGATGATCGATCTCGGGGCGGCCGACGAGCAGCTCGACTTCGCGCACGTCTACGCCTCGGGGAAGCTGGGCTACTCGCGGCGCGAGATCGAGGACGGCGACCTAGACATGACGCCGCTCCTGGACACGATCCTGGCTCAGGCGCCCTGCCCGCCGGGCGACCACGAGGCGCCCCTGCAGCTTCAGGTGTCGAACCTGGACTACAACGACTACGTCGGCCGGATGGCCATCGGCCGGATCTTCCGCGGCACGATACGAATCGGGGATCCGATCGCGATCCTCAAGCTGAGCGGCACTGTCGAGAACCACAAGGTGACCCGTCTGGAGACCTTCGAAGGGCTGAAGCGCGCCCCGGCCGAGGCCTCTCAGGCCGGCGACATCGTGGCCCTCGCGGGCATCCCGGACATCCAGATCGGCGAGACGATCGTCGATCCCGACCATCTGGACGCCCTGCCGCCGATCCGGATCGACGAGCCGACCCTGTCGATGGAGTTCCTGGTCAACGACTCCCCGTTCGCGGGCCAGGATGGCCGCTTCGTGACCTCGCGCCACCTGCGGGATCGGCTGCTGAAGGAAGCCCGGGCGAACGTGGCCCTGCGCGTCGAGGAGACCGGCGCTTCGGACAGCCTGAGCGTGTCGGGGCGCGGCGAGCTGCACCTGGCGATCGTGGCGGAGACCATGCGGCGCGAGGGGTACGAATTCCAGCTGTCGCGACCTCAAGTGATTCTGAAGCGCGATCCGAAGGGCGCCCTGCTCGAGCCGATCGAATACCTGGTGCTCGATCTCAACGAAGCCTACCGGGGCCGGGTCATGGAGATGCTGGGAACGCGGCGGGCCGAGCTGGCCGACATGGGCGGCGTGGGCACCGGCCGCGTCCGGCTCGAGTTCACCGTGCCGGCGCGCGGGCTCCTCGGGTTCCGCCGCGAGTTCCTGACCGAGACGCGCGGCACCGGCATCATGTCGCACGTGTTCCACGAGTACGGCCCGCATCGCGGCGCGATCCCCGAGCGCACCCGCGGCGCCCTGATCGTCAAGGAGCCGGGGGCCACCGTCACCTACGCCCTGCACAACCTCGAGGATCGCGGCACCCTCTTCCTGGGGCCGGGCGTGCCGGTCTACGAGGGGATGATCGTCGGCGAGCACTCGCGCGACAACGATCTGGTCGTCAATCCGTGCAAGAAGAAGCACCTGACGAACATGCGGGCCGCGAGCTCGGACGATACGATCCGCCTGACGCCCCCGCGCGGCATGGATCTCGAAGACTGTATCGAGTTCATCGCCGCCGACGAGCTCGTCGAGGTGACGCCCAAGAACATCCGGCTGCGCAAGCGGGTGCGGGGCGTCCATGATCGCAAGCGGATCGATCGATCCGGGACCGAGGCGACCGCGTCGTGATCCATGGGGCGGCGGCGCTCCGTTTCGCTCACCGCGGCGCCTCCACCCGGGCGCCGGAGAACACCATGGCCGCGTTCGAGGCGGCGGTGCGTCTCGGGGTCGACGCCATCGAGCTCGACGTCCACCTGAGCGCGGACGGGGTGCCCGTCGTGATCCACGACGACACCGTCGACCGGACCACCAACGGACGCGGCGCGGTCGCCGATCTCTCCTTCGCGGCTCTGCGCAGGCTCGACGCGGGAGCCTGGTTCGCCCGCCGCTTTCGCGGTGAGCGGCTGCCGGGCCTCGACGAAACGCTCGACTGGGCGCGCGGCAAGGTCGGCCTGAACATCGAACTCAAGTCCGGCGCGACGCCTGTTCTCGCGGGCCTCGCGCGCGCCGTCGCCCGATCGATCGGCCGCGCCCGCTTCCGCGGATTCCTGGTGTTGTCGTCGTTCGAGCCGGAGGCGCTGAAGCGCGCCCGTGAAGCGCTTCCGAAGGCGGCGCTCGGCCTGCTCGCCTCGCGCTCGGCACGCCGGCTCCGCCCCCTCCACCGGCTCCTGAGGCTGCATGCCTTCCATCCGCACACTCGGCTCGCAAGCAGGCGGCGGATCGAAGCCGCTCACGACCTCGGTCTGGCGGTCTACGTCTGGCCGGTCAATGATCTTCCCCTCCTGCGCCGGCTGACCGAATGGGGCGCCGACGGCCTGATGAGCGACGACCCGGCGCTCTTCCGGCGCCTCTAAGCGCGGCCCGCCCGCCGCCCCCGGCAGACCCGGATCAGACGTCCGCCCCCGAGTCGCCGTTGACTTGACCCCGGGCTCGCCGTATAGTTCCGGACGCAAGTCGCGGAAGGAGCGTGCGCGGTTTCATGATCCGGCATCAAATCAGAATCGACCCGGGTTCGATCACCGCGCGACGCGCGTTTGGCCGGCTTACCCCCGCGACGGGGGCCGGTTGTTGTTGCTGTCCTATCTGTAATTAGCGGAACGGCGCAGGGTCGTTCCGCCGCGGCCCTCGAACCCGGCCGCAGAGACGGTGGAGCCGAGGGCTCCCCGGGAGATAGGACGGCGAAGGCGCAGGTCGAGAGGCGCCGGCACCCTTTCCGGTCTCCCGGAAGGGGTTTTTTATTTTCCGGAAGCGTGGGCCGGCCCGGATTTTCGGACCGGCGCCGCGCTCCAGAGCCGGAAGGGAGACAGGAATGAGCTTCGACGTGCAGCACGACCCCAAGAAGACCGCCCCCGCCGTGCCGGGTTCGAGCCCGGACGGGACGGCATCGCCCGGCTCCGGCGGCCGGACCGGCCCCTCACCCGTGGGCGGGAGGCTGGTCGATCGGCTGCTCAAGGGGTCGGCCCGCGATGGGGCGTTGGCCCTCGCCGCCCGTCTCCCGAAGATCCGGCTCGGCCTGGATCAAATCGTCACGCTCGAAATGATCGCGTCCGGCGTCCTCAGCCCGCATGATGGATACACCGGGAGCGCCGATTACCGATCGATCCTCGACCGGGGACGGCTGGCCGACGGGACGCCCTGGACGCTGCCGGTGACCCTGGCGCCCCAGGACGACGACGCCCGCCGCATCATCGACGCGACCCGCGAGGGGGACGCCCTGGCCCTGGTCGACGAGAGCGGCCACGCGCTCGGGATCCTGCATCTTCAAGAGCGTTACGGCTTCGACAAGACGGAGCGGGCCCAGAAGCTCTTCGGCACGACCGATCGCAAGCACCCGGGCGTTGACGCCATCTTCCGTCGCCTCGGCGACGTCGCCCTGGCCGGGCCGATCGACCTGATCGAGAAGACCCACTGGGGTCCATTCGAGAAGTACCGTCTCGATCCCAAAGACGCCTGGCGCCTGTTCCGCGAACAGCGCAAGTGGGAGACCATCGTCGCCTTCCAGACGGCGAACCCGCTGCACCGCGGCCATGAGCATCTGCAGAAGTGCGCGCTCGAGATCTTCGACGGGCTGTTCATCCACCCGGTCGTCGAGACCACGCGGCGGGCCTACTTCCGGAACGAGTTCCGGATCAAAGCCTACGAGGTGGCGCTGCGCGAATACTTCCCCGCCGACCGGGTCGCCATGGCGCCGCTGCGGATCACCATGCAGTACGCGGGGCCCCGCGAGGCGATCCTGCACGCGCTCATCCGCCGCAATTTCGGCTGCACGCATTTCATCGTCGGGCGCGATCACGCCGGCTTCGGCGGCTTCTACGACCCCTACGCCTCGCAGCGCATCTTCTCGGATTACGGCCGCGAGGAGCTCGGCATCGAGCCGATCTTCTTCCGCGAGTCGTTCTACTGCACGCGCTGCGGCAGCGTCGCCAGCGAGAAGACCTGCCCGCACGGCCGCGAGTACCACATCACCATGAGCGGCACGGGCGTGCAGGACATCCTGCGCTACGGCTACCTGCCGCCGAAGGAAGTGCTCCGCCCCGAGGTCGGTCAGGTGATCCTGCAGGGGATCCAGCCGAAGGGGACCGGGGCCGACGGGCAGGCGATGCGTCCCGTGGGCGACACGGTGAAGGGCCTGTTTCCTTCTTATCTCACCCACACCCGCCTGGGCGGCGCGCAGCGTCCGCAGCCGCTCGATCCGAACAGCCTCACGAGGCGCGATCTCGAGGTGGCGCTGCGGGACGCGCGCGACAACGGCTCGCGCGTCTACGAGCGGGTCTACGAAGTTTTCGCGTCGCGCTTCGACATCGAGCGCGCCCTCGACATGAGCATCGCCGAGGAGACGCGCCTCAAGGCGATCGGAATCCAGAAGGAGCTGATCGCCGCCCTTGAGGAGAAGCTCGCCATCGCGCCGTCCACCGTCGAGGACCCGTACATGTACCAGGATCGCGACGAGGCGCAGCGGGAACTCGACGTCGCACGGGGAATCCTGGCCGATCTCGAGCGCGGTCAGGGGGCCGATTTCGAGGCGCGGGTCTGGAACCAGCGGCCGTACGAGGACTACAGCATCTAGGCTCACCCACCCCGGGCGAGACGCCAGACTGCGCGCTCGCCGGACACGGGTCCGGGTCGCTGCGCGACCCTCCCCTCGGCTCGCCTCGCTCCCACCCACCGCGCTGTGAAGCGCGCGGCGGGGCCCCGGTTGCTCGGTCTCGCACGATCCGGCGAGCGCGCAGTCTGGCGCCTCGCCCGTCTCGACCTCCGCTTGGTTGTAATCTCTATCCGATTGCCCTCACGGGGAGTGATCTGTGGTCGCGGGTTCTGCGGCGTGTTGGGCTGAAGCGATCGTGGGGCGCGGGCGGAACGAGACCCTCAGCATCGGCGAGGGAACCCCGACGTGAAGCGCCGCGCCAGGCAAGTCGCCGGGCCGTGTGAGACCGAGCGACCAGGGCCCCGCCGCGCGGTCCCCAGCGCGGTGGGTGGGAGCGAGGCGCGCCGAGGGGAGGGTCGCGCCGCGACCCGGACCCGTGCCCGGCGACTTGCCTGGCGCGGCGCTTCACACCGGGGGGTACCTCAGGGTGAGACTGTCTTGACAAAGGGTAAGGCTTATGATGTATTTGCAATTCGTTCCGACCAATCAAGACCAGAGGGGGTGAAAGCGTGGCGAAGAAGAAGGCGAAGCGTAAGACGGCGCGCCGCAAGCCGGCGGTCCGCAAGGCTTCGCGCAAGGCGGCTTCCAGGAAGAGCACGCGCCGCAAGGTGGCTCGCAAGGCCCGCCCGGCGAAAAAGGCCCGTTCGGTGAAGAAGGCCAGCGCGCGGAAGGCGCCGCCGCGCAAGGCCCCGGCCCGTAAGCCGGCACCCCTTGCGCCCACGCCCACGATCCCGGCCGGGGAGCCGGCCGGGGAGACACCTCCCAGCCCGACGCCCGGAGGGTATACTCCGAGCTACGGATTCGGATATGGGAGCGAGGAGGAGTAAGGCGCCTCCCCCGCAACGTCAGCACGATCGTGACCGATCAAGCCGCTCCGGTGTCGCGAGGCTCCGGGCGGCTTCGCTCTTTCTGGAGGGTGCGGGTGCGGATGAAACGCCCCACGCCATCAAGCGAGGTTGTTCTTGACCCGGCGGCCGTTGACACGCCCCATTCGGGGACTATATTGCCCTTTGGCAGAGGTTCGCTCATTCTCTGTGAGGCGCTATGGCCGAGACCGCCACTGCAGCACCCCCGAGCCCGTCCGACGAATCGTTTCGCAAGGGCCTCGCCTCTCTCGAGAGGCGAACCTACAGGGAAGCGGCCGGCTTTTTCCAGGAGGCCGTCGATCAGGAACGCCAGGAGGGGATCAAGAATCCCCGCATGAAGTACCTGTCGTATCTGGGCCTGGCCCTCACCCTCTCGAACGCGCGGGTCGAGGAAGGCGTCAAGCTTTGCGAGCAAGCCGTGCGGCGCGAGTTCTTCGACCCCGATCTGTTCTGCAACCTGGGCGTCGTCTACCTGCGAACCCGTCAGAAGAGGCTCGCCTTCGAGGCGTTCCAGAAGGGGCTCAACATCAAGCCGAGCCACCGCCGGATCCAGGAGGAGCTCGAGCGCTACGATCGGCGCAGCTATCCCGTGTTCACCTTCCTGCCGCGCACTCATCCGGTGAACGTGCTGGCAGGACGCGTCCGCTACCGGATCCGCGTTCTCCTGCACCGCGAGACTTCCGAAGAAAGCTGAGCGCCGCGCTCTTCGCCATGCTCGTGCTGGCCGCTATGCCGGCCGGGACCGCGCGCGCGGAGGACCGCCCTTCCGAGCTTCGTGAGAAAAAGCGGCTGACCGCGGCCGCGTACCTGCACCACGGCTTCAGCGTTCTCGAACGACCCCGACCCGTGGATCAAGAGGAAGCCGAACGACTGTTCCGCAAGGCGCTGGCGCTCGATCCCCGCCTGGCGGCCGCGCACGTCGGGCTGTCCCGGGCATCGGCCTACGTTTACACGCTCGGCATCGACGAGACGACGGAACGCGCCGACACGGCACGCCGGGAGGCCGAGAAGGCTCTGCAGCTCTCGCCCGGCGACGCCGCGGCTCACGCCGCCCTGGCGCTGGCTCTGGCCGCCGGAGATCGGCTGACTCCCGCCCTGGAGGAGGCGCGCCGGGCGGTGGCCGCCGACGAGCGCTCCGTCGACGCGCAGATCGCCCTCTGTATCATCTTGCGATTGCGTCGCGAGCTCGAACCCGCGCTCGAGGCCGGCCGGCGCGCCGCGACGCTGGACCCGGAATCGCCACGCGCCCTCGTCGCCCTCGCCGAGGCGCTGCGCGAGACGGGGCGCCATGCCGACGCGCTGGAGATCTTCGGGCAGGCCATCGACCTCGACCACGAATCGGTGATCCCGCAGCTGGGGGCGGCCGCCACGAGGCTCAAGTCAGGGGACGTCATGGGGGCGCGCCGGGCCTATCAAATCATCCTCAATCAATGGGACTTCGCGCAGGATCGGGCCCGCCTGGGCCTGGCCGCGCTGTTGGTGCAGCTCCAGGACCACGAGGCGGCGCTGGGCCAGTACGGCTCCCTGACGATCCCCGAGGGGCACGCTCTTCCCGCTCTTCTGGCGCTCTATGGCAAGGGGTACTGCCTGCTGAAGCTCGGCCGCGACGCCGAGGCCGAGTACTTCCTGAGCTCGCTGCTCGATCGGACGCCGCAGGACTATGACGGGCCGGCGCGCGGCCGGGAGATCCTGTTCCGCGCCACCCTGGACCTGATCGACTATTTCCAGGGTCGGGGCCGCGATCGAAAGGTCGAATACCTGCTGCGCTCCGCGTGCGAACGTCCCATGGCGCCGACTCGCCTGGCACGGCGCTTCGCGGGTCTTCTCGACCAGCACAGCGACCGGGCCCGGGGCGCGGAGTTGCTGGAGCGGGCGATTCAGGGCGCCGACCCGAACGAGGATCCCCTGGAGCTGACCGACAGCCTCCTCGATCTCGCCCATCGCCGGTTCGCCACCGGACGGCGGCGCCCGGCCGACGACTCGCCAGTCGCCGCCTGCCTGCACCTGGTCACCGAACGAATCTCCTCCTGCCAGCTCGGCCTGGCGCACTACCGCCTGGCCCGGGCGCAGTCGCTCGCGCGGGTCGCCGACGCGGCGCTTCGCAGCCTCGAGCGGGCCCGCGATCTCGGCTACCTCCCTGCCGACCTCCTCTCCCGGGAAGCCGACCTCGATCCGCTGCGCCAGGAGCCCGGCTTCCAGGTGCTCTTGAAATCGCCCGAGCCATCGAAACCCGCGAACCCCTGACGCTTTATGGACCCCGGACAAAAATAGTCCGGCGATCCGTCGGCTTTTGTCTTACCGAAGCGTAACGTGTCCAGAAGTCCGCCCGCTGACGATTTGGGGTAGATCCTCCAAAAGCCTTGGTGGACAATGGTTACGACTGCACCGCATGGACGGCGTCCAGCGGCACGACATGGTATCCCGCTTGCTACTTGGAGAGGTGTCGAACGCAATCCGGCCTGGACCGGAGCGTTCCGGAGGTGAGACGTTGATGAAGCGCATATTGATGTTCGGTTCGGTGGCGGCCCTGCTGGCCCTCGTTGCCATGACCAGCCCGGCCTCGGCGCAGTCCATAACCCGTGAGTCAACCTGCACCGAAAGCTACGGGTCGAATACGATGACCTACGACTGCGGCTTCAACGTGAAGAACTACACGCTGAGCGCTCCGGTCTCCTTCAACATCAACTGGACCTGCACCGGCGCGTGCGGCGGCGCGACCGGCTTCGGGCTGCGCGGCAACGGCTTCACGCCGGGTGGCGTGTCGGGTCACATGACCGGCGCCAAGCGGCTGATGAACGGCCTGCAGCCGGTCGGCCTGCAGCTGACCTTCGCCTTCGATTCGCTCAAGAAGACCGCAAACGGCGCGGTCGGCAACGCTCACTTCGAGCTGGATGTCGAGATGGACGACGGCTCGGGCACGATGACGTCGATGCCCTGCAACATCGACGTGCACCTCGGCGCCCAGTAAGCCCTCCGCGGCCGGGAGCCGCGACGAAGCAAAAGGCCCGGCGCACGCAGGCCCGATGGATAATCGGGCTGGTGCGCCGGGCGTTTTTTTGTGCCCCGGACGGAGTCGCTTCTAGCGCTTGACGGTGGTCTGGGCCGAGCGCTCGAGCGCCACGGTGATCCCCTCGTCCGGCTTGATCACCGCCTCCCTCCCCTTGGTGCCGCCGGCCACGGCGGTGCCCACCGCCCCGCCGACGACCGCCGAGCCGAGCGTGTCCTTCCCCAGCATCCTGCCGAGAATCGCCGCGCCCGCGGCGCTGCCGCCGATGATGGCCGCCTTCTTCTTGCCGCTTCCCTCCGCCAGCTTGGTGAAGGCCGCATCAATCGCCGCCTGGCGCCCATCCGGAGCGACGATCCGTTCGAAGGAGACGGCGAGCGCGCCGCCGGTGTCCTTGAACCCTCTCTTGGCCGACTTGACGTCGGTCACCTTCCCCTCGACGCGGCTGCCGGCCGGAAAAACCACCCGCTCGCCGACGATCAGCGGGTTCTTGAGCGTCGCGTCGACCGGATCGCCGATGGCGGCGTTCTCGGAGCTGAGTCCCGCGCCCATGGCCAGGCTGAGTGATGTGCCGCTCGGGATCGTCACGCTGATGGTCTGCGGCCCCTCGGGAGGCGGCGCCAGCCGGCGCGGCCTCTCTTCGGGGATCGCCTGCGGGGCGCGCGACTGAGTGCGCGCCGGCTGCCGCGCCGGCGGTGCGGGGGCCTGGGCCGGCGGCGGTTCCGCCGCGCTCCGATCGGATGGCGGAGGCGCCGCCTGCTCGGCGACCTGACCCGGCTCTTCGACCTTCTGGCCCGAGCATGCCGCGCTCCACAGCGGCAGGGCCACGGCGACCAGAAGGGCCAATACGAGACTACGCTGCAGCATGGGAATCCTCCTCATTGTCGGACTTTGATGTTGAGCGGCTCTTCGAGGACGATGCTGAACGCTTCGCCCTCCTTGAGCATCGAGAACGAACCTCGCCAATTCTTGCCCCCCACGACGTGGGCGGCGATCGGGGCGCTGGCGCCCGTCTGGGTGCTGACGACCTTGAAGGCGAGCGTCACCGCGCCGCCCCGCGAGGCAGCCTGCCCGGCCGGTGCGATCGCGGCGACATTCCCTTCGATCGTCGCGCCTTCGGGGATCGCCAGCTTCGAATCGACCACGACTCCTTCGACAACGCGGGCGCCGAAAGGATCTCCCACGCGGCTCGTGCTGGCGCTCACGACCGTCTTCGCGACCAGCGGGATGATCGTTCCCTTCGGAACGGTCGCATCGACCCAGCGGATCGGCGGCGCCGGCTTCGTGTCGGGGATGAATCCGCCGGCCGGCTCCTGCCTCCGGGCAGGCTCCTTCCCGCAGCCACCCTGGAGCAGGGCAACGCCAAGAACGAGGAGCACGAGCGGGGACCGGCGGGAATGCATGGAGAAAAGACCTCCGGAAGGTAGAGCGACGTGAGGCCATTGAACGGCCCTCTCTTCTTATAATCGATCTGGATCGGCCAGTCAAACCCCGGACTTCAGCGGCCCATCGCGAGGACAATCGCGATGCGCGACCAGAATTGAGCCGACCAACGCGAATCCATGATGTTGGACTATAAGTCCATCGAAATGGATTTTGGATGCGGTGGATCTCAGAATTAGACTCATCGAACCCTGGTCACCTACGACACAAGTCACTGCACACCATCAACTTAATCTAACATTCACGACCACTAGCGCTATCTGGCAGACCTCTTGCAGTAGTACTTGACGGAAGTGTGGGTTGGTGTGTCGTGTGAGTCGCCCGTTGGTCTGTTAAGGAGTGCGACTCTCGGGCCGAAGGAAACTCCGAAATCGAGATCAATCACGAAGGAGGTGAGCAGGGGGACCGCATCGTGATGAGACGCGGCATGACAGGGGGGACCCGACCCCGTGCCAGGAAGGAAGCCGGCGCCTCGCAGCACTTTGGAATAACTTTCGAATCGCAACCAGCAGTTCTCACCAACGTTTTGGAGGAGAGCATCGCATGAAAAAGGTTCTCTACGTATCCCTCCTGGCCCTCGCCGTTCTGGCCCTCGTGGCCCCGCCGGCAATGGCCCAGGAAGACAAGCCGTTCAAGGTGCACGGCGAGGTTCGCTGGCGCGGTGAAAGTCAGTCCAACGCCTCGGATCTGAATGACAACGGACACGACAATGCCGATTTCTTCCCCTACCGCGTGCGAGTCGCGGTCGAAGGTTCGTTCGCTCACAACGTTGCCGCCTATATCGAATTCCAGAATGCCAATCAGTCGGACGGCACTTTCCGGAATGGAATTGGCAGTGGTGGGACGACGATCGAGCTATACCAGGGGAACGTCACTCTGAACCAGCTCTGGAGCAAGAATTTCAGCCTCCGCCTTGGCCGGCAGGAAATCGTCGCTGGCAACGAGCTGTTGCTCGGTGACCTTGATTTCTACAGTGGCATCACCCATGACGGCGGCGTCGGGACCTGGAACCTCAAGAAAGTGAATCTCATGCTCTGGTTCACGCGTCCGAACCAGGCGGGTGTTTTCAATCCCAACTTCTCGCCAGACACGGTTACCATTGGCGGTCAGGGTCTGACGCAGAACTTCTGGGGCGGCTACGCCACCTTGAATTTGAAGAAGGAGCAAAGCCTCGACTTCTACCTGATGGATCTCGACACCAAGCTCGCCTCCAACGTCCAGACCGTCGGGGCCCGCTGGGCGCATGACGTCATGGCCAAGAAGGCCTTCTTCTGGGACATCGAGGTCGCCCAGCAGTTTGGAGACGCCGCCTACGGCGTCACCGACACCAAGGCAAAAGGGCGGGCGATCGAGGGTTGGTTCGGCTATAACTGGAGATCCAGGAAGAACATCCATCGGATCTACGGACGTTATGAGAGTGCCACCGGCGACAAAGGCGGAACCACGGACTACGAGGGCTTCGTTCCGATGTTCGGCGACTTCCACAACCGGACCGGGCATGGTGACTGGTTCCAGCTGCAGGATGCCACGACATTGGTTGGTGCCAATTATGTCGTCGCGAACGGGGTGGTCGGCGGTCTAAAGGCCATCTCGGTTGGCTACAATGGCTTCTTCAACGATCGTCACGAGTTCGGCGCCGCCTACTGGAAGTACCAGCTCGAGCAGGCGAACGGCGGCAGCGACGACCTCGGCAAGGCGATCGACATCTGGTACGGCTTCAACTACAGCAAGAACGTGTCTTTCACGGCATCGCTCTCCCAGCTCAACCCGGGCGATGCTCTGAAGGCTGTTGCTGGCGGCTTCGACGACTCTGTCAGGCGCCTCTACGGCCAGGCGAGACTGCGCTTCTAAGCAGTTCCGCACGCAGTCGCACGACCGACCCCCGCGGGTCAACCCGCGGGGGTTTTTCTTTCCCCGGGACCGGCGCCGGACTGGAGAGTGACTCAGGAGTCTCGTGCGTCTTGGAGTTTCAGCTGCCGCCGGTGAGGCTGTCGAAGGCGCTCCAGAAGCCGGGGAACGATTTCGAGACGCAGCCCGGGTCACCGATGACGACGCCGGGCACTCTCAGGCCGGCCACGGCGAAGGCCATCGCCATACGGTGGTCGCCATACGTCTCGACCCGGGTGCCGCGGAGGGGGCGCGGGACGATGCAGAGACCGTCCGGCTCGGGGCTCGCCTCCCCTCCCAGTCGGCGGATCTCGGTGACCAGCGCCTCGATCCGGTCGGTCTCCTTGATGCGCAGATGCGGCACGCCGCGGATCCGGGTCGCGCTGCGGGCGAACAGGGCGCACACCGCCAGCGTCTGGGCGACGTCCGGCATCGAGCCGAGATCGGCGTCGATGCCGTCGAGCTGCGCCGGGCCCTCGACGACCACCGAGTCGGCGCACCGCTCGACGCGGCAACCCATCTTGACCAGGAGATCGAGAAACCGCGCATCCCCCTGCCGCGAGGCGGGGTCGAGCCGCTCGACCTCGACCCGACCGCCGGTGATGGCCGCGGCCGCGAAGAAGTACGAGGCCGACGAGTAATCCCCTTCGACGGCGTAGTCGCGCGCGGCGTAGCGCTGCCCCGCCGCGACGGTGAACCGGCGCGCCGCGGTCCCGGGGGGCTCCTGGCCCACGGCGACCCCGAAGCGCTCCATGACGCCGACCGTCAGGTCGACGTACGGCCGCGACACCAGCTCGCCTTCGATCTCGATCCGCACCTCGGCCGCCGCGGTCGGGGCGGCGAGCAGGATCGCCGAGAGATACTGGCTGCTCTTGCCACCGGGAAGCCGCGCCGTCCCGCCGCGCAGCCCCCGCCCGCCGCCGACGCGCACCGGCGGGCAGTCGTCGCCGCGCACCGAGGCCGCCTCGGCGCCGAGGTCGCGCAAGGCCCGCAGAAGATCTCCGATCGGCCGCTGCCGCATCCGTTCATCACCGTCGATGAGATAGCTGCCGCTCCCGGATGCCAGGACCGCGGTCAGGAAGCGCATGGCGGTGCCGGCGTTGCCGACCTCGAGGCTGGCGGAGGCGGCCGGGATGGCTCCTCCCTGCCCGTCGACGGTGACCACGGGGTCGTCGTCCGGACCGGTGACCACGGCCGGAATCCCCACGGCGTCGAGCGCCGCGATCAGCCGGCGGGGATCGTCGGCCAAGAGCGGGCGGACGATGCGCGATCGACCGCGCGCCAGAGCGGCCGCCACGAGAGCCCTCTGGGTGACGCTCTTGGATGGCGGCGCCGCCAGGCGGGCCTCGATCTTCGTGCGCGTCGGGATGGCGCGTCCGCTCTTCACAAGCCGCTCCTCAGACGTTATCGTACACGAGGTCCCGGGCGCTTGACGCCCGGCGGCTGTCTCCTTATCTTTGCTTCGCCGGCCGCTCGGCCGGTTCTCGATGACGGAGTCGCCCCGTGCTTCTCGGACAACGACGGTTCCTGCCGACCGCCCTTCTGGTCTTCGTCTGCGCCTTCGTGATCGGCCTCGGCCGGGTGCTGACCGAGACGCCGGCCGCGTCCAAGGCGCATCCCGGCGAGGACCTGCGGGACGCCGCCCGGAGCGGTGAGGACGCCGGCTTCTCGATCACGATGTCGAGCCCGCGCGAGCCGTACCTGCTCGGCAACCAGACGATCGCCATCGAGCCATCGACGCCGCCGCGGGATGCCATCGCCCAGGTCGACATCTTCGTCGACGGCCGGCTGGTCTACACCGACCGCCAGCCGCCCTACCGGGCCGATTACGATTTCGGGGAGACGATCCGCCGGCACACCGTCGTCGCCGCGGCGGTGACCCGCGAGGGGAGGCGCGCCAAGGTATCGTTCATCTCCCGCTCGGCGGAGCTGGCCGACGGCTCCGCCCACCCGATCGAGCTTCTGCCGACGGTCGTGCGCGACGCCGACGGACGCCCCGTCGACAACCTGTCGGTCAGCGATTTCACCCTGCTGGAGAACGGTGCGCGCCAGCCGATCGTCCACTTCGACGCGCAGCCCGCCCCCGCTTCGATCGCCGTCGTCATCGAAGCCGCCGATGCAGACGAGACGGTGAGAAAATCGCTGTTGCGGGGAGCGCACGCCTTCGCGGAGCCGCTCCCCTCCTATCAGGCCCTCGCCCTGGTCGACGGCTGGGCGGGAACCGCTGGACCGGTGGAGTTCAGCTACGACCGGCAGCCTTTCGCCAAGGGGCTCGAGACCGCCGCCGCCGCCGGCGCGCCGAAGCAGCCCCGCCCGCTCGCGGAGACCCTGGCCGCCACGGTCGATGGACTCAAGGCGCGCGCCGATCAGCGGGTGCTGCTGCTCTTGTTGAAGGGTGAGCCGCTCCTCCCCCTGACTCCCGATGATGATGCCTTCGTTGGCCCCCCCGCCCCGCATGGCCTGCCCTCCCCTCAGGCCGAGTCACTTCTAGCCGCGGCGGTGAAGGAGAGGAAGAAGCACCCTGCCGACGTCGGCGCGCCGGAGACCTCGCTTGCCGCTGCCCTCGAGGCGCTCAAGCACGCCCGGATCACCCTTCAGGTCATCGTCGCGGGAAAGGCGCGCGACGAAGAGCCCTACAACGCGCTACGCCAGGCGGCGGAGACCAGCGGCGGCACCTTCGTGACCTCGTCGGCGCCGCCTGAGATCGACGGCCGCTGCCAGGCGCTGGCCGAGGAGATGCTGCACCAGTACCTGATCGGATTCCTCCCGGAGGCTCCCGACCGGGCCGGCTGGCGGACGCTCGAGCTCAGGGTGCGGCGGCCTGACGTACAGGTGAGGGCGCGGAAGGGGTATTCGAGCGGTTAGCAACTCGGCTCATCAGCGACCCTGAAACGCCACCGCACCATTGCCTCCTCTTGGTACCCTGATCGCCCCAGAATCCTCAAGTTGCAGGGTTGTCCTTACTGAAAATTCCGTCCAGCCTTTGCAATCTTGGCTTTACGTCCGCGCACCGGCATACTCCTCGCTTCACTCTGATCTGTCGGCACGCCGCCCGGTCGCTCTTACCCGCTCGCGCTTCCGATCTGTGATTGACAGACTGGCCCTTACCGGACCTAAGATCTCAGCTTGAACTTCCTATGCGCTTCTGATCTATCCTTCGGATCGAGGCCGGCGCACCGTCGGTTCCTGCCCCACACCTCCGTGGCGCTCCTCGCGATCCTGGTCCACGCGCGGACCACCTGGTTCGGGTTCGTGTTCGACGACCAGCACCTGATCGTCTCCAACACCTTCCTTTCCGAGAGCTGGAGCGTCGTCCGCAGCTTCACGCACCATTTCTGGTACGGGACGATCGCCGGCACCGGATACTACCGGCCTCTGGTCATCGCCAGCCTCGCGATCAACGGGAGGCTGCTCGGCTGGGGGCCCGCCGGGTTCCACGCGGTCAACATCCTGCTGCACGCGCTGAACGCGGTGCTCCTCCTGGTGCTCGCGAAGCGGCTGACCGGGCGCGAGGAGGCCGCCTGGATCGCGGCGGCCTTCTTCGCGGCGCACCCGGTCTCGTCGTGGCCGGTCGCCTCGGTCGCGGCGCGGGTCGATCTCCTGCCGCTCCTCTTCGTCCTGCTCGCCTGGATCGCCTGCGAGTCGGGATCGCCTCTCCCCGGGCTGGCGGGCGGCCCGGCCCAGGTTCCCGCGCGCCTCTCCGAGGGGCTGGCCGCGGCGCTCATGGCGCTCTGCTTTCTCTGCGCGCTCCTGTGCAAGGAGTCCGCGGCGGGCTTTCTGGTCGTGCCGCTGCTGCGCCTGCGCGGTCCGGGCGCGGAGCTCCGCTGGAAACCCTGCGCCGCGGCGGCCGGAGCCTTCGGTCTATATCTTTTGATGCGGCACGCAGCCGGCGTGCCGTTGCTGCTGCGCCTGCAGCGGATCGATCCACTCATCAACCCTCTGGCGCTCCTGTCGCGGCCGGAGAGAATGGCCGCGGCGCTGGCGCTCTCGGGGAAGTACCTGCTCTATCTCCTGGTCCCGGTCCGCTTCTCCGATCCGCACGGCTACGCCCCGGGTGAGGGGCTCCGGGCGCTTCTCGACCCGGCGGCGATTGGCACGGCCGTCGCTCTCCTCCTGATCGCGGCGGCTCTTGCGATCCTCTTCAGGCGGCGCCACCCGATCGTGATCCCGGTCGCCTTCGCCCTCGCGAGCTTCCTCCCCGCGTCCAATTTTCTGGTGCCGATCGCCTCGCTCTACGCCCTCAACTTTCTGTACATGCCGCTCGCCGGGCTGAGCCTGGCGATCACCATGCTTCCCTTCGGCCGGGTGGGGTCCGCGGCGACCCACACGATGGCGATCCGAGCGGCGGCGATCGTGATCGCCCTCTTGGGGTCGGCTGCGGCGCTGGAGGACGGGATCTGGAAGGACGGGATTGCGCTCTTCTCCGCCTGGACGGAGCGCTTTCCGCTCTACGCGGCAGGGCACGCCAACCTGGGGCGGGAGCGCCTCGCGGCGGGGCATCCCCGGGAGGCAATGGAGCCGCTGCGGAGGGCGCTCCAGCTGGACGACGCGAGCTTCGAGGCGCACCACAACCTGGCGGTGGCGCTCACGCTCACCGCCACCGACGATGCCGGGCTCGAGGAGGCTCTCCGCCACGAGCGCCTGGCGCTCGACCTCTCCCCCGGCCTGGCGCCGGCGTTCGCGAACGCCAGCCGGATCCTGATCCGCCTCGGCCGGCCGCGCGAGGCGGAGGGGGCGGCGCGTCGGGCCCTGGCCGCCGATCCGACGCTCGCCTCAGCCCGGGAGTTCCTGGCGGTCGCCCTGCAGAGAGAGTCGCGTTTCGCGGAGGCAAAGGCGGAGTTCGAGGCGATCGTGCGCGACCACCCGGCCGACGAGCAGGCGCGCGCCCACTACATCGTCGCGCTCCTCGGCCAGGGCGATCTGCTCGCGGCGGAGCGGGCCACGCTCGAGGCGCGCCGGCTCTTCCCGGACAGCGCCTACTTCGTCTTCTGCCAGGCAAGACTCGCCGCGCGGGAGGGGCGGCGCGACGACACGCTCCGGTATCTCCGCGAGGTGGCCGCGAACACTCCGTCGATCCGCAAGTGGATGGCCGGCGTCGACGACTTCGAGAGATTCCGCGGCTCGGCCGGCTTCGAGGAGTTCCTTGCCCCGTCCGCTCCGGGCCGCGAAGAGACGAAGCGACCGATCGAGCGGGCGGAGTGAGCGCGCGGGGATGGGGTGACCGCGCGATGGCGCGGTTCAGCTCTTCGTGAGCCTGCGGATCTCCGAGGCGACCCATTCGGCCGCCCTGTCCCTACTGAAAATTCCATCCGCCCTTTCTTTGCTTGGCTTTACGTCCCTGTGCTGGTCCAACGAATCTTGCGGGCCGGCGCCCTGCCTCGAAGATCTCCCCAGTCAGGGACTATCCTGGTGCCCGCCACGTCCGCACTGCTTCTCCACGGGAGGCCCCTATGCCCGGCTTCGACCGTCCCCTGGCGCTATCCAGAGGCTGGCCCCGTGGCGTCCGCTCAGCGGCTGTGCGCGCCGTCTCGCTAGCCAATTTTGCCCTGACCACCGCCCTCGGCTGGGCCGCTCAGAGCCTCAATCTCCGCCTCCGGGCCGAACTCGAGCGCCTCCTGCAGGAGGTCCAGCTGCTACGCGAAGAGACCCGCATCAAGGATGGCCGCATGCAACAGATCGAGGCCCAAAAGCGACCCTATTATCCGCCTACGGAACGACTAGCGATCCTCGAGCTGTGGGCCGCACGCGGTTGGTCTCTTGCCCAGGCTGCCCGCATCTTCCTCGTGACCCCCGTTACCATCGCCTCCTGGACGGCTCGTCTCGATGAGGAAGGCCCTGACGTGCTCGTCCGTTTGCCCGAGCCGGTGAACAAGTTCCCTGACTTCGTCGCCTACCTCGTGAGGCGTCTGAGAGTTCTCTGCCCCGTCATGGGCAAGGTCAAGATCGCCCAGGTCCTCGCCCGCGCCGGTCTCCACCTCGGACCGACAACAGTGCGCAGAATGTTGCGGGATATACGACCGCCGAAACCCTGCCCGGCCCTCGAGGCGGTCCCTCGCACCGTCACTGCCCGAAAGCCGAACGTCCTCTGGCACGTCGATCTCACGACTGTGCCCACCACCCTCGGCTTCTGGACCTCGTGGAGTCCCTTCGCGTTGCCTCAGGTCTGGCCTTTCTGCTGGTGGCTTGCCGTGGCCGTTGATCACTACTCGCGCCGCATCATGGGCTTCGCTGTCTTCCCGAGCCAGCCTTCCTCGGCTTTCGTGAGAACGTTTCTGGAGAGCCTCTTCAGGAAGGCGAGCGTGAAGCCGCGGCACCTCATCTCCGACCAGGGCACTCAGTTCTATGCGAAAGGTTTCAAGCGCTGGTGTCGACGCCACGGGATCCGGCACCGGTTCGGGGCCGTGGGGAAGTACGGTAGCCTGGCGGTGATCGAGCGCAGCATCCGAACCATCAAGACCGAGTGTACG
>JBGPLZ010000042.1:0-25137 GCA_041486695.1 Acidobacteriota bacterium | reverse complement strand
GAGCGGACCTGCTTCAGCAGATCGTGCTTGCCGCGCTTCTCCAGCATCTGCTCCAGCTCGTAGGAGACGTCGAAGTGGTTCTCGATCGCCGCCTTGCCGCGGCCGGTCACGATGATGATCTTGTCGATGCCCGAGGCGACCGCCTCTTCGACGACGTACTGGATGATCGGCTTGTCGACCAGCGGCAGCATCTCTTTCGGCTGCGCCTTGGTGGCCGGGAGGAAGCGGGTGCCCAGACCGGCGGCCGGGAAGACCGCCTTGCGGATCGGCGCGGCGTCCTTCATCGGAGCGGCCGGTTCGGAAGGGTATTCCTCATAGGTCGCGGATTATAGACCACACGCGCGACAGCAGGGTGGGCCCGGCGGCCGCCCGGCCCCGGCCGTCCGTGGGTCGTGAGGCCGCGCCGCGGCGGAGCGGGGGAGCGGCCCCGGGCGTCAGGTCGATTTGCTCCTTCAGGTGTCGCAGGCGGGCGTAGAAGCCGCCGGTGTGGAAGGAGCGCAGCAGGCCGAGCGCCTCCGCGTCGTGGTGATGGCAGAACTCGTGCAGCAAGGTGTTCAGAAAGGCCGAGGATCGGACCATGTCGCCGCGCGCCGGAGTCCGGTTCAGCACCCGGATCCGGCCCAGCGGCTTGCCGCCGCGGGCGCGGCGCGGGTCGCCGGGCGCGGGGAGGCGCCGCCGGTACTCGCCCTGCAGGCTGTAGACGATCCGGCCGCCGCTGCGCCGGTGCGGTTGATGCTCGTCCGGCACCACCAGCTCCGGCGCCGCGATCCCGGTCTGCGCCGATAAAACTTCGACCAGCTCCGCGCCGATGAGGCGCCGGCTCGGGGCGTCCTGCACCCCGAGCAGGCGCACCGCAACCTCGGCCGCCTCCGCCGGGTCGGGGATCGCCAGATGCCTCGAACGGTTGCTGCGCAGGTAATCCGAGCGTCGGGTGCGCGCCATCGCCGCCATGATCGCACGTTTCCGCGGCCGCTCCGCCCTTTGACAGTCGCGAAACGGCTGCATTAGACTTCGCCCGCCATGCTCGACATGCTCTGGGTGCGCGACAACCTGCCCGCTCTCGAGACCGCGCTGCGCAACCGCAACGTGACGGTCGACCTGGACGGATTTCGCCGCCTCGACGCGGCGCGGCGCGGCGCGCTGCGCGAGGTCGAGACCCTCAAGGCGCGGCGCAACAAGACCTCCGAGGAGATCGCCGGCCTCAAGAAGAACAAAAAGGATGCCCAGGGGCTGATCGACGATATGCGCGCCCTGGGCGACCGGATCAAGGAGCTCGATCTCAAGACCTCCGAGGCCGAAGCGGGCCTCGAGGCGCTCCTCCTGACGATCCCGAACCTGCCGCACGCCAGCGTGCCGGTCGGCCGGTCGTCCGACGACAACGCCGAGGTGCGCCGCTGGGGTACGCCGAGGAGCTTCGACTTCGAGCCGCAACCGCACTGGGACCTCGGGGTTCGCCTCGGCATCCTCGACTTCGAGCGGGCCGCCACGATCACCGGAGCGCGGTTCGCGGTTTACTTCGGGGCGGGAGCCCGCCTCGAGCGGGCGTTGATCAACTTCATGCTCGACCTGCACACGAAGGAGAACGGCTACATGGAGGTCTGGCCGCCGCTCATGGTCAACGCCAAGGCGCTGACCGGCACCGGCAACCTGCCCAAGTTCGAGGACGACCTGTTCAAGATCGACAAGACCGGCTATTACCTGATCCCGACCGCCGAGGTCCCGCTGACCAACCTGCACCGCGAGGAGACCCTCGACGGCGGCCGCCTGCCGATCTCCTACACCGCCTTCACGCCCTGCTTCCGCAGCGAGGCCGGCTCGTACGGCAAGGACGTCAAGGGCCTGATCCGGCAGCACCAGTTCAACAAGGTCGAGCTGGTCAAGTTGACCAAGCCCGAGGATTCGTTCGAGGCCCTCGAACGGCTGACGCGCGACGCCGAGATGGTCCTGCAGCGGCTCGAGCTGCCGTACCGCGTCGTCGCGCTGTGCACCGGAGACCTCGGTTTCGCCTCGGCGAAGACCTATGACATCGAGGTCTGGCTGCCGTCGTTCAAGACGTATCGCGAGATCTCCTCCTGCTCCAACTGCGGCGACTTCCAGGCGCGCCGCGCCGCCATCCGCTTCCGGCGCGGGCCGACCGGCAAGACCGAGCTCATCCACACCCTCAATGGCTCCGGGCTCGCCGTCGGCCGCACGCTCGTCGCCGTCCTCGAGAACGGCCAGTGCAAGGACGGCAGCATCGCCATTCCCCGCGCGCTGCAGCCTTACTTCGGCGCGGCGGAGATCCGGCAGGCCTGACGGGGAGGCCGGAGCGGCGCCGCTCCCGTCGACGTGGCACTCATCCGCACCGCGCCCCGATCACGGAATCGTTGTCGCGGCCCCCCCTCTCTCTCGAAGTTTGATTCCGCTCTGGTTTGACGAAGCGGGCCCGGGACATTAGTTTTTCCCGGACCTCGCGACGGCGAGGCTATGGAGGGGGATATGGAAAGAGGGCCCGTTCAGGTGCGCGCGATCGAACCTGAGTTTCTCGGTCCACTGGCGGAACGCCGTCTCGCGGAGACCGCGCGCCACTCGGCTCCCGACGATCTCTTCCCCGGGGCGACGGCCTTCCTGAGCCGCCGCCAGCAGAGCGCCCGCCGTCAGCGCTGGACGGCCGTTCAGGAGCGGCTCGGACGGCTGCTGCGCGCGGACGAGCATGTCCTCTACGTCGCCCAGGCGACGCAGACCCCTCCCGGGCTCCAGTCGATCGGGCTCGGCCACCTGAGCTATGCCTATCATCAGGTCTTGCTGGTGTTCACCGACAGCCGGCTGATCGAGGTGCTGTTCAACGTCTGGGGGAAAAAGCCGTCGACCCGGATTCGGGCCTACGAGTGGCGGCATGTCCAGGAACTCACCCAGCGTTTTCGCCGGCTGATGATCAAGCCGGCGCAGGGAAAAAAACAGAGCTGGACCCTGCAGCTGGGCGGCGACAAGAAGCTGATCGCGCTTCTCCTGCCGCGGCTCAAGGGGAAGCTGCTGCTCGAGGGCGCTGTGGCCGCGGTGCCGCAGCCGACCTGGCACTGCCCGCAATGCGCCGCCGCCAATCCGCCCCGCCCGGCGAAGTGCGGCTCGTGCGGCGCCCTGTTCCGATCCCCGGCGCTGGCGGCCTGTCTCGCGCTCGCCTTTCCGGGGGCCGGCATGCTCTACCTGGGCCATCCCGTCCTGGCGGTTTTTCACTTTCTCGTCGAGGTGCTGCTGTTCGGGGCCGCCTTCCTGGCCGTCACCGAATCGAGGGGCTCGGGAGAAGCGATGAGCCCGGCCGCCCTCGCGTTGTTCATGATCGTGGTGGCGAAGATCAGCTCGCTCAGCGCGGTCAACGTTCTGGCCCCGCGCACCAGGCCCGATCGACCCGAGCGCCGGCCGCTGCTCTGGAAGCTGGCGATCACGGGGGGCCTTGTCTCGGTCCTCGGCCTCACCGGCGCCGGCATGGCGAGCGCCCGGCTCCAGCCGCGTCTCGGTCACGATCTCGACCTGACGTCGGACGACCAGGCCTGGAAGGGCAGCCGCAAGGTCGCGGACTGGGAGGTCTTCGCCGACAACAAGGACGTACGCTCCGAGTGGATCCACTCGAACGGCCTTCTGGTCACGGTCTTCGGCTACCCGCTTGGCCTGCGGGAGACCACCGAGGAGTTCAAGCGCCAGTATGAGGAGGCGATGGACGACAAGTCGAGCAAGCTGGTCGGCGCCGACGAGAAGATCCCGGGCGCGTTTCACGGCTTCAGGCAGATCCGGCAGTCGGCCGGCAAGGACGGCCAGCCGATCGCGCTCTTACAGTATTTCCTCTACGACACCGAGGGGAACGACGTCCACCAGGTGCTGACCGCCGTGCCGGCGGAGCAGACCGCGATCGCCGAGAAGCTGCTCGAGGATTTCCTGACGCACGCCCGCTGGGTCGAGCCGGTCCCGCCGCAGCGCTAGTCCGGCGGGGTGAGCAGATCTTCCACCGCCGCGACCTGCTCGACGGCGCCGGAGATCAGGATGGTGTCGCGCTCTTTGAGCACGAACCACGATTCGGGAGAGTGGATCGTGCTGCCCTCGCGCACCACCGCGAGCACCAGGGCGCCGGTCGCCTCGCGGATGCCGGCATCGCGCAGGTTCCTGCCCGCCAGCGGCGACCCGGCCGGGATCTCGAGAAACTCGACCCGAAGGCTGTCGAGCGTGCGCGCCACTTCGCTCATCGGCTGCGGGGTGAAATCCTCGCGCCGGAAGATCTCGTAGCGGCCGCTGCGCAGCCGGCCGATCTGCCTCTCGACCTGTTGCTTTGGCACGTTCAAGCGGCGCAGGATCCGGGCCAGGAACTCGACCCCGACCTCGAAGGTCTCGTGAATCACTTCGTCCGCGCCGTCGCGGTAGAGGTCCTCGTCCTCCGAGCCGCGCCGGCCGCGTGCCATGATGACAATTTTCGAGTTCAGGCGGCGGGCCCGTTTGATCACCGTGCGCGCCATGACCTGGTCCGGCAAGGTGACGGCCAGAATACGCGCCCGCTCGAGGCCGGCGCGGCGCAGCAGCTCTTCGCTCGAGGCGTCGCCATAGCGCACCGGGTGGCCGCGGCGGCGCGCCTCGCGCACCAGGGTCGGATCGAGCTCGATCGCCACGAACGGCGACGCGTTGCCGATCAGCATGTCGCCGAGGGTCCGTCCCACGGTGCCGTAGCCGAGGATGATCACATGCCCGCTGAGGGCGTCCTCGGGGATCGGACCCGACGAGGGCATCGGCAGGTCGGTCCCGGCGCGGCGGGCCATCCGGTCCCAGGCCGGCAGCAGGCCGCCGGTCGAGCGGGCCAGGGCCGCCGAGAGCCGTGGGCTGATCATCGTCAAAAGCGGCGCCAGGATCATCGAGATGACCGACGAGGCGATGGCGATCTTGTAGACCTCCTGGGAGAGCAGGCCCGACTGCCGCCCCATCTGGGCGATCAGGAAGGAGAACTCTCCGACCTGCGCCAGGTTCAATCCAACTTGAAGCGAGACCGCCAGGGGGAAGCCAAAGGAGGCGACGGCCGCGGTGGTGATCACCGTCTTGCCAAATAGAATGAGCGCCACCACGACCAGCACCGCCGGCCACGCCGCCAGGACGTAGCGCGGGTCGAGCAGCATCCCCATGGCGACGAAGAAGACGCCCGAGAAGACATCGCGGAACGGCACGATGTCGGCGGTCATCTGGTGCGCGTACTCGGTGCCGCCCAGGATCAGGCCGGCCAGGAAGGCGCCGAGGGCGTAGGAGATGCCGAAGAAATGACTGACCCAGGCCATGCCGAGGCAGATCGACAGGGTCACCAGAAGGAACAGCTCCTGGCTGCGGCCCGAGGCGATCAGGTGCAGGAAGCGCGGCATCACCCGCTGGCTCAGGATGAAGGTGATCGCCAGCAGGAAGGCGGCGCGCGCCAGGGCCGAGACGACGTTCAGGGTGATCGCGCCCGGCGAGCCGCCGCTGATCGGCAGAAGCACCATCATCGGCACGATGCAGAGGTCCTGCATGATCAGGATGCCGACCGCCACCCGGCCGGCGAGGGTGTCGAGGACGCCCTGCTGCATCATGCTCTTCAGGACGACAGCGGTGCTGCTCAGCGCCACCATGCAGCCGACGACGACCGCCATCCGGACCGGCCAGCCGAAGAGCAGCCCTGCCCCCAGCGCCGCCAGGATCGTCAGGGCGATCTGCAGGCTGCCGCCCCCCATGGCGACCTTGCGGATCCGCAGGAAGTAGCGGGTGTCGAACTCCAGCCCGAGGGTGAACATCAGGAGGAGGACGCCGATCTCGGCCAGCGTCGAGACCGCGTCGCCGTGCTTAATCAGGCCGAGCAGCGGTCCGAGCAGGACGCCCGAGCAGAGATAGCCGACGACCGGCGGCAGCCGCAGCCGCCCGAGCAGGAAGACGACGGCGCACGCCACCGCCAGGATGACGACCAGAAGCCCGATCAGGTCGACCGACTGGTTCATCGCATTCTCACGCGCCGCGCCGTCCGGCCGCTATAATGGCCCGCACGGAGGGATGGCCGAGCGGTTTAAGGCGGCGGTCTTGAAAACCGTTGGGGGGCGACCCCCCGCAGGTTCGAATCCTGCTCCCTCCGCCAACGCGCTTCCCAGAGTAAACACGTCTGAGCAACGAGGACGATCATGATCTCCCGTGCCCCGAAGCGGAACGTGCGGCAGGATACACCACGAGGCTCTATGGCCCCCCGCGCCATCTTGAAATGCGTTGGCGCGGCGCTGATCGGCCTGACGGTCGCCTGGCTCGCGGAGGGGGCGAGGGCCGCGCCGCGCGCCGAGACGGCCGCCGAGCGGGCGCGGCGCATCCATCGTGAGGCGATCGTCGTCGACTCGCATCTCGACGCTCCGTATGCGCTTCAGGAAAAATGGGCCGACGTCGGCGAGCGCGGGGCGACGCCGCACTTCGACATCCCGCGCGCCCGCGAGGGAGGCTTGACGGCCCCCTTCTTCGCCATCTACGTGCCGGCCTCGTTTGCCGAAGCGGGCGGCGCGGCACGCGAAGCCCTCGATCTGATCGACCTGGTCGGGCGCGTCGTCGCGGCCCATACCAAAGAGATGACCCGGGCCGCGTCGGTGGCGGAGATCCGGCGCGCCAAGAAAGAAGGCCGGATCGCCGTGCTGATGGGGATCGAAGGCGGTCATGCGATCGAGGATTCGCTGGGGGCGCTGCGGCAGTTCTACGCGCTTGGGGTCCGCTACATGACGCTGACCCACGTCAACACCAACCACTGGGCCGACTCGTCGGGGCCGTTCTACCTGCCCGACTTCGACCCGGAGGCGTCGCGGCTGCATCACGGCCTGAGCCCCTTCGGCAAGGCGGTGGTCAGGGAGATGAACCGGATCGGGATGATGGTCGACGTGTCGCACGTCTCGGACGAGACGATCCGCGACGTCCTGAAGACCAGCCGCGCCCCGGTCTTCGCCTCGCACTCCTCCTGCCGGGCGCTCTGCGACATGCCGCGCAACCTGACCGACGCGCAGATCAGGAAGATCGCCGCCAAGGGGGGCGTGGTGATGATCAATATCGGGTCCTACTTCCTCGACCCGGAGGTGGTGGCCGCGTCGCACGCCGACCTCGAGTCGATCCGCCCCGAGTACGAGCGGATCAAGAAGGATCTGGCGGACGATCCGAAGCGGCGCGACGCGGCGATCGAGAAGTTGTTCGAGACCCTGCCGCGACATCGGACTTCCTGGACGCGCGTCGTCGATCACATCGAGCATGTTCTTCAGGTGGGCGGCCCCCATGCGGTGGGCCTCGGCACCGACTTCGACGGCATCCAGGATCCTCCGGAAGGGCTCGACGATGTCTCGATGCTGCCGCGCATCACCGAGGAGCTGCTGCGGCGCGGCCACACGCCGGAGGAGGTGCGCGGCGTCCTCGGTGAGAACTTCCTGGCGTTTTTCGGCCGGGTCGAGGAGACGGCGCGGTCGCTGCGCGACGAAGCGGTCTCGACCGCGACGCTCGAGTCGAAGTGAGCCGCGCCGCCCCGCTGCTCGCCACCTGGGCGGCCCTCGTCGTCGCGGCCGGAGGCTTCGATGTCGCGGCAGGGAAGCGCTCCATTCCCCTGACCAAGGGCACCGGCTATTGCGTCTCGGTGACCGACGACGGCTCCTTCAGGGGCAAGGTGCTGGTGCCGTTTCACAAGCCCGAGCTCAAGAAGCTCGAGGCGCTGCGGCAAAGTGTCGGCAATGCCGTCAACCTGATCGGCACCGAGGAAACCGACCAGCGCCACCGGGGAAACATTCTCGCGGCCGCCGGCCATGTCGTCTTCGAGGGTGAGAACGTCGCCCGGGCGGAAGTCTGCATCACCCGCTGCGCCTGCGTGAGCAAGCTTCCCGACCAGGACCACGAGGTCGGCGCGCCCGCCTGCGGCGGCCCCTGCCGTGACTGCTGGGACTGCCGGATCGACTGCTCGGGCCTGCCGGGAGGCGACTGAGGCCGCGTGCGAGCGGAGCGCCTGCTGTCGTGGTCGGCCGTCGCGGCGCTGTTCGCGCTGGTCGTGGCCTTCTGCCTGACCCGCCTGACCGACACCGACGTCTGGTGGCACCTGGCCGGCGGCGACCTGATCCGGCGCACCGGCGCCGTGCCCTTCGGCGAGCCGTTCTCCTACACCGTGCCGGGCCTGCGCTGGGTCGATATCCACTGGCTCTTCCAGGTCGCTCTTTCCTTCCTCTACGAGAACGGCGGCACGCGGGCGCTCGATCTTCTAAAGATCGTATTGATCACCGGGCTGTTCATGTTCCTGTTCGCGTGCGGGCGGCGGCTCGCCGGCACGAACGCCGTCGTCGCCGCGCTCCTGCTCGCGACCATCGCCTGCCAGGAGCGCTTCCTGGTGCGGCCCGAGATCGTCTCCTGGATACTCCTGGCCGTGACCCTCGGATTTCTCGAGCGCGCCCTGGCCCCCGAGACCAGTACGAGAACGAGGCGCGCGATCCTCTGGCTGGCGCTGCCGCTCGTCCAGATGCTCTGGGTCAACGTGCAGGGCCTCTTCATGCTGGGGCCGGGGCTGATCGGCCTGGCGCTTCTGGCCTCGCTCGCCGGGCTGCGGCGTGAAGCCGGGACCGACCGATCCGTCGATCTGCTGGCGGGGCTCGCCTGCGCCGCGGTCGCCTCGCTGCTGAACCCGTATGGGGCTCTGGCGCTGCGGCTGCCGTTCCAGCTTCTGTTCGGCCATCTGGGAGGGGAGAGTCTCCTTTCACGCACCATCGTGGAGTTTCAGCCGACGCTGTCGGCCACGCCGCTGACGGCGGCGATCGTCGCCTTCGAGATCCTGGCTCTGCTGACCGCGATCGCCCTGTTCGCGAACGCGACGCGGGTCACGCTTTTCGACGTCCTGGTGATCGTCGCCACCGGTTTCCTGGCCCTCCGGGCGCGGCGCAACATCCCTCTGTTCGCCATCGCCGCCGTGCCGGTGCTGCTGCGGAATGCCCGGGCAGCCTGGGCCGACCGACTCCCCATTCCACGCCACCTGGCGCCCGCCTGCCTCCTGGGGATCTCCCTCGTCTTCATCCAGGACGTCGTCTCGAACCGTTTCTACCTGCGCACCCCGACCGAGCGCTGGTTCGGGACCGGCCCGATCCCGTACTACTTTCCGGAGGAGGCGGCGCGCTTCGTCGACGAGGCTGCCATCCCGGGACAGGTCTTCCACCCGCTCGCCGCGGGCGGATTCCTGATCCATGCCTGGCGGGGGACGCGGGGTGTGTTCATCGACGGCCGGAACGATCCGTACCTCGACGGAGTGCTGGCGTCCTACCTCCAGGCGATCGCCGACCCCGTCTCCTTCGAGGAGCTGGTGCGGCGCTACCAGATCACCACGGTCCTCTGGCCGCACGGGCGGGCCCTCGAGGCGAAGCCGCTCCTCGCCTACCTGGCGCGTAGCCCGGGATGGAGCCTGATCCATCTCGACGCGGGCGCCTCGGTCTTTCTGCGCGCCGACGTCGCCACGCCGGCGCTCCTGGCCGCCGAGCCGCCCGGCCCGGGCCACGACCGTGCGGGTCTCTACGCGCAGCTGCAGCAGGCTCTCGATCGGGATCGGTTCGCCGGGCCGCCGATCCGGGAGATCGCCCTCGGCGAGTTCTTCAACGTCACCGGCGATCCGCAGGGCGCCGAGCTCTTCTACCGCCGGGCCCTCGACCGACTGCCGGGCTCTCCGGCGCCGCTCCTCTACAACCAGGGGCTGGCGCTCGAGCGCCAGGGCCGGCGCCCCGAGGCGCGCGCCGCGCTCGAGCGCGCGCTGGCGGTCGACCTCGATTATCTTCCGGCCGCCGCCGCTCTCGGGGCCCTGCTGGTCGAGGAGGGCCGGCTGCCGGAGGCGCAGGAGCTGCTGGATCGCGCCTACCGCGGCGGTGAGCGCGGCGCCCTCCTGATGATCGCCAGGGCGCGACGGCTCGATCGCCTCGGGAGGCCGGGCGAAGCGGTCGCCGCCTACCAGGAGGCCCTGCGCGCCGCGCCGCGCAGCGTGGCGCTTCTCCGGGACGTCGGGGCGTTCTACGCGCGGCACGATCAGCCGGACGCGGCGCTTGCCTTCACCACCGAGGCGGCGGGCGTCGACCCCGACGACGCGGCCACGGCGCGGCAGATGGCGGAGATCCTGGTGCGGCTCGGCCGGTCGGTCGCCGCCCTCGACGTGGTGCGCGACGCGGCGCGCCGTGCCGCCGGCCGGATCGCCTCGGGGGCGCGCATCGACGACGAGGACCGGCAGGTGATCCTGCTGGCGGCGCATCTGGAGCTGCGCGCCGGCGAGATGGCGCGCGCCACCGAGTGGCTGGCGTCGCTGCGCCGGGCCGGTTTGGTTCGGCCGGAGGAGATCGATCCCGCTCTGCGGCCCCTCCTCGAGAGGGCCCCCGGGTCTCAGTGATTCTTGAGGAAGTTCTGCAGGGCGGACTCGGCCGAGGCGTGGTCGGTGAAGGTCTCCTCGAGATCGGCCGCCCCGACTCCGGGCTGTCTCGGGTGGGCGGAGATGGTCAGGCGCCAGAAGGCGCCGCGGCGTTCCATGAGAATGGCGTAGGCGTTGCCGCGGCGCGTCTCGACCTTCTTGCGCACCGGGCCGATCGGCTCGGGCGGCCGGGGTGCCGGCTGAGAACGAGCGGCGGGCTCGGGCCGCTTCCCGGACAGATCCCCTGTCGGGCCGGCGCTTGCCGGGACCGGGACAGGTCCGGACGCTCCGCCCGCTTCGCGGGACGCCAGCTTCACCTCCGCCAACCATTCGGCGTACGCTTTGGCGAGGGCCGGCTCGGGCTGGGTGAAGGCGAGGCCGACCACCGGCAGACCACCTTTGTTCTGGCCGCCACCGCTCCAGATGATGCGGGCGCGCAACCGAACCGAGTGGCGCGGGAACTGGACGAAGACGTCGACGACCGAATTGTGCGGGAACGACTCGGCGCTCTCGACGCGCAGGCCGCCATCCGCGATGTCGAGGGCGGTGCCGCCGATCATCTTCGCCTCGGTTCCGAAGCGGACCGGGAGGCGGCGGGAGATCCGCTGCTTCTTCCTGCGATCTCTGGCGGGACCTTCGGTCATGGCGGCTCGGCTCGCTCCGGCTTCCGGGAGAGATGCTAACATCAAGGAGCCTGCACCGATGCCTGGATCGGCGTCCGGGTCGAACCGAGGGGGTGCGCCATGAAGAAGCAGAAGAGGGTCCTGATGGTGATCGCTCCGGAGGGTTTCCGCGACGAGGAGTACCGCGAGCCGCGCCGGATCCTGGAAGAAAAAGGATGCGCGGTGATCGTCGCCTCGACCACCACCGCGCCCTCGAAGGGGATGCTGGGGATGGTCGTCACGCCTGACGTGATGCTCGGCAGCGTGGCCGCCGCGGACTTCGACGCGGTCATCTTCGTCGGCGGCTCCGGGGCGCAGGTCTTTTTCGACGATCGCAAGGCGCAGGGGCTGGCGGTCGAGACGCTGAAGAGCGGCAAGCCGCTCGGCGCCATCTGCATCGCGCCGACGATTCTCGCCAATGCCGGCGTCCTCAAGGGACGGCAAGCGACGGTCTGGCCGAGCCAGGCCGGCGCGCTCACCGCGGGTGGCGCGACCTATACGGGCCATCCGGTCGAGAAGGATGGCTCGGTCATCACCGCGGATGGCCCGACCTCGGCGACGAAGTTCGGCGAAGAGATCGCCCGGGCCCTGGATCTGTGAGCGGCAGGCGGCCGGCGCGGGCCGGGCAGGAACCGATCCCGCCGCGGTCGTCGTCGTGGCGCCTCGCGGCGTCGCTGGGCACTCTCGTCCTGGTGGCGCTGACCTTGAACTGCGGCGGCGGCCGGACGAGCGCGCCCCCGCCCGCGCCTGCGAAGCGCTTCCCGGCGGCTGTCTTCGACGGCCTCGGGCTCGGGATGGCGCGCTCCGAGGTGGCGCGCCTCCATCCGATCCGGCCGTCGCTCACCGATTCCGGGCAGCATCGCCGGCTCTGGCTCTACGCCAGGCCCGGCGAGTACAGCGTCGACCTCCGGTTCTCGGAGGATAGCGACGCCGCGAAGCTGTCCCGCATCGACGTGCACTTCCAGCCCGGGGGCGACGCCAGGGCCGATCAGTACATCGCCCGCTACGAGGCGGCCCTGGGGGCCCCGGACGCCCGGCGGCGCAAGGCGGACATCAACGCCTACGGCGACCGGTCGCACGATCAATACGAGACGATCTGGTCGGACGCCACCCAGTATGTCTTCCTGACCGAGCGCGTCCCGATCGCGGGGGCCGGAGCCGCCCGCCCCGCCTTCTTCCTGACCGTCAAGAAGAAGGAGATCACCGCCACCGGCCCGCCGACGGGCTATGTCCCGCCACCCCCGCCGAAAGGGAAGGACGGCAAGCCGATCGAGGAGTCTCCATTCTGAGCCAGCTGCGACTCTACGAGATCTTCTGGTCGCACTACTGCGAGAAGGCCCGCTTCTGTCTAGACGTCAAGCGGCTGCCGTTCACCCTCGTCCGGGTGAACCCTCTGACCCGGCGCGCGGCGCGGCGGCTGGGAGCGCCCGGCAGGGTCCCGGTTCTGACCGACGGCGACCGGGTGGTGGACGGCTCGGATGCCATCGCCGCTTATCTAGATGAGGCTTATCCCGACCCGCCTCTCCTTCCGGCCGAGCCGCAGCAGCGGGCCGAGGCGCTGGCCCTCGTGCAGCGCTGCGACCTTGAGCTCGGCCCCGATGCGCGGCGGGTCGCGTACGACCTGGCGTTCGCGCATCCGGCCCTGTTCGAGGGGACGCTGACCTTCCGCCGCGCCCCATGGCGCTGGCTGAACCCGCTCCTGGTCCGCATCCTCGAGCCGAGGCTGCGGCGCCTCTTCAAGATCTATCCCGATGAGCTGCAGGCGAGCCGCCGCCGGCTCAGGTCTCTGCTCGCAGATCTTCAAGAGCTCCTCGACGGGCGAAGCTTTCTCGTGGGAGACCGCCTGACGCTCGCCGACATCACCGCGGCGTCGCTTCTCGACCCGCTGGAGCTGGTGCCCGAGTTCGTCCGCGACTGTCGGTACGCGCCGGTTTTCGACTGGAAGCGCCGACTGGCACGCGCCCACGACCGGCGGCAGCGCTCCCCCTGGATCGAAGGCCCGCCGCCTCTCGGCTATCCTCTCGGGCAGGAGTCTGCGCAGCTCCCGCACGAAGCCTCAGGGAAGAGCCACGTACGGTGACAGAAACGAGCGGGCCGCTTCCGTGTCGAGACGATAGCCGACGTTGGTCGCGCGGCAGACGGCGTCGCCCGTGACCGTCAGCATGGCGATGATGCCGGTGTCGCCGAGGAAGTTCGGCCCGCCGGAGTCGCCGTAGCAGGTGCCGCCGTCGCCGGTGCTCGGGTTCATCGAAAGATGCAGGTAGCCCGGGCCGAGGGCGCGGTAGTCCGAGGTCGCCACGCGGCGCAGTCCGTAGCCGCCATAGATCGGCCCTCCAGGCCGGACGCCGAAGCCGACCTGCGAGGCTCCGTATCCGACCGCCGGGAAGGTCGTTCCATTCAGCCCGTTCTTCTCCCGCAGTTGATCCAGAAGCCCGGCCGCCGGCAGCAGGGCCGGATGGATGTCGGGGAAGCGATCCGTCACTTTCTCCTTCAGGAGAAGCAGGGCGACGTCGCCGTTCTCGGAGCCGGCGTTGGTGTAAGCGGGGTTGGTGACCGCACGATCGACCTCGAAGAGCCGCTGCGCGTCCCCGGGGAAGAATGAGACTTGAGGATCGAATCCGGCGTAGACCTTGTCGACGATGCCGGCGGCGATGTAGGCGTCGAGATCGATCGTACAGTGCGAGGCGGTCAAGACGACGTCGGGCGCGATCAGCGTTCCTGAGCACCAGAGAAAAAGGTACGGATAGCCGTGATACGTCACCGCCATGAAGCCGACGTTGGGATAATTCGCGCCGGTATCCGGGACGCCGTTGGTGATCGCCCGGGCCGGCGCGAAGGCGAAGGCCGCCAGGAGCGTGAACAGCACGAGGGTTCGATTCATGGTGCGTCCTCCTTCTCCGACGGACCCGAAACCAATCCACGATCGAGCAACCTTTCCTCATGATGACGATCAACCGGCCGTTTCGTCAACCGTGCAAGGCATCCGGTCGCGGCGCGGGAACCGCAATCGAGTCCCTCTGCCTGGCTTCGGGCGTTCGGATCGTGTAGGGTGGTTTCTTCCCTGGGTCGAGGTCGAACGCGTGTGACTGATCGGGACGAAAGCGATGCGGCTCGCCGTTCCGGCGCTTTGTGGGGCTCTGGCGCTCCTGGCCGCGTCGGCGCCGGTTTTGGCGCGGGTCGAGATGCCGCCCCCGGACGGCCGTTCGGTCTACGACCTCGCCTCGGTCATCGCGGCCGGTGACGCCCGGGTCATGGAGGCTCGCCACAAGGAGCTGTTCGACAAGACGGGCGTGGCGGTCGTGATCGTGACTGTGCCGGAGCTCGACGGCGAGGAGATCTCCGACTTCGCGGTGCGCGTCGGCCAGTCGTGGGGCGTCGGCAGGAAGGGGGAGGACCGCGGCGTCGTCGTGGCGCTGGCGATCAAGGAGCGCCGGATCTACATCGCCACGGGCTACGGTGTCGAGGGGTTTCTCACCGACGGCCGGACCGGCGCGATCCTCGATCGGGTCGCCATCCCGCATCTCAAACAGAACGATTATTCCGGCGCGCTGCTCGGGGTGAACGCGGCGCTCGTGGCGGCCTCGGCCGCCGAGTACGGGGTCACGATCGAAGGCCTCGATGCGGGTGACGCGGCCGGCCCGGGGCCGCGCCAGGTGGCGATCCCGGGCTTCCTGGCGCTCCTCGTCCTGGTCCTGATGCTGTTTATTTTGATCCGCCACCCGATCCTGTTCGCGCTGTTCTTCTCCGGCATGGGAAGGCGGGGCGGGTACCGGGGTGGCGGCGGGTTCGGTGGCAACTCGGGTTTCGGCGGGTTCGGCGGCGGCGGCTTCGGCGGCGGTGGCGCCGGCCGTGGGTTCTAGTGTCCTGAGTCGGAAGTCCGGATAGGTTCGACGGAGGTGACGTGATGAACGCGGCGAAGGCCTTGGCGGATCCACACCTCAATGCGATGGTCGAGGGGCTGCGGCAGGCTCTCGGCGGCGCGCTGCGCAGCGTCGTGCTCTACGGCTCGGCGGCGCGCGGCGATGATCACGCCCCGACCAGCGACCTCAACCTGCTCGTCGTCGCGCAGGATCTCGCACCGGAGAGTCTCGAGGCGCTCGGGCCCTGCGTCACGCGCTGGCGGACCCGCGGCCACCACGCCCCGCGGCTGTTCACGCCCGAGCTGATCGCCGAGTCGGCCGACGTCTTCCCGATCGAGTTCCTCGACATTCAGGCGAACCACCTCGTCCTGCATGGCGATGACCCGTTCGCGCGCCTCGAGGTGCGGCGCGTCCATCTGCGCCTGCAGTGCGAGCGCGAGCTGCGCGAGAAGCTGATGCGCCTGCGCGAGGCGTACGTCGAGGCGCATGGACGGAAGCGCGATCTCGAACGATTGTTGCGCGAGTCGTACACGTCGTTCCTGGCCCTGTTCCGCGGCTGCCTGCGGCTGCTCGGCGACGAGCCCCCCGCGGACAGCGCGGCAGTCGTCGCCGCCTTCTGCGCGCGGGCCGGGCTCGACGCGCGGCCCTTCGCCGAGGTTGAGACGCTGCGGAAGGGCGGGGCGGGGCCGACCGATCTCAAGGGAGTCTTCTCGCGCTACTATCGGGAGCTCACGAAGGCGATCCGCACGGTGGATCGCTTCCATCACGCCGAGGGAGGTGCCGCGTCATGAGCAAAGGATGGATCGGCTGCCTGGGAGTCGCCGCGGTCGTCCTGGTGATTCTGCTGGTTGTCGGAGGGAGCCTGGTCGGAACCTACAACCGCCTGGTCACGCAGAACGAGCAGATCGACGCGGCTTGGGCGCAGGTGCAGAACGTCCTGCAGCGCCGGGCCGACCTGATCCCGAACCTGGTCGAGACGGTGAAGGGATACGCGGCCCACGAGAAGGAGATCTTCGAGAACGTCGCGGCGGCGCGCGGACGCCTGGCGGGCGCGACCACGCCGAAGGAGGCCGAAGCCGCCAACGCCGGCCTGACGTCGGCGCTCGGCCGGCTGCTGGCGATCGCGGAGAACTACCCCAACCTCAAGGCGAACGAGAACTTCATCCGGCTTCAGGATGAGTTGGCCGGGACCGAGAACCGCATCGCCGTCGAGCGACGGCGCTACAACGAGACGGTGCAGACCTACAACATCTCGATCAAGCGGTTCCCGACCAACCTGGTGGCCGGGTTCTTCCACTATGCCGAGCGCGAATACTTCGAGGCCGAAAAGGGAGCGCAGGAAGCGCCCAAGGTCAAGTTCTGAAACTGGTCCTTTCAGGTTGCCCTTCTGAGGCTGGTCCCGGAAGTGCCAAGGAGCTTCCCTAGGAGCCCGGCATCAGCCGCGGCGCGCTCCTTGCGCCGGCGGCTGCATGCTGGGAGAGTGGCCACGGCGGTCCCTTTCACCGGATCATATAGACCTTGCGGACCGTCTCCCTGACCTCGCAGCGGCCGCGCCAGCCGGCGGGGAAGAAGGCCGCGTCGCCGCCGCGGATCTCGGTGCGCTCGCCCGAGTCGTGCGTGTAGGCGCAGCGCCCGGCCAGGAGGTGACAGAACTCGTCGCGGGTCACGTGACACTCCCAAATGCCGGGGGTGCATTCCCAGATCCCCGCCTCGGGCGAGCCGCCCTCTCCCTTGTGAAGCAACACTCCGCGGGTGTGCGACACCGGCGGCGCCGCGCCGGCCGGCGGCGGGATCGGGCCCCAGTCGAGGAGCGGCCCGGCCTCGAGCGGATGGCTGATGACCCGGAGGCCGCCGCCTCCGCTCCTGATCGGTCCGCCGCCGCCGCTGCGGACCGGTCCGCCGCCGGAGCGGCCTGCGGCGCCCTCGAGCTTCTCCGCGCCACGGCTCACGCGCGACCATCCTTCCCCAGCAGGTCGTCGATGAGGCGGGCCGCCTTGCGGCGGCCGTCGGCCGACTGCATGTGGGCGCTGACCCGCGCCAGTCGCGCCGCCATCTCCCGGTCGTCGAGGGCGCGCTCGATCGCCTGGGCGAGCTGCGCCTCGGTCCAGGTGTAGCGGGGCAGGCTGAGGCCATACCCGGTCTCCTGGATGCGGGTGGCGTTGTCGAGGCCGTCCCAGCAGAACGGCATGATGATCGACGGCTTGCCGAAGTAGAGCGTCTCGTTGAAGGTGTTGTTCCCGCCATGATGGATCACCAGGTCGCAGTGCGGCAGGACCGCGGGCTGCGGAAAGAACGAGGCGATCCGGACGTTGCCGGGGAGATCGTCGTAAGCGCCGAGATAATCGCCGACGTTGAACAGCGCCCGGCAGGGGAGCCGCCCCAGGGCGGCGATCTGCCGCTTGTAGAGATCGACGTCGGCCGCGCCCAGGCTGCCGTACGAGACATAGATGAGCGGCTTGTCGTTGTGAGCCTGGAACGTCGGCACGGCGTAGGTGCCCTCGCTGCGGACGCACCCCTCGAGGTACTGGAAGCGCGCCGGGTCGAGCGGGTGCCGGCGCTCGAAGGCGAGCGGCTTCGGATAGAGCAGCAGGTTCAGATGGGGCGAGGTCTCGAAGAACTCTCCCAGCGGATAGGCGGGGTGGCCGACCGTCGCCAGGAAACTATTGTAGCGCTCGTGGCACGGGCGGATGAGCCGCCGGAACTCCGCCTCGAAAGCGTTCTTGCAGGCGCGGTCGCGGGCGCCGCAGCCCGACAGGTGGGGCGGGATGTCGGGGTCGGGGATCTCGTTCTCGCTGCACGAGATGATCCGGATCCAGGGACACCCGGCCCGCTTCACCGCCGGGAACAGGATGATGTTGTCGACCGCGATCAGGTCGGGGCGGATCTCGTCGAGCGCCCGGGCCAGCCCCTTCTCGACGTAGATGGCGCTGTCGACCACCGCCTCCCAGACCGGCACGACGTAGGTCGGCAGCTGCTCGATCGGCGGCAGCCGGAAGTGCGGCAGGTGCGAGGCGATGAAATCTTTCCAGAACTGGCTCGCGTTGGCCGCATCCATCGGCTCGGACATGTCGACGAGCCGCTCCTCGAAGCCGTACTTGGCGAACACGCCGGCGAAGGAACGGTCGGCCACGAAGACCGGCCGATGCCCGAGGTCGCGGCACGCCTGGGCGATGCCGACGCAGTTGAGCGCGGGGCCGAAGGCGGCCTCGGGGAAGAAGACGATCGTCCGGGGCCGCGCGCCGCTCACGGAGATTCCTTCACGCCCGTGCCGACCTCGACGACCCAGCCCCCGGTCGGGACGGCGGGATAGGTCGCGATCCCGAGGACGATCTCCGCGCCGGAGGGGGCGCGCAGCGTCTCGACGACATCGCCGAACACGTCGCGGATCGTTCCGAGCGGATCTCCGCTTCGCACCCGGTCGCCCGGACGCGCCGTGGCCTCGAAGAACCCGCCGCGGGAGTTGGTGACGATCCGGTAGCCGGTCACGATGGTGTAGCTCGCCAGGCGCCGTGACGGGCCCGCCATCACACCCGCCCCGGCCAGGAAGCTGATGACGGCGTCGGTCTGCAGCCGGACATCGGCCGGGTCGAGCGGCTCTCCGCCGACCTCGAGCAGGAAGGAGGGGATGCCGGCGGTGCTGAAGGTGATGATGCCGTCCTTCTTGAACGTTCCCGCGGCGTCTCTCCAGAGGGTCGGGACGCCGAAGGACCGGGCCAGATCGTCGTACCGTCCTTCCGGGACGCCCGGGTTGGGGGTGTAGAGGACGAACGGGTGCTGCTTGAAGTGATCGCCGCCGGTGTGCAGATCGATGAAGTAATCGGCCTGCGCCCGCACTCGTTCATGCAGCGCCGCGACCAGCCGCTCGGTCGCGAAACCGCCCGGGTCGCCCGGATAGGCCGAACCCATGTCCTCGAGGTCGTCCGGATCGGGGTTGACCCGCTGCAGGCTTTGAAACGCGGCCGGGTTGCTGACCATGACCGCGACGACATGACCGGCGATCGTTTCGGGATCGAGGCGCCGAATTGTTTCCTGAAGGGCCCTGGCGCCGCCGTACTCGTTGCCGTGCGCCAGGGCGTTGATCCAGACGACCGGCCCCGGCTTGCGACCGGAGACGATCACCACGGGGAATCGGAACGGCGTGCCGTCGGATCGTTCGCCGACCTCGAGGTAACCGCGGACCGTCTTGCCGGGCGCCGACCGGGCGGTGCCGACCTCGATGACGGCCGGGGAGGCCGATTTCCCGGCGGGCGCCCCGGCCGCGCGCGACATCTCCGGCGCCGCCAGAGCGGCGATCACCATGACCCAGAAGGCAGTCCCTGCCGCCACGGCCCCGCGGGACGACGCGCGCATCCGCCTTCCCCGCTAGCGGGTGAACTTGAGGCAGGACTGGTCGACGATGAAGCGCGCCATCCAGAAGCCCTTGGTGTAGTCGTCTTTCGGGTTGGAGAGCATCTGCGACGCGCCGGCGAGCGAGAAGCCGGCCGCGGTCACCTCGCGGATGATCACGTCGTCGGCGATCCGATGGTTGTCGATGTCCCGCCCCGACTTGGTGCGCGAGTCGGTGATGCCCAGGACGCCGCCGGGCTTGAGGATCCGCTTCAGCTCGGCGAGCGCCTCAGACGGCTTCTTGATGTCGTGATAGTTGCGGATCGTCAGCACGGCGTCGAGCGACCCGGTCGGGATCTTGGCCAGCTCTTTGGCCAGCGTCTCGAACCCCTCGGGCTCCTTGAGCACCGTCTCCTCGATGTTGGCGAGGTTGAGCGGCTTGAATCTCTTGTCGAAGTTCTCGTGGTCGTACGACCCGAAGGCGAGGACCTTCCCCTTCGGCCCGACCGCCTGGCTGTAGAGCAGCGTCGTGTACCCCTCACCGGGGAAGAGATCCATCACCTTCATCCCTTCCTTGATCCCCCAGAAGTCGAGCAGCTCGGCCGGCTTGTTGTAGGCATCGCGATCATGGTCGGCATCGGGGCGGCCCGGGGCGTTCAAGTTCAGAGTGACGGCAGAAGCGGGGAGCGCCAGCGCCACGCAGGCGACGGCAACGAGAGTCGCGCTCAAAAGCAGGGACCTGATCATCGGGTCATCCTCGCAGAAAAGAGTTGGGTTGAGTGGACCCCCTCTTATACTACGGAGGTCCGCGACCGTCAAAGGGGAGATTCGCCATGACCGCCGAGCGCGCGGCCGGAAGCCTCGGACCTAGGAGCCTGTCCGAGTATTGGCATGGGTCGCGCGCATGGGGCTTGCGTGCCACAGGCGAGGCGCGAGGAGGAAACGATATGGATGCATCGTTGACGACGAGGAACGAAGCATGGGGCCGCAATCCCCATGCGCCCTGCGGGTTCACCGCGGCGCGGTGAACGCGACCCATGCGAATACTCGGACAGGCTCCTAGCCTGCAACAGACCTACGCCCCGGCGAGCCGCTGCTTCGGCTGCGGACCGGCGAACGACCACGGCCTGCGGCTGGGAAGCCGGGTGGAGGGGGACGAGGTCGTGGCGAAGTTCACGCCGGCGCCGCACCACGAGGCCTTCGAGGGGGTTCTCAACGGCGGCATCATCGGCACCCTGCTCGACTGCCACGCCAACTGGACCGCCGCCTATCATCTAATGAAGCAGGCGGGGAGCGCGACTCCGCCCTGCACGGTGACCGCCGAATACGCCGTGAAACTCCTCCGGCCGACGCCCATCGCGGGGCCCCTGACCCTGCGGGCGCGGCCGGTGGAGCTGCGCGCCGACCGCGCCATCGTCGAGGCGACGCTCGAGACCGGGGGGACGATCTGCGCCACCTGCCGCGGCACCTTCGTCGCGGTGCGCCCGGGACACCCGGCCTATCACCGCTGGTGACGCCGGGCCCAGCGTGGGGCAGAGGGCGGTGCGCCGAGGATCAGGCTGGTTGCGCGGCGGGCTGCGCGGCTGGCTGACCGGCAGGCCGCTTCTGTTCCTTGAGGAACCGGTAGGCCAGCCCGAACGCCGTCGCCATCACGGCGATCGAGACGAAGACGCCGACCCACAGAGCGATCACGCCCAGCAGGAGGACCGGGATGCCCGCCAGGGACAACAGGAAGAGCTTCCACCGGTACCCTTCGGTGAGCGCGGCGCTCTGGCGCATCGCTTCCCAGAAGCCGACCCGGGTCTCGGAGAGAATCGGGAAGGTGAAGCACCACATAAGGGCCAGGATGATCCCGGGCACGATGAAGCAGATCAGGCCCAGTATGGTCAGGAACGTCTTGACGATCTCCGCGAGGAAGGCGTCGCCGAAGCGATCGAACCCTTCGAACATCATCGCGGTCGCCGGCGCGTGCCCTTCGATCATCCCCAGGATCGCCCGCCAGACGCCGATCATGATCGCGGCCGTGATCGCCATGCTGAGCAGCCAGCCGATGTGCGGCAGGCGATGGGCGAGGAAACAGATGGCGAATTGGATGAAGAACATCCCGCCGAGGACCAGCCAGTGCGACTTGACCAGATCCCAGGCCTGCCCGATGAGGTCCCAGACCCGGAACTCGGCCTGCATGCCGGCGGGGACCGCCGAGGCCGAGGTCGCCAGCGGCGGCGCGAACGTCGCCGGGGCGAAGAAGGCCGCCAGCTCGGGGAGGCTCGCCGCCTCCATGTAGGAACCGCTCTCCGTCCGGATGCGGCTCGCACCGATGACGCGCCGCTCATGGATCCACAAGATCAGGGTGTCGAGGGGGATCGGTCCATACTCCTTCCCATCCGCACCGACGATGAAGTATTGCTCCTGCATGGTCGCTCCCTCAGGAAGTTCGCGGCGCGCACCGCCGTCCGCGTGACGCTATGACAGGACTCCGGCTCCCGTCAAGATGGTGAAACGACGGCCGGCGGGTTTCGGTTCCCACGGAAGCGTCCCGTCACCACGCAGGCAGGACGATGTCACCCATCTGAACGCCGTACCGCCCGGCGCGGCGGTCCTTGTAGTAACGACGCAGGGTCTCGCGCACCGCCTCGAAGGCCAGCTGGTCCCAGGGGATCTCCTGCTCCTCGAACAGGCGGACCTCGAGGCTCTCCGCGCCGGGGCCGAAGTCGAGGTCGAGCAGGCGCCCGCGCAGCAGCACGTAGACCTGGCTGATCGCCGGCAGGCTGAAGATCGAGTAGAGGCCGAGGATCTCGACGCGCGCGTGGGCCTCCTCCTCCGTCTCGCGCAGGGCCGCCTGGGCCGCCGTCTCGCCCAGCTCCATGAAGCCGGCCGGCAGCGTCCAGAATCCTTGCCGCGGCTCGATGGCCCGGCGGCAGAGAAGGATCCGCGTTTCCCATTCCGGGATGCAACCGACGACCAGCTTCGGATTGTGGTAGTGGATCGTGCCGCACGCGTCGCACACGTGCCGGGGACGATCATCCATGGGCGGCACCCGCACCTGCACCGGCGCCCCGCACGCTGCGCAGAATTTCATGCCGGCTACGTTAGCAGATTGGTGCGCTATCATGCGAGCCGGGAGGTCGTGATGGCGGGTCTTTCCCGATGGATTGCGAGAGTCGCCCTGGGCGTGGGGTTGCTCGGCATGACTCTCGCGGCGGCGCCCGCCCGGAGCGATTCCGGCGCCGATCCGGACGATCTCTTGAAGGGAATGACCGTGATCTCTCCCGTCCTCACGCAAAGCTGGATCTATCAGCCCGCCTTTCGCGGCAGCACTCGCGACAAATGGCGGGTCTACGCCTCGTTGACCGAGCAGAAGGACGGCTCGCGCAAAGTCACGCTGCACCTCGTCGTCCGAGGTCTCGCCAGGAGGGCGTTGCGCTCGATCGACCTGGAGGTCGACGACGATGAGAAGCATCTGCTGCTGCCGTCGCCCGGCGCGACGGTGCGACCGGTCTCGGCCTGCCGGCAGATCACCGAAGTCGAAATCAGCTGTCAAGAGGATCTGATCCGGAGCCTCGCCGGCGCCGACGCCGCAACCGTCAGCTATGGCGGCGACCCGGAAAAGCGCCGCTACCGACTGCACGACTATGAGCTGGACGAGCTCGACCGGATCGTCGGCCTCCTCGATGCCAAACCGCTACCCCGGCCGAAGGAGACCCCCGTTTCTCGAGGAGAATCGGACGATCTCTCCGAGGCGGGGTCAGGCGGCGTCACCCTTCCGGTTCTCATCCTCGAATCGAAAGTGCAGCCCGTCTATCCGGAAGCCCCTCGGCGGCGGAGGCAGGAGGCGCAGGTCGTCCTGCAGGCGATCATCCTCAAGGACGGCACCGTCGAAAAGCTCCAACCGGTCATGTCGACGGGGGACTGCAGCTTCGAAGAGGCGGCGATCGCCGCCGTCAAGCAGTGGCGCTACAAGCCGGCGACGTTCAAAGGAAAGCCGGTCGGCGTCTACTTCACCGTCGTGGTCGACTTCAAGCTCGAGGCACGCGCGGCGGACATCTAATGATACCGTCAGCTGTAATCCGCAACCATCAAAGCTTCTATGGCTTACAGGATCGGGAAGTTGACAGGATGAACCGAAAAACCGGGTTATTGTTCCTCGGAGTGTTCCTCGAAGGAGGGTGATTCCGAACGACTACAAGGTTGTCATTGTCCCGACCGGCCAGGAGGCGTATATTGGCTTTGGAGCGAACTCCCCGGAGTCCCCGCATGAAAACTCAGACCCAGCACGTCGTCTGCTACCTCGCCGGCCGCGTCAGGCAGGAAGGTGACTGGTACGTCGCTGAGTGCCTGGGTCTACCCGTCGTGGCACAGGGGGAGACCGACGCGCAAGCGATGGCGAGCCTGATCGAGGCGACGCAACTCTTTGTTGAGACCTGCATCGAGCGTGGGACGCTCGAACAGGTCCTCATCAAGCACAGCTGGCGCCCCTCGCCGCTGCCCCCGAGACAAATGGACCCGGCGATCTTCTCTCTTCCCGTCCCGCTCCCGGTAGTCGTCAAGAAACACTTTGACGAATGCCAAACCTAGCGCCGCAGCCCCGCCAGAAGGTCGTGCGGGTATTGATCAGGGCCTACGGGTGTGTCCATGGTCGAGAAGGCGCTAGGCACACCGTCTTCGTGAAGGCTGGAGTGCCCGAGCCGATCGTCCTGCCACGGCACAACGAGATCAGCCCAGGCGTGATCCGGAACATCTGCAAGATCCTTGGCGCCTCCGTTGAGGAGTTCCTTCAGAAGCTGAGAAACGGCTAGCTCCGCCTCGACGTGTACTCGGAGGCAGCTGTCGCATACCGCCCTGCCTCCTCCTCCGGCAACCTCAGAATCGAGGCCAGCGGAGAAGGGGCGATCGAAGCGCTGAGCCCGAGATGCCTCGACTTGACTTTATGTTAGGTTGGCGTATCGTGGCGCAATCCATCAAGAGCCGATCGCTACCGTGACAGTCATGAGGATCACCTGACGCATGAAGTGTGTTGAGTGCGGCAACGCGACGACCAAGCATCGCGCCACCAAGGAAGCACCCTATCAGTTCCTTGGAAGCGGGCTGAAGAACGTCTATCTTGCTGGAATCAATGTTGAAGAATGTAAGTCCTGTGAGGTCGAGTACCCGGTGATTCCTCGCTTGCCTGACCTGCACCGTGCGATTGCAGAGACCCTGGCAATGACGCGGCCTGGCCCGTTGAGTGGCGATGAATTGCGACTCGTCCGAAAAGCAGCGGGCTTCTCAGGTAAGAGGTTTGCTTCACTGCTCTTGATAGCGCCAGAAAGTCTGTCACGTTCAGAGAACGGAAGCGGGCTCGGTCCCCAGACTGACAAGCTGGCCCGCGCGATTGCCTTGGCGGCGTTGAATGCCGAAAGCGTCAAGGATGTTCTGTTGAAAATCGCAGAAGAGATGGTGCAGGCCAGAAAGGTCACGCGGTCCCCGATATTTCGATGCGGTAAGAACGGCTGGAAGGCCGCCGCCTAACGAAGTTCGTCCTATCCAGGTTTTCCCCGCCCGCTTTACCTCTCGACAGCCAGATTTTGTAGCGGTATGACAATCATGGCCTACCCGAAGCTTTTCAGGCTCCAAGCGGACCAGAGCGCACGGTTGGCAGTACTGAGGTAGCCCCCGATAAAGGGCGAGTGACAGACAAGCCCGCGTCCTATACACTTACTGCCACGGTCGCGAAGCCTTAGCCCTCGCGCGGAGAGGTGCTGGAGTGGCCGAACAGGACTGCCTGCTAAGCAGTTACACTGGCTAAAACCGGTGTCGGGGGTTCGAATCCCCCCCTCTCCGCCATTCTTCCTTCATGCGCGATCCCCTCGATTCAAACCGGGCCGGGCTCAGGCCGGTGACCGCCGCAGGG
>JBGPLZ010000041.1:0-26036 GCA_041486695.1 Acidobacteriota bacterium | reverse complement strand
GCTGCCCCCCCTCGGCTACGGCATGGACGGAGCGCTGCTCCCCCTGGTGAACGTCCGCCTCCCGGAATGGCGGCATCTGATCCTCCCGGCCCTGACCCTCTGTCTCGTCTCGCTCGGAACCATCGCGCGCATCACGCGCACCAGCCTGCTCGAGTCCGGCAACGCGGACTTCCTCCGGACCGCCTTCGCCAAGGGAGCCTCCGCCTGGCGCGTCTTCACGCACCACGTGCTGAAGAACGCTCTGTTGCCGGTCGTCACCGTGGTCGGCCTCGATTTCGCGTCGCTTCTCGGCGGGGCGGTGGCGACCGAATACGTCTTCGCCTGGCCCGGCCTCGGCAAGACGCTCGTCCGCGCCATCGCGCTGCGCGACCTCCCGCTGGTGGAAGGGTGCGTCATCGTGCTCACGGCGATCTTCGTCATCGTCAACCTCGTCGTGGATCTCGTGTACGTGCAACTCGACCCGCGCATCCACTACGAGACCGGCCGGCCAGGATCCTGATTCCGCCACGCTCCCGCCCGGTGCGCGCCAAGTTCACCTGAGAGCGCCGACAGGCCACATAGCAGAAAACATGCAACTCCGGCCGTCTTCCGCAGACGGCTCGAGGACCTGGGAAACTCTACCTTTAGGAAGTTCAAGTTGAGATCTTAGGTCCGCTAAGGGCCAGCCTGTCAACCCGGGATCGGAGGTGCGACCGGGCGGCGGGTGCGCCAACCGGCGCACCGGGCGGCTCGAAGTGCTCGACACGGCCGGCATCCGGTGCGAGAATGCCGGCTACGGAGTCTGAGCGCCACCGGCGCATGGGAACACCGATGATGAAGAGGTCGCTTCGCCTGATGCTTTGCTTGCTGGGATGCGCGGCAGCGCCCATCCTGATGGGGCCGGCGCACGCCATCATGGGCCCGCCGCCCTTCCAGGCGACGTTCTGGTCCGCCGATCGCATCCTGATCGGAACTGCAGTCAGCGTCGATGGCGGGACCGCCCAGATCACCGCCGAGAAATATCTGCGCGACCGGATGCACGACGCCCCCCGGCGGATTCACGCGGAGCGATCCACGCAGGGAGGGTGCGTCGTGTTCCCTCCGCAACCGTACGACGAAGGCTCTCAGTATCTTCTCTTCATGCAGAGGCTCGACAACGTCGGCGAGCGGCGGGATTCCTACTGGTTCATCACCTGGGAGCTGCGCCTCCCCATTCCCGGCTTCTGCGTTGACGCGACGTTCGGCCTCTCGCCTGCTCCGGACATCGATTCGCACTGCGAGCCGGTCGTCCCCACCGAAATGTTCCTGGACGCCCTGGGATCCTTCGACGCGTGCTTCGCGGCCGGCACGACTCCAACAGTTGGAAGCGCCCCCGCGTCGCAGTCGTGCACCGATGAGGAGCTCGCGAAATGGATCGCGCGCTCCCCGATCCATGCCTGGCTGGCGGAGAAGACTCTCGAACAGATTCAACGTCAGCGCGACGCGCAGCCGAAAGCATCCAACCGCCCTATGGTTGTCGGGTTGGCGCTCGCTGGAACACGATCTTTCCGTTGAAGATCGTCATCTGGCATTCGAGATTCTCGAGATCGGCGACGGGCACCGAGTAGAGATCCTTGTCCCACACGGCAAGATCGGCATACTTGCCCGCCTCGATCGAGCCGATCTTCTTCTCCAGGAACATCTGTCGCGCCGCCCAGATCGTCCGTGACTTGAGCGCCGCATGGACGTCGACCACTTCGTCCATGCCCCAGGGATGCTTGCCGTAGACGCCGAGCAGCGTTTCGCGCACGGTCGCGGCCCAGATCCCGTAGCGCGCCGGGAAGGGCGTCACGTTGTAGTCCGACCCATCCGCCCAGGGGATGCCTCGGGCCAGAAACGTCTTGAATGGGTCGAGCCGAAGGGCGCGCTTCGGTCCGAAGTTGCCGGCATAGGTGTCTCCGATCCACCACATGAACGTGGCCGAGGGCTCGGGATACGCGGCGTCGAAGCGCTTCTCGAGGTCCGCCATCACCTCGAGCGCGTGATCGGTGGGGATGTTGGCATGAATGATCCCGTGCCTGAGCCCCTGCCTGGGGTTGGCCTTGAGCGCCTCGGCGTAGCTGTCCACCGTCCAATCGATGGCGCGATCGCCGATCGAATGCACGCAGATGTGGAAGCCGGCGTCGTGATACATGCGCAGGATCTTCCGAAGCGTGTCGGGATCGGTGACCGGGTAGCCGCGGTTCCCCTTGTCGACGTCCGTGCTATTGCGGTTCCAGTCGTCGTGCAGCCACGCCGTGCGGGCCCCACCGCTCCCGTCGATCTGCAGTTTCACACCGCCCGAGATGAGCTGGTCATCCCCCGTCGATTCGTACGGCCGGGTGGTCGCGGCGACGCGATCGATGAGCGCCTGCGCTGCCTCGGGTGTTTGCGCAACACGCCACAGCGCGAACACCCGAACCGTGAGGTTGCCTTCGTTCTGCACTTGCTTGTACGCATCCCACGTGGCCTGGCTGATGCCGGGGTCCTTCAGGCCCGTCATGCCCTCGGCGTTGAATGCCGTGGAGAGATCGGCGATGGCTTCACGCTGCTGCTCCGGCGTGAACTGCGGGACGAGCCGCTCTACGAGCTCCTGGGCGGATTCCTTGAGCACGCCGGTGGGCGTGCCGTCGCTCCGCCGATCGATGGTGCCGCCCGGCGGGTCGGCGGCCTTCTTGGTGACCTTGGCCATCGCGAGGGCGACGCTGTTCGCGGCCCCGTAATGGCCCATCGTCTGCGCGAGCCAGACGGGGTTGTTGGGAGCCACCTTGTCCAGATCGACCGCGTAGACGCAGCGGAGCTCTTCGAGCTTCCCCTCGTCCCAGCCCGCGCCCGTGATCCACTCGCCCGGCGTGCGTCGCGCCACCTCGGCGGCGATCTTCGCGACGATGTCCTTCACGCTCTTGACCTGGGGGTAGCCCAGGTCCAGCACGAACCGTCGATCCAGCCCGCCGCTCGCGAAGTGCGAGTGCGCATCCAGCAGGCCCGGCGTTACCGTCTGACCGTGCAGGTCGATCTTCCGGGTGGCGGAGCCAACGAACCGCTGGATCTCGTCGTCGGTGCCGACGGCGACGACCTTGTTCCCCGCGATGGCCACCGCCTGCGCGATGCGGTCGGTGGAATCAACGGTGATGACGTTGCCGTTGAGCAGCACGAGATCGGCGCTCGGCCTCCTGCACGCCGAGGCCAGCACGAGCACGGTGATGAGGGACGCGGCGCGACGCATGGGAGCCTTTCGGAATCGCAGCGGCGTATAGGAAGTTGAAGCTGAGATTTTAGGACCGTTCAGGGCCAGTCTGTCAACCTGAGATCGGAGGAGCTGGCGGGTGGGAGCGACCGGGCGGCGGGCCCGACGCCTACACGGTGGACGGCACCCTCGGCCACATCGAAGATGCTCTCTACATCCGGTCGATTAAGGTCGGCAAGCAGGCCGATCTGATCATCCTGAGCCAGGATCTCTTCGCCATCCGCACCGACCGGATCTCCGACACCAAGGTGCTGCTGACGATCCGCCAGGTCTGCCTTCTACCGCGATGCTGGCGGCGGTGCGGCCGCCACCGCTCGCAGCTCCGCCTGCGCTCTCACGACCCCACCCTTGACGACGTAGCGGAGCTGGCGGAGGCTCTTGATGTCTCGCGCCGGGTCGGCGCCGAGAACCAGGAGGTCGGCCCGCTTCCCCTTCTCCACAGTGCCGATCTCCTCCAGCCGGTGCATGGCCAGGGCGCCGGAGCGGGTCGAGGCGACCAGCACCTCCATCGGAGTCATGCCGGCCGCCTGCATCGCTTCCATCTCGGCATACACGGAGGGGCCGTGCAGGGTGAGCGGGTTGCCGGCGTCGGTCCCCATGGCGATCGGGATCCCGGCGTCGCGCACCGCCTTCAGGTTGGCGGACATCATCTTGTTCATGGCGCCGTCGCGCTCCCGGCGCTTCTCGGCCGCCCGGGGATTGTCTTCCTTCACCGAGAGGCGGGCGGTCTCGGCGACGCGGGCCAGGGTGTCGGCGTCGACGCAGCCGTTCGGGTCGTCAACCGAAGGCGGCTTCTTCTCCGCGGCCGCCTGATGTAGCCGCCCGTAGCCGTCCCCGACGGTCAGGGTTGGACAGTAGATCGTCCGGCTCGCCTTCGCGAGACGCAGGAACTCCTGATCCACCGGGAGATCATCGACGCTGTGCACCAGGAGAGAAGCCCCGGCACGCAGCGCAACGGTGGCCTCCTTGAGCCCCGTGGCGTGGACGATCAGCGGGATCTTCCGGGCGCGCGCCTCGTCGCCCGCCGCCACGACCGCCTTCGCCATGTCCTCGAAGTTCCTCTCCTCGATCGGTATGAACCAGACCTTGACCGCATCGGAGCCGTGGGATGCGAGGTAACGCACGCCGGCCCGCGCGTCCTGCTCGGTGGCGAGGTAGATGAACTGTCTCTCGGCCGGCAGGTTCAGCCAGAAGTCCCAGGTGGAGAGGAGCGGCCCCGCCGCCGAGACGTGCGGCGCCAGCGGGTCGGCGTCGGCGCGCGCCCTCAGGTCCCAGGTCCAGGGGTAGCCCCCGACGTCGAACACCGCCGTCACTCCCGAGCAGAGATAGGAGCGCAGAAAGCGCTCCGGGTGGGCGCGCAGGCCGGCCTCGACCTCCTCGTAGGGATAGCGGTCGCGGACGTCGATCGAATCGGGCCGGCCGTCGGCCCAGCCGGTCTGCGAGAAGTGCACGTGCGCGTCAACGACCCCCGGCGTGAGCCAGAGGCCCTGCAGATCCAGCGTGTCGACCCCTTTGGGAGGAGGGCACTGGGCCCGGGTCCCGGCGCAGTCGATCTTCCCGCCGCGCAGGATCACGACCGCATCGGGGACAGGCGGGGCGCCGGTGCCGTCCACGAGCGTCGCGCCGACCAGCGCCCGAGGCGCGGGCGGCGTTCCCGGGGGGGCCGTGAAGGCGGTGGTGACGGCGATCTTCCAGCCCGCGTCGATCTTGCCGTCACCGCTCTTGACGAAGAAGCGCTCGGAGATCCCAGAGTCCTCCCGCACTCCGTAGCGCACCCGGTAGCGGTAGGTCCCGTACACCAGCCCCGGCCGGATCGGGACGAGCTGGAGATCCAGCCCCTCAAAGAGATCGGGCCAGTCGTCGCCGTTCTCTTTCGCGAACGAGTCGTAGCCCAGTTGCGGCCCTTCGGGCCCCGTCCGGGCGAGCGTGTCGGCGTGCAGGTAGCACGCCAGGTAGGCGTCGCGGTCGCGCCGGCGGATCGCGTCCAGGTTCTTCTCGAACAGGGCGCGCGCGGCCTTGACATCGGTGGCCGTTACCGCGACGTCACCGGCCTGCACGGCGACCGGCGCGGCCGCGGCGCGTGGAGACGCCGCGCCACGTGCGGCGGTCTGAGCGAGCGGCAGCAGAAGCGCGATGACCCAGGCGAACCGGCGCATGATCCTCATCTGACCAGCCATCTCCCGTCCACGTTGGGACTCTGCCGGGAGGTCAGAAGTGCAACTCAAACAATGCGTAGTTCCGCAGGAACGGCTTGTCGGTGTCTCTGGAAAATAGGGCCAGTACGCGCACGTTGTCGCGGTTGAGGCCCGGGTAATACCCACAAAGGTGACCAATCGAGTCGATGTTCTTGGGCATTGCGTTGATCGAGTAGCGCACCCCATGGTTCTTCATGTACTCCGTTTTCCGGTTGCGGAGCAGGTAATCCCGATAATATTCGTTGGAATTCAGGAGTCCGTCGGCGCTGAAGACGGGTCGTTCGGAGAAGTACCCGATGAAGCCGATGTTATTCGACGCGATGACGCTGTCCGGAGGCAGGTGACTCCGGATATACTCGACGGCGGTCCAGAAGTCAGCACTATCAACTTCAAAATCCCGCACGAGATCCAGCTGTAAGGCCTTCAAGCCATTGTAGGCCGTAGAGACCAGCATCAGCAGGCCGAGCACGGGCAGGGCCAACACCCGCACCTGAAATCTCCGCGAAAGGCGCTTCAGAAGCTCGCTCAGTATGCAGGAAAGGGCCACGGACATCATCAGGAGTTCGGGGCCCTTGGCCCATCTCAAGGCATACGCATCGGTCTGCAGCATGGTGTAGTAGATCGCATGCAGGGCGCCATACAGGGACAGTGTGCGCAGCGAGGCATCCTGGGGATGGCGGCGCAGACAAAGGCTCATGCCGAGCAGGACGAGTGGAATCAGGACGAACCAGGGGATGTAGCAATCAACCGGGGAGCTGGCCACGCCATCAAAGGCCGCCCGGATTAAGCCGAAGGTATCGATCGCAAAGAGGAGCGCCAGCCGGCTCAGGCCGTTTTGCAAATGGTCCGGATTCAGCAGTTGGCTCAGTGGCACACTCTTGATCCTTCCACTGATGGGCATCGCCAAACCGTAGCGTAGGTGGTTGACCAGGAAGTAGGCCATGGCGAGTAACAGGGGCACGGCAAGCACCTGAACGAGGAATTTCGCGCGGCGACCGATCGGCTCCGCTCGCCCTAGCCATCCCGACAACACCAGAAAGCTGAAGCCAACCCACATCAGGCCACCGTCCAGGCGGGAGAAAAACAGCAAGGCCATGGCCGCCGAGAGTGCGATCCTCTGCCGTGGGCCCATGGCCTGCCATGACCAGCGCTGCGTCAACCGAAGGATCAGGAGCAGGGCGATAAACGCCAGATGCGTCTCCATGCCGGACGACAGCACGCGGAGAAACGTTTGCTCGGAAGCCGCGATCAGGCAGAGAGCGAGTGCAACCGTGCGTGTGGTCAAGGCTGCGACATAGTCGTACAGAAGGAACAGGGCGATGAGCAGCAGCAGGGCCTGCAGAACCACCTCGGGCACAATCACATCCTCGAATGCCCACGCGAGGACGACATGCACGCCCATCCACAGCGGCTGGTACCCATTGGTCGGCGCGATTCCATCACAGGTGGAACCCAGGCCGTGCACGATGTTCCGCGCGACGATATTGTAAAAGAAGGCGTCATCCGGCCAATAGCTGACGACGAATTGCCGGGCACCCGCGGCGATCGTCCATGTCGTCGCTGCTGCGATCGTCAGCGCGATCGCGAAATAGCTCCAGACGTTCGACGGGTTGGCTTCCTCAGTCGAGACGGGAGCGCGGATCGTCACGTCCCCTCCGAGCGGGCTTCATCTCTCGAGGCACCCCACGACCGCGAGGTGTGGCGGGTGGCATAAAGAGTGAAACCGTGCTCCGCGAGGAGGCGCGCCGAGGGCAGGAACCGGGTCTTGTCGCGCAGCGTGCCGATGGTGACGAACACCTGTTTCCGCTCGGGGAGCCGGAAGCCGGTGGCCAGGATCGCCTTCAGGAACGCTTCGGGAAGATCCTGCCCCAGGCAGGCGACCTCCCCCGTCGAGGCCATCTCGACCCGGAGCGCCGGGTCGGCCCCCTTGATCCGTGAGTTGGAGATGAATGGGAACGAGCGCGAAGCGCGCAGGTTGCACTCGATCACCATCACCTCATTGGCGCATAGGAAGTTCAAGCTGAGATCTTAGGTCCGGTAAGGGCCAGCCTGTCAATCTGAGATCGGCGGTGCGACCGGGCAGGCCGCCGCGGCGGCACCGCCGGCTCGCCTGGGCGCGCTTCGAGCGGACGAACCCGCCGGCTGAACCCGGCTCGAGAAAATGGTAAACTTCGCCACCTCGCCAACCTACTCAGAGGAGGGTTGAACCATGAGACGAATGCCGATTGCGAAGCGGGCGGCGATCCCGGCCGGCGCGGCGATCATCGTGCTGGCGCTTTTGATGAACTCCGGCGGCGCGATCGCCGACGAGACCTGCATGTCGCCCTACATGGCGAAGATCACCGCGCAGGAGGATTTCCTCTATGTCTGGACCCTCGGGGCCAAAGGTCTCGGCGACGGGTCGGACAAGCTCGTCACCGTCGGCGTCCGGCCCGGCTCCAAGACCTACGGGCAGGTGGTGAATGTCCTGCCGGTCGGCGGACGGAACGAGGCTCACCATGCCGGCTTCACCGACGATCGCCGCCAGCTGTGGGCCAGCGGGCTCGACACGAGCAAGATTTTCGTATTCGACGTCGCGACCGACCCGGCGAAGCCGCGCCTGACAAAGACAATCGACGACTTCGTCAAGCGCTCGGGAGGCGTGGTCGGACCGCACACCCTCTATGCGCTCCCCGGCCGGATGCTGCTCACCGGCCTGTCCAACGACAAGGATCATGGCGGCCGCACCGCGCTCGTCGAGTACAGCAACCAGGGCAGCTACATCGCCACCCACTGGATGCCGACGGCGGCCAATTTCAAGGGCCCGATCGAGAAGACGGCCGATGGATACGGCTACGACGTGCGGGTTCAGCCGCGCCTCAACGTCATGCTGACCTCCTCCTTCACCGGCTGGTCGAACTACATGATGGACTTCGGCAAGATGCTGCAGGACCCGGAGGCGATGAAGCGTTTCGGGCAGACGGTCGTCGTCTGGGACCTGCACGCCCGCAAACCGCTCCAGGTCCTCGATGTTCCCGGCGCGCCGCTCGAGATCCGCTTCGCCTGGGGCGCGCGGCACAACTACGCCTTCACCAGCTCGGCCCTCACCTCGAAGCTCTGGCTCATCTATGAGGACACGCCGAGCGTCTGGAAGGCCAAGGCCGTCGCCGACATCGCCGACCCCTCGAAGGTCCCCCTGCCTGTCGACATCAGCCTGAGCGCCGACGACAACTTTCTTTGGGTCGACACCTTCATGGACGGCACCGCCCGGCTGTTCGACGTGAGTGACCCGTTCCACCCGAAAATGATCTACGAGAAGAAGATCGGCGCGCAGCTCAACATGGTGTCGCAGAGCTGGGACGGCGAGCGCGTCTACTTCACCTCGTCGCTTCTGGCCAACTGGGACAAGAAAGGGGCGGACAACGAGCAATTCCTGAAGGCGTACGCCTGGGACGGCAAGGAGCTGACCGAGAAGTTCAGCATCGATTTCACCGACCAGAAGCTCGGCCGACCGCACATCATGCGGTTCGGCGCGTACGCCCTCTACGGCAAGACGGGCGGCGCCGCGGCGGGACGATAAGCGGGCCAGCCGCGTCGACGCGATGCATGACGGCCCCGATCGCCGGGCGCTCCCGCGGCGCTGTCCGCGTCCTGGCAGTTGCTTGCACCATCCCCGCCGCCTGCGTCCTCGTCGCCGCCTGCGCCGCTTCGGGGACGGAGCCGCCGCCGGGGCTCGAGTACGTGCCGCCGGCGCCCGGAAGCTACACGTTGCCGCCGATAGAGGACGCGGTGGACGGCGCGGTCGTCGACGCCGACGGAACGCCCCGCCGGTTGTTCGACTACATGCGCGGCCGCTACGTCCTGCTCAGCTTCGTCTACACCCGCTGTACCGACGCGGAAGGATGTCCGCTGGCCACGGGGATCCTGTCGATGGTCGCCGAGGGGCTCGCGTCCAGACCGCAGCTGGCGGCCGTCACGCGTCTCATCACTTTGAGCTTCGACCCGGAGCACGACTCACCGGGATCGATGCGCGACTACGCGCTGCATGGCGGCGGCGTCGACCCGGCGACACCCTGGACCGCCCGCCCATGGGCCTTTCTCACCCCGACGTCGGCGCAGGCGCTCCAACCAATCCTGGACGGATACGGCCAGTCGATCGTGCGGGAGATCGACGCGGCCGGAAGGCCGACGGGGAACTTCAGCCACGTCCTCAAGGTCTACCTGATCGATCGGCAGCTGCGGGTGCGCAATATCTACAGCACCAGCTTCCTGCACCCGGCGATCGCGCTCAACGACCTCGAGACGCTCAGGTTGGAGGATGCCGCCGCGCGCTGAGGGCGGAGCGAGGTCCGGACCGATGACACGGAACGCGCGCCGGCTCGTGCCCATGGCCCGCGCCGCGACACTCGTGATGGCCTGCGCCGTGGCGTTCGTGATGGCCGCGGCACTCGTGATGGCCGCGCCACCCTCCGACGATCGCGATCGCTTCGACCGCCTGGCTCTGGCGCGGATACGCCATCCGCCGCTCGGGCTGCCCGCGGTGCCGATCCCCGCCGGCAGTCCTCCCACCCTCGCCGCCCTTCGGCTCGGCCGAAAGCTGTTCCTCGACCGTCGATTGTCGCGCAACGGCACGCTCTCCTGCGCCATGTGCCACGTCCCGGAGCAGGGATGGAGCGTCAACGAGGTCCGTACGGCGGTCGGCTTCGAGGGTCGATCGCTGCGGCGCTCGGCCCCGACCCTGCTCAACGTCGCCTATGCCGCCCCCTTCTTCGACGACGGCCGCGAGCCGCGCCTCGAAATGCAGCCGTTCGACGTCTTCACCAATGCCGACGAGATGGCAATGCCCTCCCTGGGGGCGCTCATCGAGAAGATCCGGTCGCTGCCCGATTACGGGCCGCTCTTCCGGCAGGCCTTCGGCGCGCCGCCAGGAGTGCCGACCATCGGAGGCTCGATCGCCACCTACCTGCGCAGTCTCCTGGCGGCGAACTCGCCGTTCGATCGCTTCCGGTTCGGAGGCGAGAAGGCGGCGCTCGGCCCCCCGGCGCGGCACGGGCTCGAGCTGTTCACCGGCAAGGCCCACTGCGCGAGCTGCCATGCGATTGGCGAGGACGGGGCGCTGTTCACCGATCATCGCTTCCACGACACCGGCATCGCCTGGTACGCGGCCACCCAGGGCAGGAAGAACGAGGCCCCGATCGAAGTGCAGCTGGCGCCCGGGGTCGCGACGATGCTGCCGCGTTCGGCCATCGACAGCGTCGGCGAGCTGCTGCCTTTCGATCTCGGTCGGTACGAGGTGACCGGCGAGCCGGACGACCGCTACCGCTTCAAGACGCCAACGCTGCGCAACATCGCCCTGACCGCCCCCTACATGCACGACGGATCGATCCCGACGCTGCGCGACGTCGTCGCCTTCTACAACCAGGGCACTCATCCGCACGAAGGTCTCGACCCCCTCCTACGGACCCTGGGTCTCAACGAAGAAGAGATCGCCGACCTGGTGTCGTTTCTCGACAGCCTGACCGGCGCCGGCGTCGACGAGCTGGTGCGGGATGCCCGCAGCGAAATGGTGGGAAACCCCAGTGCGGGTCGTTGAAGGATCGGATGCGCAGGAAATTGAAGTTGAGGTCTTAGATCCGATGAGGGTCAGCCTGTCAACCCGAGATCGGCGGTACGACCGGGCGCGCGCGGTCGGGCCCGGCGGCGCCGCGATCAGAACACGCAGGCGAGAATGACGCGCAGCGTGGCGGCGCTGAGGATCGCCTCGAGCCCGCCGAGCACCAGTCGGGTCTTCGAGTCGCTCACCACGGTATTCGACCAGACACGCCCCAATCCGAAGTGACACCCGATGGCGCCGAAGGCCGCGAGCGGGGCCGGCAGGAAGAGATAGAGCCAGAGAGGGGTCGAGTCCTGCGCTCCACCGTACCGAACCCAGTCGGGAAGGGAGTGCCAGATCACCAGCCCCACGAAGAATCCGACCACCATCCCGGTGAACAGGTTCAGCGCCTCGACCCATCCCCCGATCCCGAAGCGCGGCCAGCGCCGGCGCACTACGACCACGACGAGAAAGATCGTGAAGGTCCCGATGCCCAGGACCTCCGCCAGCCAGGCACGGATGAAGAGAAGCGCCTCGGCGAGCTGCGACAGGGCCCCGGTCTCCCCTCCGCCGGCCGTCGTGCCGGATGCCGTGGAGGGCGAATCTTCCTCGACCTGATCCTCATCGAAGACCGGCGCCCCTCCCATCCCCGTTCCCTGATCGCCGGACGGCGACGCTGCCGCCGCGATCCAGCCATTCTCCGATTTGACGAGATGTCCCCTCAGAAGCACCCAGGCGTCGGACCGACTGCCGTCCACCCGCTTGTACAGACATCGAAACGCGACCGAGAAGACCCCGCTGGCGTCGCCGAGAAAGTCGATCGCGGAGCCGCCGGCGCGAACCTGCTCGATCTCGTCGTTCGGGTCCCAGCTGCGACAGAGCTGTCGCGCCGCCGGTTCCATGGCCGGCGTGGCCGCTTCGACCGCCGCCCGGGCCGCGGCGCCGGTCGCACGCTGGTCGGCCTGCGACGGATCGGGCGCGGCGGCCATCGGCTTCTCGGCCTCGGGCACCGCCTCGTCCTCGGCGCCGTCGGTCACCGCCTTGTCAGGCTCGTCGCCGCCGGACGAAGCGCGGATCGGCCAGACTGCGACGAGCGAGATCAAGAGCGCGAGGAGGAGACGCCCGGACGACGATGGCGCGGCGCTATTCGCCATACTCCTCCCTGTTTCGCTCGTATTGCGTGCCGTTCCAGCGCAGCGTGAAGAAATCGCCTCCGTAAGTCTCGACCCGCAGCTCCGAACTCAACACGTGAGCACGATCCTTTTCGTCCTCCAGATCCGCAGGAAGAAGATGGATCTGCTGCGGGCAGGTCAACCCACCTTTGGAGCCATACACCCCGCCCTCGGAATATGCGACATCGAACGTGCCGCCGGCCCGCTGGCCGAGGATGACAATCCTCCATTCCCGTTCGCTCACCAGGACCAGCGCATAGTCGAGTAGTCCGTTGCCGTCGAAATCGCGCCTCGCGGCGAAGGGGATGTCGCCTCTTTCGATCGCCCAGTCATTGACGACGTCCTGCTCCAAGGGCACCCGGAAGCCTGGAAACTCATGCTCGAGCGTCTGGTTCGCCTCGGCCGGCAGGTCCAGATGCGACCCGGTGATCACCGTGAAGTCGACGGTCTGCGCCAACCCGCCTGCCGTGATGGAGATGGAGAGAGGGCGAGCCAGCATGCGGGACACGTAGAACTTGACGACCCCCGTCCTCGTGACCCGGGCGGCCTTCGGCTGAGATGAGCGATAGTGGAGGGCGGAATCGACGGTCAGATCGCGATAGCTTCCGTCGGCCATCGCCGCCTCGACGCGCAAGCGAACCACGTCGTCGGGGTGCACCTTGAAGGTGTGTGGGACACCGGAAACGGGACACTGGCCGACGACCTCCTTGACCGGTTCGACGCTGACGCTCAGGAACTTGACGCCTTCGAGAGCGGACGGCTCCGCCATCGCCGCCATGGTGGCGACGGCCGCGAGCGCCGCGACGACAAAACCCACCCGTCTCATCGAGGGGAGAATCTAGTTACGAATTTTCCGAAAATCCAGCCTGAGGTTACGTCTATCGCTTCACGGAACGCTGGGGGGGGACCTACTACACCCGCATTCAGAACGGGTCGAAGAGCAGGATGCCCACGCCGATCGCGGTCTGGCGGTGGTTGTAGTCGATCAGGCTTTCGCCGTAACCGGTGAAAAGCTGGAGTTGGCCGCGGACCTTCTGGCCGAGTGGCCAGAACCAGTCGGCCTCCAGCGAGCCGCGTGGTTCTCTGACGTCGGCGTTGGTCCGACCGCGGAGGACCAGCGCGTGACGGCGGGGCGTCCAGACCAGCGTGCTCTCGAAGCGCCCGATGTAGTCGGTGATCTGCGGGTTGTCCTCGCCCGGCGAGTCGGCGTTCCCGTCGAAGCGCCACCAGGGCCGGAATTGGATCGAGACGTTGCCCCGCTCGATCGCCACGAGGGCGTAGACGCGGTTCCAGCTGCGCGACAACGGCTCGCTCCGACCGTTGGACTGGTGCACGATGCCCGCGCCGAAGACGCGCCAGGTCCACAAACCCCAGCGTTGTCGCGCGGGGAACGTCAGGATCAGCTCCGGCTCGTAGTCCGTCTCGCGGAACGGACGCGAGGCCCTGGCGTTGTAAATCTGGAAGTGACTCTGCTGGGTGTACCCGAACCAGAGGTCGCCCGGACCTCTGAAGATGTCGTCGAGCAGCTTGGTCTTGAACGAGATCTGGAACTTGACTTCGACCGACTGCAGACCGAGGCCGGGCTCGGGGGCGGCCGCGGCGAGCTCGCGGACCGGCTCATCATTGGGCGAGTCCGACCAGCGGGCGGGCAGGATGTAATTCGGACGGTGGGCCCAGGGCTGGAACGGCTTGGCGCGGTCGGACAGGTCCCACAGCCGCTCGAGAAAGGTCTCCCCCCTCGACTTCTCCTGCTCGACGGCCGCCGCATCGTAGCAGGCGAGTCGCTGCTGATCGTCCTCGATCGCCGCGCAATCGGTGATCGCGTCGTGCACCGTGGCAGCGGCCGCGTGCGCCGCCGGCAGCGCCAGCGGCACGATGGCCCAGATCGAGAGCCAGCGGCGCCCCCGCCCGGGACGGATGATCGGTCGCCGCAGACGCCCGTTCCGTCCTCCGCGAGCACCAGTAGCCCCGGCGCATAGGAAGTTCAAGCGGAGATCTTAGGTTCTCTAGGGGCCAATCTGTCAACCTCAGATCGGAGGCGCATCCGGGTGGCGGGCGAGACTTTGAGGCGAAGTGAAATCCTCATCACCTATCCGGCTGCCCGGGTTCTTTAGGTTCAGAGCGCCGACGGGGTATCATTCCGATGGACGCAGCGCCCTTTCAGGGAGAGTTTCAGCCGATGACTCGTGCCCCCCACCCCGCCCCGGTCGCCCTCGATCGCCCGAACCTGTTCGGGCTCGATCGCGAGGCGCTCGCGGAGATCCTCGCGCCGTTCACGGCGCGGGCGTTCCACGCGTCGCAGATCTATCATTGGATGTACGGCCGGCAGGTCGCCGATCCGGCCGCCATGACCGACCTGCCGGCGGCCCTGCGCACGACGCTGGCCGAGCGCTTCCGCATAGCCTGGCCGGCGCTCCTCGAGGTGCGCGATTCGGCCGATGGCTCCCGCAAGTATCTCCTCGGCCTCGAGGATGGCGGCGAGATCGAGGCGGTCTACATCGTCTACGGCTCGCGGATCACGCTCTGCCTGTCGTCCCAGATCGGTTGCCCCCTCGCCTGCCGTTTCTGCCTCACCGGAACGATGGGCCTGGTGCGCAACCTGACCCCGGGGGAGATCGTCGGGCAGGTGGCGGCGGTGGCGCGAGACAAGGGGTTCGACCCGCGCGCGGCCCGGATCGTCTTCATGGGGATGGGCGAACCGTTGAACAACTACGATGCGGTGCTCGCCGCGTTCCGGATCATGGTCGACGAGAAGGGGCTGGGGATCCCCCCCCGCAGGGTGACGCTGTCGACCGCGGGTCTCGTCCCCGGGATCGAGCGGTTGGCGCGCGAAGCGCCGCGCCCGCGCCTGGCGATCTCGCTCGCCGCCGCCGACGATGCCCTGCGCGACGACCTGATGCCGATCAATCGCAAGTACGACCTCGCCCAGCTGATCGGCGCCTGCCGCACCATCCCGCTGGCGCCGCGCGAGCACGTGACCATCGAGTATGTGCTGCTCGAGGGCAGGAACGACCGGACCGAGGACGCCGCCCGGCTGGCGCGCCTGCTGCGCGGCCTGCGCTCGAAGGTGAACGTCATCCCCTATAACGAGGCGGGGGTTGCCGAGTTCCGAACTCCATCCCAGGCGACGGCGGAGCGCTTCCGTGACGCGCTCAAGGCGCGCGGCATCACGGCCACAATCCGGTGGAGCAAGGGCCGCGACATCGGCGCGGCCTGCGGCCAGCTGGTGCGCGCCGCCGCCGGGCCGGCGTGATGCGCGCCGCGGCGCCGGCGTGATGCGCGCCCGGTCGCGCCCGGCGCGGCGCCGTTCCGCGGGGTCGAGCGGAGGAGGTGGCCGATCCGATCCTCTTCCTCTGCTCCGACCTCGCCGGCTTTATCACGGGAGAGATCTTAAACGTCAACGGCGGCGCCGTCCTCTGCGGCTAGGAGCCCCCGAGCGCCGCGCGCAGCTCGCGGATCGCCCGCTCGGGGTCAGAGGCAGAGGCGATCGCCGCGATCGCGGCGATGCCGGCGATCGGCATCCCCCGCAGCGCTTCGATCGTCGTCAGATTGATCCCGCCGATTGCGTAGACGGGAATGTGCACCGCGCCCAGCAGCTTCAGGAGTCCCTCGGGCCCATGCGGCGTTCCAAGGCCGGCCTTGCTCGGGGTCGGGAAGATCGGGCCGAAGATCAGGTAATCGGCTTTTTCCTTTTCGGCATGGCGGGCCTCGGCCAGGCTGTGCACCGATCGGCCGACCAGGAAGCGAGCGCCGACCTTGCGGCGAACCTCGCCGACAGGAAGGCCTTCCGCCGGCAGGTGCACTCCCGACGCCTTGGCCGCCAGCGCCACATCGAGGCGATCGTTGACGATGATCCGGCAACGGGCCCCCGCGGCGCGCGCCATCCCGACCGCCTCACGGACCATGAGGAGCAGCGGCCCCCCGGGAAGATCCTTGTCGCGGATCTGGACCATGTCGGCGCCCGCCGCGACCGCGGCGCGTATCAGGTCCGCGATCGGGCGTCCTCCCGCCGCGCGGCGATCGGTGATGCAGATCACCCCCGGGGATCGGTCCCGCGCCAACCCGCTCATGCCGCGATCCTTAAGCTCATGACTCCTTCAGCGCCTGCCGGAACGTCAGGAAGTCCCTGAACGCCATCACCAGGTGTAATAGGCCGATCGACGACACTCCCCCCCTGACATAGCCGCTCAGCAGCAATTCGCGCAGGCCCGGCATCTGCGCGAAGTAGCTGGTGACCCACACCCGGGACCACGGAACGAGGGAGAGAAAGATGCCCGCCTCGACGCAGTAAAGAAGATAGAGGAAGGTCAGCATCGGCCGCTTCAAGGGTCTCTCCGCGTCCTGGAACCGCCCGAAAGGTTAACAGATTTCCCGGCTTCGATCGCCCGGACGGCCGTTTGACCGCCGGGGCTCATCTGATAGAATACGGCCCCCTGGATCCCGGCCGTGCCCCGAGGTGATCGCGTCCGATGCGTCACATGCGACTCGCTACCGTCCCGTTCATCAATGCCGAACCCCTGCTCTGGGGCTTCCGGCGCGGGCCGTACCGCGACCTCGCCTCGGTCGAGGAGATCCCCCCGTCGCGCATCCCCGAACGACTGCGCGCCGGGACCATCGATCTCGGACTGATCCCGACGATCGAGATCCAGAGGTGGAGCGAGCTCGAGATCCTGCCTTACTTGTGCATCGCCGCGAAGCGGCGTGCGCGCTCCGTCATCCTGGCCTCGCGCGTGCCTGTCGACCGGATTAGAAGCGTCGCCCTGGACGAAAACTCGCGCACCTCCGCCGCCCTCCTGCGCATCCTCCTCGAGCATCGTGGCCTGCGCGGGATCGTTTATGACGAGGCGGCTCCGTCGCTGCGGGCGATGTTGCGGGATCACGATGCCGCCCTGCTGATCGGTGACGCCGCCCTTCGGACCGACACCGCCGGCCTCGAGGTGCTCGACCTCGGCGCCCTGTGGCATGCGGCGACCGGGTTGCCGTTCGTGTTCGCGGTCTGGGCGATCCGCCCGGGAATGACCCTCCCCGAGGGGCCCCGGCCGTTCCTCGACTCGCGACAGATGGGGATCGCCAACATCGCGACGATCGCCCGCGAGTCCGCGGACCGGCTCGGGTTGACGCCGGCGGCGATCGAGGAATACTTGCGAATCAATTTACATTACCACCTCGGCTCGGAGGAGAGCCGCGGGCTCGATCTGTTCTTCCGCCAGGCGCACGAGCTGGGCCTGATCCCAGGGCTGCGTCGCACCCTCTTCCACGAGCCGGCCGAGCGCGAGCCGGCTGGCGCCGCGCGGGAGGGCGCATGAGCGAGTCGTTCGTCCCCGGACCGGCGGCCGGGCCCTCTACCGGCATGACCTTTTCCGCCGCGCTCGACGAGGAGCTGCGCGGGCCGCGCCCCTCGAACCCGGTGGTGCACCGCATCCTCGACCGGGCCGCGGCAGGGGAGCGCATCGATGCCGAGGAGGCTCTGCTCTTGTTCCGCCAGGCCTCTCTGCTCGACCTGGCGATGGGCGCCGATCTGGTCCGCCGGCGGCAGCACCCGGAGCCGATCGTGACCTATATCGTCGATCGGAACGTCAATTACACGAACATCTGCACGGCGCGCTGTTCGTTCTGCGCCTTCTACCGCGAACCGGGGCATCCGGAAGGGTACCTGCATTCGAAGCAGGAGCTGTTCGCCAAGATCGAGGAAACGCTGGCCATGGGTGGCACCGGCATCCTGATGCAGGGCGGCCACCATCCCGATCTCCCGATCGCGTGGTACGAGGATCTCCTGAGCTCGTTCCGGGAGTCGTTCCCGAAGCTCCACATTCACGCCTTCTCGCCGTCCGAGATCCAGAATATCGCGCGGCTGTCACGCCTGACCCTCGAGGAGGTGCTGCGGCGGCTGCAAGCCGCCGGCCTGCACAGCATCCCCGGAGGCGGCGGAGAGATTCTCGTCGACGAGGTCCGCCGGGCGATCTCGCCTCTCAAGACGATGTCCGACGACTGGCTCGAGGTGATGGAGACGGCGCATGCCGTCGGACTGCCGACCACGGCGACGATGATGTTCGGCCACGTCGAGACCTACGCCCACCGCGTGGCCCATTTCGAGAAAGTGCGGGCCCTTCAGGACCGCAGTCTGGCGCGCGGGGCGCGCGGCTTCACGGCCTTCATCGCCTGGACCTACAAGACCGAGAACACCGCCCTCGGCGGGCGCGAGGTGAGCAGCTCCGACTATCTCCGCACCCAGGCGATCGCGCGCCTGGTCCTCGACAACATCCCCAACATCCAGTCCTCCTGGGTCACCCAGGGCAAGGAGATCGGCCAGGTGGCGCTCCGCTTCGGCGCCAACGACATGGGCAGCATCATGATCGAGGAAAACGTGGTGCGCGCCGCCGGCGCCCACGGCTGCACCACCCGCCCGGAGATCGAGCGGTTGATCCGGGCCGCGGGATACCTCCCGCGCCAGCGCGACACCCTCTACAACCTTGTCGGCTAGGAGCCTGTCCAGGATTCTCCTGGGTCTGGCGATCACCTCGCTGGCGGTCGTCCTCGCGGCCGAGACCGGGTTCGCGGTCGATCGCCAAGACCCGCGCGCCGACCCGGCGCCTATCCAGGTGCACACCAAGGGTCCGAGCACCGTTCCGTTCGACGCACCCTCGGGGTTGGTGATCGTCACCGCCCGGATCAACGGCCGATTCCACGTTCGCCTTCTCCTCGACACCGGCGACCCTTCCGGTTTCACGCTCGACACCAAAACGGCCAGGGCGATCGGCCTGCCGCTCCGCGAGCGGACGCCGACGCGCGCCATCGGCGTGGTCGGAAGCGAGCGCTACACGCTCTACCGGGCCCGGGTGGGCTCCTTCCTGCTCGGCGGTCTCTCGGCCCGCGATTTCAGCATCTGGACCGCTCCCGACGCCGTGCTGATCGCCAAGACGACCGGGGTCCGGGTGGACGGATTCATCGGCGTCGATCTGCTGCGCGATCTGCGGGTCACCATCAACTATCCGGACCGCCAGATCACCTTCGCGCCGGCGGGCCCGCCGGCCGCCGGCGCGGCGGTGCCGATGCGCCTGGAGGGAAACCGCATCGTCATCGAGGCCCTGTTCAACGGTGAGGCGCGGCGTTCGGTGATTCTGGATACGGCCGCCGGCACCAGCTTCATTTCCCAGTCCGATGTCGATCTGACGGAACCGTCCCCCACCGGCCGGGCGGCGCAGATCGTCGACAGCAGCGGCACCTCCGTCTCGGTTCCGGTCCGGATCCTGCCGCGGCTGCAGATCGGCGCGACGGGGGCGGACCGGGTGCCCGTCGTCCCCCTCGATTTCAAAACCCTCAACCAGGATCTCTTCGCAACGACCCCGCTCGACATCGCCGGCATCCTTGGGGGAGACCTGCTGTCGCGGTTCGTGGTGGTCCTCGACTTCCCGAACCGGACGGTCTCGGTGCGTTCCGGTGATCGCTGAGGTGGACGCGGTCACTCTGATTCAGGCGGCGTTTATCGGCGGAGCGCTGTTCGTCTACCTGGGTCTGATCGCCACGACGGAGGGACGGATCACCGAAACGGCCCTCGAGGTCCGGGTCCTGGGCAAGGTGGTTCGGCGGGTGCCGTTCACCGAGGTCGAGGAGGTGCACCGGCGCGGGGCCTTGATCCACGAGCCCTGGGCGGGTCCGAAATTCTGGAATGCGGTTACGGTTCGGCGCCGCCGGGGCCTGCTCCGGAACCTCGTCCTGACGCCGGACGACCCGGATCGGTTCGTGCAGAGACTCCGAGAGGCGATCCTGCGTTCGCGGACTCCGACGCCGCAATGAATGCGTCGCGGCGCCAAACCCCCGGAATGGCGCCGCCGCACTCGACGCAGAGACCGTCGGGGCCGATCCGCTGCGTCTCGATCGAATAGCCGTGACGCTCGATCAGCAGCGCCCCACAAGAGGAACAGCGCGTGTTCTCCCAATCGCCGACGGCTCCCGGCAGGTTCCCGGCGTAGACGAACTGCAGCCCTTCCCCGCGTCCGATCTCGGCGGCCCGCAGGAGAATGCCCGCCGAAGTCGGGTCGGGATCGGTCATCTTGTAATCCTTGCGGAAGGCGGTCACGTGCCACGGGAGTCCGGGCGTGATGCCGCGCAGGAAGCGCGCGATGTCTCTAAGCTCATCGTCGGAGTCGTTGAAGCCCGGGACGACGAGCGTGACCACCTCGACCCAGAATCCCTTCCGGTGCAGCGCCACCAGCGTGTCGAGCACGTTCTTCAGCGTCCCGCCCAGGTCCCGGTAGCTGCGATCCCGGAACGATTTCAGATCGACCTTGTAGAGGCTGACGTACGGGCGGATGTAGTCGAGAACCTCCTCGGTGGCGTTGCCGTTGCTGATGTAAGCCCCGAGCAGGCCATGAGCCCTCGCGGCGCGAAAGATCTCGACCGCCCATTCCGAGGTGATGAGCGGCTCGTTATAGGTCGACGCCAGGATGGGAGCGCCGTGCCTGCGGGCCATGGCGACGAGCTGTTCGGGAGTGATCGGCTCCGGGGTTCCACTCGCTCTCGGATCGCGGATCGCCTGGGAGGTGATCCAGTTCTGGCAGTAGGCGCAGTGGTAGTCACAACCGAGCATGCCGAACGACAGGGCCGGCGATCCCGGCAGCACGTGAAAGAACGGCTTCTTCTCGATCGGGTCGCACTGCAGAGCGGCGACGTAGCCCCAGGGCACGCGGAGCGTCCCGTTCTCGTTGAAGCGGACCTTGCAGATCCCCGGCCGCCCCTCGGGAATCAGGCACCGGTGCCCGCAGGCGAAGCAGCGCACCGCCCCGCCCGGCTCCCTCGAGTAAATCTCTCCATCCCGCGTCCGCGCGGCGAGGATCGTGGCGAGCGGCTCCAAGCTCGGGACCTCCCGCGGCATCGACCCGATGCCTATGCCGTGTGATCAGTATAGTCCGACCACCGCCGAGCGATCCTGTGCTAAGGTACCGGCAGTACTCGCCGCGTTTTGTTCCCCGTGATCGTGTTCCGTGCGCCGCCCGGAGGCTATGATCCCCGATGAGCCTCATCGCACTGCTCCTCGTCGCGACCGGAATAGGTTACGGCGCCGTCGCCGGCTTGCGGCGTGGCGCGGGACGAATCGACGACCGACGCTCGGTCCTGATCCATGCTCCGGCGGCGGTCGTGTGGGAACGGGTGCGGCGGGTCCCCGACCTGCTGCTGACATTCGGCAAACTTCTGGACCACTCCAGGATGGACGAGCCACTCGTGACGACGGGAGATGGAGCCGCGCAAGGATCGCGCTGGCGTCTGCAGGGCTTCTGGGAGGACACGCCCTACTGGCTGGAGGTCGAGCTGGTGCGGATCCGGCCGCAACAGACGCTGGAGATCCGGCTAGCGGGTGACGCATTCCGGACCGAGCGCGGCCTCGCTGATCACCGTGGCTCGCTGACGATCGAGGCCGCTGGCCCCGAGCTGACCAAGCTGAGCTGGCAGCTGCGGGCCCGTCTGAGAGGGCCGCGGCTTCAGGCCCAGTGCCTGCTGGCGCCCGCGGCGGTCCGGGCGCGCCTCCTCGACCTCAGACTGCGCGCCATCAAGGTCGCCGTGGAGAAGGAGGTCGCCGATCTCACGGCCGCGTTCCCGGCCGTGCCCGACCCGCAGGCCGCAGTCTCCCGGACGCCCCTCCCGCCTCCCTCCGCGCCCCGGCCCCCCGAGTCGACGCTCTGACGGTTACCGGCCGCGGGCCGCTTCGATCAGGCGGGCGCGCACGTACCCGGCGGGAATGGTGCCGGCGGCCAGGAAGCGCTCGTGGAACGCCTTCTGCGAGAAGTGGTCGCCCTGGATCCGCGCCACCTGATCGCGCAGTTCGAGGATGTCCCTCTTGCCCAGATGGTAGGTGATGGCCTGGGTGGGCCACTTGGAGTAACGGTAGATGGCGCGGCGGGCCGTGGTGCACGCGGCCTTGCGCACCGGGTCGCCCTGCGCCCGCGGATCGCACGCGTCGGGAAGCAGATCGACGTTCGCCGCATAGTAGGCGACCGCCTCCTCGAAGGACATCCGTCCGGTGTGCAGCCCGGTGTCGATGCGGATCCGCGCCGCGCGCAGCAGCTGGCCCTTGACCTGGTAGATCCGCTCTTCGGGCGTGTAGAAACCATCAGGAGCGCCGGCCTGCGGCTCGGCCATGAGCTGCTCGGCATAGAGCGCCCAGCCTTCGGCAGCCATGCTGTCGCTCCACATCGAGGACGAACCCTCCACTTCGCCGACCGTCAGCCAGCGGACGTTGCCGATCGTCCGGCTGCGGGTCCTCATGAACTGATAGTGCCAGTCGTGGCCCGGGAACCCTTCATGGGCGCAGAGATCGGCCACGGCATGCAGGTTGTTCTCCTTGAGCACGCCAAGGTCTCCGTGGGATGGCGACAGGTAGAAGCGGCCGATCCCGGTCGACTTGAACGGCGGCGCGGGATAGTAGGCGGCATCGATGGTGCTCCCCAGGACCGGCGGAGTCTCCACGATCTCGAGACGGTAGTCGGACGGCAGATCGAACATGCCGTGCCGGCGGGCGTAGTCGACCAGGTCCAGCGCCTTGGCGCGGTAGACGCGGAACATTTCCGCATCATTCTTTGGATGGTCGCGCGACAGCTCGTCCATGACCCGGCGCGCCGAGCGCAGCGCGGCGGCCCGGCCGCTCCAGTCCAGACGCAGCGAACGCCGCTCGGCCACGCGCCGGGCCGCGGCGATCAGGAGGTCGTGAGCCTGATCCACCTGCGTCCGTCCGTAGTCGAAGAGCACCGCGGCGTTCTGGGCAGGGTCGAGCCTCAGGCAGTGTACCAGGCGCCAGTCGTACTCGGCCTCGCCGGCGGCGTAGCGATCCCCGGGGGGCATGCTCCGCGCGGCCTGTTCAAGAAAGGCCGCGAACGCTTCGAAGGCGACAGCCGCCCCGTCACCGGCCTGCCTCAAGAGCGCGACGGTTCGATCGCGGGCCGGCTGCCCTTCGAGGTATCCGGAGGCGAGGTCTGCCAGCGTCTTTCGGAAGTAGGTGGCGTTGTCCCGGGACGCCTGGATGCCATCCTCCCGGATCATCCTTGCATCGGGAAGGTTGCCCGCCGCGATCCCGGCGCGCAGAGTCTCCTCGGCGGCGCGGAGAAACGCCGGCACCGCCCCGACCCGCCGCTCGACGGCGTCCCACTCCTCGGGCGTGCCGTAGCGCCCGCGGCCGAGGTCGGCCATTTGCTGGATCTGCCAGTCGACCCCGCGGAAAGGCGCCACGACGTAAGTATCGACCGCGCGCTCGTGATAACGGCGTTCCTGCTGATGAATGAGGAAGCCGATCTGGGCCCGCACCACCTCCCGGTCGATGGCATCGTCGGGCCCGAGGGTGGCCGGATCGACGCGCTCGAGATCGTCAAGGACCGAGCGGTAGAAGGCGGTCGCTTCGGCCCGCCCCGCGGACGTCACATCGGGTAGGCGCGCATTGGCGTCCGCGAGCTCCGGGCTGTAGCCGTCGCCGCCGAGGTAGGTGCAGGTGACGGGATCGCGCTTCAAGGCGCCGATGAAGTAGCGCTCACGAACCGCGGACCACACGGGGCGGGTCTCCCCAGAGGTGCATCCCCAGAGCAACGGCACGAGAACCGCCAGGATCGCCGGGGTGGCGGTCGCCCCGCGAGCGATGTTCAGGCCGGGCCCAGTCATCCTGGCCTCATGATAGCATGCTGATCACGATGCGTGCGGCACGACCAACTGTTCTCGCGGCCGGAATCGTCCTCGCCCTTCATTCCCTCGGCCCTTCTCTCGCGAGCGAATCCTCGGTGGCGATTGCCGGGATGACCCTGGAGGTCCGGCAGGGACGCCTGGTCGTGGCCGAAGTCCGTCCGGGTTCGGCGGCCGCGGCGGCCGGCCTGATGACGGGAGACACGCTCCTCGTCGTGAACGGATCCAACTTGATCGACCTCGATCCGATCTCCGCCGAGGCCGCTCTCGATCTCCTCCGTAGGGAACATGTTGACGAGGCGCGCCTCATCGTCGGCCGGGGGGCCGGCACGCTCGGCGTCGCCCTGCCGCTTCGCCAGCCAATCACCGGCGCGGAGGGTCCGCGTGAGCCTCCCGCGACCGGGACCGAAGCGCCGGACTTCTCGGCCCGCACCCTCAAGGGGGAGACGATCTCTCTGCGTGCCCTGCGCGGAAAACCGGTGCTCCTCGATTTCTGGGCGGCCTGGTGCCCTCCCTGCCGTGACGCCGTGATCCCGCTGCGCCGCATCGCGGCCGAGCATGGCGACGATCTGACGATCATCGGCGTGAGCCTGGACGACGATCCGAAGGCCTTCGAGGCGTTCGCCTATAACCACCATCTGCCGGGGCACCAGATCCTTGATGGGGGCTGGCACGGTACGATCAGCACGCTGTACGGGATCCCCTCGATCGGCATTCCCTACGCCGTCCTGATCGACGCGAAAGGGCGGGTCATGACGGCGGGGGCGACCCTCGACGAGCACGAGAGGGCGATCATCCGCCTGCTCGCCGCGACGAAGAGGTGAGGTGTCTCCTACTTGCGCTCCAGATGCCCGACCGATTCGTAGAACTCCGGCGCCGGGGTCTCCAAAGGACCGCCCGGGAAGACCCTGCGCAGCCAGACCGGCGTGATCATCGTGGTCACCAGGACCATCAGCACCATCACGGAGAAAAGGTCATCCTGGATGATGCCGTGGGCCAGGCCGTATCCGGCGACGATCAGGCCGACCTCGCCGCGCGAGATCATCCCGACCCCGACGCGGTACGACTCGCGCGCGGTAAATCCGGCGAAGCGCGCGAACACCCCGCATCCTGCGACCTTCCCCAGAATCGCCACGGCGATCACCGTCAGCGTGAGCCAGACCTGCGGGCCTAGCCGCGTGACGTCGGCCTGCAGGCCGATATTGATGAAAAAGATCGGGACGAAGAACGAGTAGGTCAGCGGGTGGATGCCGCGCTTGATCGCCTCCTTCCACCGGGTCCGGGAGAACAGGAGACCGGCGATGTACGAGCCGGTGATGCTGGCGACGCCGCCCAGGTATTCCGCCGCCCAGGCGTATCCGAATGCGGTGACCACCACGAACGCCATGAGGGGTTCGCTGACTCTGTACCGGGTGACCGCCGCCGCCGCCCGTTCCAGGAAGCGCGCTCCCAGCATCCAGGCGAGAACGAAGAAGAGCGCCATCCGGCCGACGACGACCGCCACCTGGCCGCCCACCGACACGAGCCCCGGCCCAGCGGCGCCGGACGGGGTGGCGCCGAGACCCGCGAAGGCGACCACCAGGGCCAGGACGATGATCCCCATGACGTCATCGATCACCGCGGCCCCGAGGATCGTGCTCCCCTCCTTCGACTTGAGGTGGCCAAGCTCCATCAAAGTCTGGGCCGAAATGCTGACGCTGGTCGCGGTCAGAACGGCCCCCATGAACACCCCCTCGCTCCAGTCATATCCGAAGGCGTGTCCCACGATGGTGCCGGACAAGAGAGGCACGAGCACGCCACCAAGGGCTGCCCAGAAAGCCACGGCGCCGACCCGCCGCATCTCCACGAGATCGGTTTCCATGCCGGCCACGAACATCAGCAGGATCACGCCGATCTCGGCCAGGTCGTGGACGAAAGGGCCCAACTCGGGATAGTGGACGAAGCCCTCGGCGGGCCCCGCGAACATCGACCATCCGAGGATGTTCAGCAGGCTCGGACCGAGCAGCAGTCCTGCGAGGATCTCTCCGAACACGGCCGGCTGGCCGAATCGGGAGCTGATGTGCCCGGCGCCCTTGGACACGACCGTGATCAGCGCCAGGAAGAAAAGAACCTGAAGGATGTGCGACATGGGGTCGGCGTCTCCGCGGTGCGATCGGGAAGGCGGCGGGCCTCCTCCCGGCGCCATCTATATAAAG
>JBGPLZ010000040.1:0-26322 GCA_041486695.1 Acidobacteriota bacterium | reverse complement strand
CGGGGCGTGCATTTCCTTTCCGTCGAGTCGAGCGAGGCTTACGAGAAGGCGCGCGAGACGATGAAGGACTTCCTCCACGCCGGCGATACGCGCGAGATCGTCTTCGTGCGCGGGACCACGGAGGGGATCAACCTCGTGGCGCAGACGTACGGCCGGGCGAACGTCCGCGCCGGGGACGAGGTCCTGATCACCACCATGGAGCACCACTCGGGGATCGTGCCGTGGCAGATGCTGTGCGAGGAGAAGGGCGCGCGCCTGCGCGTCGCCCCGATCGACGATCGCGGCGAGCTGCCGCTCGACGCCTTCGAGGCGCTGCTCGGGCCGCGCACCCGGATCGTGTCGCTGGTTCATGTCAGCAACGCCCTCGGCACGATCAACCCGGTCAAGACGCTGGTGGCGATGGCGCGCCGCCGTGGCATTCCGGTCCTGGTCGACGGCGCCCAGGCGGCGCCGCACCTGCCGATCGACGTGCGCGACCTCGACTGCGACTTCTACGCCTTCTCGAGCCACAAGCTGTTCGGGCCGACCGGGGTCGGGGTGCTTTACGGCAAGAGTGCGCTCCTCGAAGCGATGCCGCCGTACCAGGGCGGCGGCGACATGATCGCCTCGGTCAGCTTCGAGAAGACGGTCTACAACCGCGTGCCGCACAAGTTCGAGGCCGGCACGCCGAACATCGCGGGGGTGATCGGCCTGGGCGCTGCGTTCGATTACCTGGACCGGCTCGATCCGAGGGCTCGCGCCGCCCACGAAGACGATCTCCTGAACTACGCCACCGAACGCGTCGCGGCGATCCCGCAGGCGCGGGTGATCGGCACGGCGCGCGCCAAAACCGGCGTGCTGTCGTTCGTGATCGACGGAGTGCACCCGCACGACATCGGCACCATCCTCGACCGCCAGGGGGTGGCGATCCGCGCCGGCCACCATTGCGCCCAGCCGCTCATGGAGCGTCTCGGGCTGCCGGCGACGGCGCGCGCCTCGTTCGCCTTCTACAACACGCGCCAGGAGGTCGACGCGCTGGTCGCCGGCATCCACCGCGTCATCGAGGTGTTCGGCGTATGAACGAGCTGGGCGATCTGTATCAACAAGTCATCCTCGATCACAATCGCCAGCCGCGTAACTTCCGTCGCCTCGAGGGGGCGGTGCGCCGGGCCGACGGGCACAACCCGCTGTGCGGCGATCGGGTGACGATCTACGTCGATCTGGACGGCGACCGGCTGCGTGACATCACCTTCGAGGGGTCCGGCTGTGCCATCTCGAAGGCGTCGGCCTCGATGATGACCGAGATCCTCAAGGGAAAGACGCGGGCGGAGGCGGAAGAGCTGTTCCGGATTTTCCACCGGCTGGTCACCGCAGACGCTCCCGCCCAGGCGGCGGGGGATGGGCTCGGGAAGCTGGTGGTGTTCTCCGGCGTGCGTGAATTCCCGGTGCGAGTGAAGTGCGCGACTTTGGCCTGGCACACGATGCGCTCCGCCCTTCAGGGCAAGAGCGCCACCGCGTCAACGGAGTAGGAGACCATGGCGACCCTGATGATTCCCGAGGTTCCGGCCGGCGAGTTCAAGCCGGCCCACAGCAAGGCGAGCACCGTGCAGGACCCGAAGGCGCAGGCGATCGAGCGCGAGGTGATCGAATCGCTGCGCGCCTGCTACGACCCGGAAATCCCGGTCAATATCTACGAGCTCGGGCTGATCTACGACATCGCCGTCACGCCGGAGGGGGCGGTGCACATCATGATGACGCTGACCTCGCCGATGTGCCCGGTGGCCGGCTCGCTGCCTCCGGACGTGGAAGCGCGCCTGCGCGCCATCGCCGGCGTGACCGAGGCGAAGGTCGAGGTCACCTGGGACCCGCCCTGGGGACCGGACAAGATGACCGAGGCGGCGAAGCTGCAGCTCAACATGATGTAGCGCGGATCTGTTGTCCTACCGCGCTGACAGAGTCGTCCTACCGCGCTGAAACGGCTGCCTTGACCGGCTGGTCGCCGGTCAGCCGGTCGGCGACGAACTTATCAAAGATGTTGACCATCCATTCGAGCGAGCTCAACCGGCCCCGCTCGTAACCCTTCGACCGGGTCCCCTCGAAGGCCAGCTCGCACGCCTTCCAGTCCTGCTTGTTGGTCAGGTCCCAGAACTCAGCCGCGTCGGACGGATCGAAGCCGGGCTTGGCCACCTCCGCGGCGTCGAACAGGAACTCGCAGACCACCTCGGACCGGCCCGGCCCCGACGGCCAGACCGTGTGGGTCATCACGTAGTCGGGATGCAGGCTCAGCAACAGATTTGGGTAGACGATGTAGTAGTGGATGCGCCGCTGGTCCTGCGCGTCGATCGACGTGAAGGGAGGCCGCCGGGTGGTTCCCGATAGGGTCATCGTGTTGAAATCGTCTTCGCGCAGCTCCATCCACCCGCCGACCGCCGCCTGATTGACCAGCTCCATGCTGCCGCTCAGGTAGTGCGACACGCGGTTCAGCTCCGGGTGGATCAGGAAGCAGTGATAGCACTCGGAGTAGTTCTCCGCCAGCATCTTCCAGTTCGACTGCACCGTGTAGTTGATCCGCTTGCCGCGGCGCAGGCCGCCCATCCCGAAGCGGGAGAACTTGGTCGCCATGTCGCCCAGGTAATCGCTCAACGACTCGGCCCCCGGATCGAGGTTGATGAACAGGAACCCGTCCCACCGACCGAGTCGGACGGGATTGAGGGAGAAGTTCTTCTTGTCGAAGTTCTTCACGTCCTCCATGTGCGGCGCCCCGCGCAGAGAGCCGTCCAGCTCGTAGGTCCAGGAGTGGTACGGGCACTGGATACTGCTCAGCCCCTGACCGCACGGTTCGGTCAGCAGCCGCGAGCCGCGATGGCGGCAGACGTTGTAGAAGGCGTTCACCTGGCCCCTGGCATTGCGCATGATGACGACGCTCTCATCGCCGATGCTGCGGGTCATATAGTCGCCGGGCTTGGCGATGTCCTCCTCGCGTCCCACGCAGAGCCACATCTGCGAGAAGATCCGCCGGACCTCCTCGGCGTAGATCGCCGGGTCGTGGTACATCCGGGCGGGAAGCGTGGTCGCTTCCTCGAGGGGCAGGCGGACCGACGCGAGGTCGCGATCGAGCTCGGCGAGATCGACGCGTGGGGCCTCGGCGGCCTGCTGCGGTGCGCCGCCGTGCGTTCCCCCCGTGTCGCCCATCATCGCCCTCTCGGTCTGCCAGCCCTTGTTCATCATTTGGATCTCCTTCGTGGCAACAAACGTGAAGTGTAAGAATACCCAATGAGCCGCCATGGGCGCAAGGGTCCGGGCCGCCTCGTACCATGCGGCGAAACGGCCGCCGCGCGCCCGCCGCCACGCCCACCCGCCCGCCGCCGCGCCCGCGCGCCCGGGCGCGTATACTCTCCTCGATGTTTTCGCGTCGGCTGGCCTGGAACGTGCCCCGCAACCGGCTCGCGCAGCTCCTGGAGGAGAAGCGCCGGCGCGGCGTCCCGCTCATCGATCTGACCGAGTCGAACCCGACGCGGGCCGGGTTGACGTACCCGGTCGCGGCGATCGCGGCCGCCCTGGGCGATGCGCGCTCGGCGACCTACGAGCCGGCGGCCCGCGGCGCGGCGCCGGCCCGCGCGGCGGTCGCGGCCCACTATGCGCGCCGGGGGCTGACGGTCCCGCCGGAGCGGATCATCCTGACGGCGAGCACCAGCGAGGCCTACGCGCTGCTCTTCAAGTTGCTGGCCGATCCCGGAGAGACGATCCTGACCCCGAGGCCGAGCTATCCGCTGTTCGAATACCTGGCGGCCCTCGAGGCGGTGCGCGTCGTCACCTATCCGCTGGGGCTCGAGGAGCGGCGCTTCGTCCTCGATCTGCCGGCGCTCGAGCGCTGCGCCGCGGCCGCGGGCGGCCCTCGCGCGCTGGTCCTGGTCAACCCGAACAATCCGACCGGGACGGGGCTGCGGGCGTCGGAGCGGCAGGCGATCGAGAGGCTCGCCTCCCGGCACCAGGCGGCGATCATCGCCGATGAGGTGTTTTTCGATTACCGGTTCGAGCCGCGGGAGGATCTCATCTCGATGCTGTCGCCACGGCCGGACCCCGAATCGTCCTGCCTCAGCTTCACGCTCGGAGGGCTGTCGAAGGCCTGCGGATTGCCGCAGATGAAGCTGGCCTGGATCGTGGTGGGTGGTCCGGCCGGCCTGGCCGGGGCGGCGTGCGAGCGGCTCGATCTCGTCACCGACACCTATCTCTCCGTCGGCACGCCGGTCCAGGTCGGAGCCTCTGCCCTCCTCGAGCTCGGCGAGGGGATCCAGCTCGCCATCCGGGAACGCCTGCACGAGAACCGGAGAGCGGCCGCCGCCCTCCTGCAAGGCGCCCCCTCCTGCCGGCTCCTCGACGCGGACGGGGGCTGGTACGCGGTGCTGCAGTTGCCGGCCATCGTGCCCGAGGAGGACCTGGTCCTGGCGCTGCTGCGCGAGGACGATGTGCTGGTCCATCCCGGGTATTTCTTCGATCTTCCACGCGAGTGCTACCTGGTTCTGAGCCTGCTGCCGCCCCCCGATTGTTTCGCCGCGGGATTGGACCGGATCCTGGCCCGCGCCGGTCTCGCCTGAAACGCACCCGGAGAGCGGGGAATAAACCCCCCTCCTGGCCGGTTCCAGTTGGCGGGACAAGGGAGCATGTGTATACTCTCCGGATCCGTGGGTGGACCGTCGTGGTTCGTCCGCAATTTCCCAAACCCTTATGAGGAGGGGTTCAATGACCGGTAGGAAAGCGTTGGGTTTCGCAGTCGCAGCGGCCGTCGTGGGCATGCTGGCCACGGGCCACCAGTTCGCCGCTGACGCGGCCAAGAAGGACGCGGACAAGTCGGTGAAGTGCGCCGGCGTCAACAGCTGCAAGGGCACCGGCGCGTGCGCCGCGGCCGACGGCAGCCATGCCTGCGCCGGCAAGAACGAGTGCAAGGGCAAGGGCTGGGTCAAGGTCAAGACCGACAAGGAGTGCACGGACAAGGGCGGCACGGTCCAGAAGTAAGCCGTCCGCGAGTTCCACCTAGACGGAGGCGCCCGGGTCGTGTCGGCGGCCCGGGGCCTCCGATCCATTTCGACGATTGGAATCGATCGATGACTCTCATGGCGGATCCCGGGCCGACCGTCTCCGGCCGCCCCCCCTTTCTCGGCCACGGTGTCGGGCTCCGGCGCGATCATTTCGAGCGCATCGTTCACGGCGGGCCGACCCGCATCGACTGGTTCGAGGCGATCTCCGAGAACTTCATGGTTCCGGGGGGGCGGGCGCTCGAGGTGCTGACGCGCGTCCGCGAGCGCTACCCGATCGTCCTGCATGGCGTGTCGATGTCGATCGGCTCCACCGACCCGCTCGACGAACCCTACCTCGATCGGCTCGATGCGCTGGCGCGACGGTTCGAGCCGGCCTGGGTCTCCGACCATCTATGCTGGACGAGCGTCGGCGGCCATCAGGCCCACGACCTGCTGCCGCTACCCTACACCGAAGAAGCGCTGCGCAACGTCGTGTCGCGGGTCGGCCGGGTGCAGGAGCGCCTGGGGCGGCCGATCGCGCTCGAGAACGTCTCCAGCTACGTCGCCTTCCGGGGCTCGACCATGCCGGAGTGGGAGTTTCTGGCGGAGGTGGCGCGCCGCTCCGGCTGCGGTCTGCTGGTCGACGTCAACAACATCTACGTCAGCGCCCGGAACCACGGCTTCGACCCGCGCGCCTATCTGGCGGGGATTCCCGCCGAACATGTCTGGCAGTTTCACCTCGCCGGTCATTCCGACCAGGGCGCGTACCTGCTCGACACTCACGACCACCCGGTCCCCGACCCGGTCTGGGACCTGTACCGCGATGCCCTCCGCCGCTATGGCGCCGTCAGCGCGCTGGTGGAGTGGGACGACCGGATCCCGAAGTTCGAGCGCCTCGAGCAGGAGGCCCGCAAGGCACGGGCGATCCAGGACGAGGTCCTGCCGGTCGCGGCGCATGCCGCGGCGAGGTGAAGAGGCCCCGATGAAGGCGCCGGCGGAGAGCCTGCGGCGGACCCAGGAGTTGTTCTGGGCACTGATCACCGCGCCGGAAGGGGTGCAGCCGGCGATCGCCGATCTCACGGCGCGGGGCCGGATCGCCGCGGACGCGATGGACGCCACCTTCGCGGGTGACGAGCGGCTCCCCGCGGCGGACCGGCTCGACATCTACGCCAACATGTACTTCTTCCGGCTGCTCGACTGCCTGGGAGAAGATTTTCCCCGGGTGCGGCTGGCGGTCGGGGGCAATCGCTTCCATAACCTGGTGACCGATTACCTGCTGCGTCACCCGTCCGAGCACCCCTCGCTCCGCCAGCTTGGCGCCCGGCTGCCGGAGTTCGTTCGCCAGCACCCGATCGGCACCGAGTTCCCGTACCTCGCCGATCTGGCCCGGCTCGACTGGGCCCGCGTCGACGTCTTCGACCGTCCCGATGCGTCGCCCCTCTCCCGCGCCGACCTGGTGGCGCTGCCCCAGGAGTCTGCCGGGGACGCCTGCTTCCGGCTCGTGCCGTCCTTCGAGCTGGTGCGGCTCGACTTCGACGTCCTCCAGATCTGGCGGAAGCTTCAGGATGAGAGGGGGCGCGACAGCGAGGTCGCTCCGGCGGCGGCCGGGGACGACGCGGTGGACCTGGCGGGCTGCGCCTCGTCGACCGACAGCCGGTCTCCCGGGGAGGCGCACGACCATGAGCACGAACCGCGCGGCCCGCGCCGGGCGCCGCAGCGGACCACCTGGGTGCGGGTCTGGAGGCGCGAGTTCATCGTCTATCACCGGGGGATCGCCGACGAGGAGGCCCGCTGTCTCCTGAGCCTCGCAGAGGGCGAAAGTCTGGCGCAGCTGTGCCAGCGGATCGCGGCCGGCCGATCGATCGCGCGCGCCACGACGCGGGTCGGCCGGATCCTCCAGGGCTTCATCGACGACGGGATCCTGGCCGGCTACGACCTTCCCTGAGATAGAATCCGGCGCGCAGTTCGCGGCCTTGTTCGGAGGGGGGTGACCCATGGTCCGTGGCGTGGTTCGCGACCGAGCCCGATGGTCCGGGCGGCTCGCCGCGCCGGCGGCGTTGCTGGCGGTGGCGATCCTCCTCGCCGCCGGGCTGGCCGAGGCCGGCAAGGAGAGCAGCAGCGACATGACTCCGAAGCTTCCGCCTCCTACCCGCGTCGACGACGTGGCCGAGACGATGTACGGCGTCCGGATCCCGGATCCCTACCGCTGGCTCGAGGAGGGCGGCAGCGCCGAGGTCGGTCGCTGGGTCGAGGCCCAGAACGCCTACGCCGGCGAGCTCCTGGAGGCCCGCCCCGGCCGCCGGGCGGTGCGCAAGCGACTGGAGAGCCTGCTGTCGATCGGCACGATCGGCGCTCCCGAACCCCGCGGCGGCCGCTACTTTTATATGAAGCGCGAAGGGAAGAGCGATCAGCCGATCCTCTACGTCCGCGACGCCCTGCGCGGCGCCGATCGGGCCCTCGTCGATCCGAACCGGCTCAGCAAGGACGGCACCGCGACGATCGACTGGTGGTACCCGTCCGAGGATGGGTCGCTTCTGGCCTACGGCGTGTCGACGAGCGGCGATGAGAAGAGCACGCTGCGGGTGATCGAAGTTGCGACCGGCGCGCTGCGTCCCGACACGATCCCCCGCACCCGCTACTGCAGCCTCGCCTGGCTCCCCGATGGGCGGGGCTTCTACTACACCCGTTACCCGGCCCCGGGCGAGCTGCCGGCGGGCGGGGAGAACTACAACCGGCATGTCTTCTTCCATCGCCTGGGCGACGACCCCGCCAAGGACCCGAAAATCTTCGGGAAGGGGCGCAAGCCCGAGGAGATGATCGACATCAGCCTGTCGCGCGAGGGGCGCTATCTCGTCCTCGGCGTGGCCGAAGGCTGGGCGCGCAACGATCTGTACGTGCGCGACGTGAAGAACGAAGGCGCGCCTTTGATCCCGATCGCCGAGGGTCAGGATGCTCTCTTCCAAGGCGAGGTGGAGGGCGACACGCTCTACGTCCTGACGAACTGGGGCGCCCCGCGCTTCCGGCTGTTCGCGGTCGATCTCCGCAAGCCGGAACGGGACGAATGGCGGCTGATCATTCCGGAGGGGACGGCGGTCCTCAGCCAGGCGCGTTACGTCGGCGGGCGGATCGCCGCCCTGTACCTGAAAGACGCTTCGTCGCGGCTCACCCTCTTCGGCCTCGACGGCCACAAGCTCCAGGACGTCGCCCTGCCGGTGCTCGGGACGGTCGAGACCGTGACCGGCCGCCACGACGGCCAGGAGGCGTTCTTCGATTTCTCCTCGTTCACGCTGCCACCGGCGATCTACCGGCTCGATCTGCGCACGGGGATCAGCGAGATCTGGGAGCGGGTTCCGTCCGACGTCGATCTGAGCGGCTTCGAGGTGAAGCAGGTCTTCTATCCCTCGAAGGACGGCACCCGCATCTCGATGTTCCTGGTGCACCGGAAGGGGCTGGCGCGGAATGGCGACAATCCGACGCTGCTCTACGGATACGGTGGCTTCAATGTCAACCTGACGCCGTCCTTCTCGCGCGCCAACCTCCTGTGGCTCGAGCGGGGCGGCGTCTACGCCCAGCCCAACCTGCGCGGCGGCGGGGAGTACGGAGAAGCGTGGCATCGCGCCGGCATGCTCAATCGCAAGCAGAACGTCTTCGACGACTTCATCGCCGCCGCGGAGTGGCTGATCGCGAACCGTTACACGAGCAAGGAGCGCCTGGCGATCCGCGGCGGCAGCAACGGCGGCCTCCTGGTCGGCGCCGCCCTCACCCAGAGGCCGGATCTGTTCCGCGCCGTCCTCTGCGGCGTGCCGCTGCTCGACATGCTGCGCTACCAGAACTTCCAGATCGCCCGGCTGTGGATCCCCGAGTACGGCTCGGCGGAGTCGGAAGAGGCCTTCCGCTGGCTGTACGCCTATTCGCCCTATCACCACGTCGCGCCGGGGACGGCCTATCCCGCGGTCATGATCACGACGGCGGAGAGCGACAGCCGGGTCGATCCGATGCACGCCAGGAAGATGGCGGCCCGGCTGCAGGCGGCCACCGGATCGAGCAGCCACCCGATCCTGCTGCGCACCGAGAGCAAGGCGGGGCACGGCATCGGCAAACCGCTGAGCAAGCTGATCGACGACGCCACCGATGAATGGACCTTCCTCCTCTGGCAGCTCGACGCCGAACGGGAGCGATCGTCCCGCCGTTCCTCGGCCGGAGTGCCGGGCAAGCCCACCGCCAAGGGGGCCGGCGCCCCCCGTGCGGGGGCCGGCGCGGTATAATCGGGCCATGCACACCGCCCATTCGGTTTGCCCTCTCGATTGCCCGGATCGCTGCAGTCTCGAAGTCCGCATCGACGAGGGTCGGGTCGCCTCGATCACCGGCAGCCGCGTCAACCCCATCACCGATGGCTTCATCTGCGCCAAAGTGCGGCGCTATGGAGAGCGCGTCCACGGTCCGGACCGCCTGCTCCATCCGCTGCGGCGCACCGGCTGCAAGGGGGAGGGCCGCTTCGAGCCGATCGGCTGGGACGAGGCGATCGATACGATCGTCGCCCGCTTCGACGAAGCTCGCCGGACGCACGGCGGCGCGTCGATCCTGCCGTTCTCGTACGGCGGGTCGAACGGCCTGGTGTCGCAGGGCACCATCGATGAGCTGCTGTTCCGGTCGCTCGGCGCGTCGCGTCTGGCGCGCACCGTCTGCGCCGCCCCGACCGCGGCGGCCGCCAAGGCCCTGTACGGCGATCTGCCGACGGCCGACTTCGCGGACGTGGCGCTGGCCCGCTACGTCATCATCTGGGGCGCGAACCCGAAGCACAGCAACATCCACCTGATGCCCTACCTGAAGGCGGCGCGTGAAGCGGGAGCGCGCGTGGCGCTCGTCGACCCGCGCCGCACGCTCGGCGCGTCGTGGGTCGATCGGCATCTGCCGATCTACCCGGGCGCCGATGCCGCCGTGGCGCTGGCGATGATCGGACATCTGGAGCGGACCGGCGCGGTCGACCGCGCCTTCCTCGAAGCGCACGCCCGGGGAGCCGATCTCCTTCTGGAGCGCGCCCGCGCCTGGACGCTGGAGCGCGCCGCGCAGCGGGCCCGGGTGGAGGCGCGCGACATCGCCGCGATCGCGGAGGAGTATGCGGCGGCCGACCCGGCCATGATCCGGTGCGGCTGGGGCCTGGAGCGCAACCGCAACTCCGAGTCCGGGGTGGCGGCGGTCCTGGCGCTGCCGGCGGTGGCGGGGAAGTTCGGCAAGCCGGGCGGGGGATACGCCCTGTCGAGCTCGCCCGCCTACGCCACCAACGAGGATTTCCTGGCCGGGCGGGGCGAGGCCGACACGCGGACCATCAACATGAACCGCCTGGGGCGGGTGCTCCTGGAGGAGCAGGCGCCGCCGGTCAAGGCGATCTTCATCTACGACGCCAATCCGGTGGTCACGATCCCGGATCAGAACCGGGTGGTCCGGGGCCTCATGCGCGACGATCTGTTCACGGTCGTCTTCGACCAGGTGATGACCGACACGGCGCTGTACGCCGATATCGTCCTGCCGGCGACCACCTTCCTGGAGCACTCCGAGATCAGCATCTCGTACGGCGGGTACAGTGTCCAGCTTGCCGAGCCGGTCATTCCGCGGGCGGGCACGTCGAAGCCGAACGAAGAGGTCTTCGCCATGCTGGCAGCGCGCTTCGGATTCGAGGTGCCCGCCGCCCCCGGAGACGCCTTGCTGCAACGGGCGCTCGCCGCGATCGAAGGGCCCTTGCCGACGGCGCCCCGGCGCGGGAGGGCGCACGGCCCCCGGCGCGTGAAGGCGCGGCGCACGGGGCGGAAGGGCCGGCGCGGCGCCCCGACGGCGCGGCGCGGCTGGCCCGGCTCCGGCGCGACCATATCCTCGGATTCGCCTTTCCCGGGCCGCGGCCAATCCAGTTCAAGACCGTCTTCCCGCGCACTCCGAGCGGCAAGATCGAGCTCTGGCCCGATGATCTCGGCGCCGATCCGTACGTGGTGCTCGACGATCCCGGCGCCCGGGAGTATCCGCTGGCGCTGATCTCGCCCTCGACCGACAAGACGATCAGCTCGAGCCTCGGCGAGATCGATCACGGCGACGCGAGACTCGAGATGCATCCCGAGGATGCCGCCGAGCGTGGTTTGAGGGAGGATCAGGAAGTCCGGGTCCACAACTCTCTCGGGGAGGTGCGCGTGCGGCTCCGGATCAACGGGGAGATGCGGCCCGGGGTCGTCTACCTTCCCAAGGGGATCTGGAACCGGCATACCCGCAGCGGAACGGTCGGCACGGCACTCGTGCCCGACACCGTCTCGGCCGTCTCGGGCGGAGCCTGCTTCAACGACGCCCGGGTCGAGGTCACCGCATCCACCAGCTGAATTCGATCCACCAGGGAGGGAAGTCCGCCATGACATTCCGCCAACTCTCCGTCCTCGCCGCCGCATTGCTCGTCGCGGGATGCGCGGGGGACGTTTCGAAGCACGCCGCGCCGCCGGCGCCTGCGGCACCGCAGGGCGAGACGCTGGCCTCGGGTGATTACACGATGACCCTGCCGCTCGGGCTGCAGGCCGGCGCCGCCTACGTGCCGGAGGGGAATCCGCTGTCCGAGAAGAAGATCGAGCTGGGGCGCAAGCTCTACTACGATCCGCGCTTGAGCCGCGACGGGACGATCTCCTGCGCCACCTGCCACGGCCCGGAGAAGGGATTTTCCGACGGCAAGCCGAGCTCGACCGGGATCGCCGGCCAGAACGGCAACCGCAACGCCCCGACCGTGATGAACCGGCTGTTCAGCAAGGAGCAGTTCTGGGACGGGCGCGCCGTTGATCTCGAGGACCAGGCTCTCGGCCCGGTGCAGAACCCGATCGAAATGGGTCATACGCTGCAGGGAATGGTCGCGAACCTCCAGGGGATCCAGGCTTACGCGCCGGAGTTCGAGGCCGCCTTCGGCAGTCCCGGCATCACCGCCGCTCGCGTGGCGCAGGCGATCGCCTCCTTCGAGCGGATCGTGCTGGCCGGCAATGCGCCGTACGATCGCTACCAGGCGGGGGAGAAGCTCGCCCTGAGCGAGTCGGCGGTGCGCGGCCTGGCGATCTTCAACGACCCCGCGCGCGGCAACTGCGTCACCTGCCACGCCGGCTTCAACTTCACCGACGAGTCGTACCACAACCTGGGCGTCGGCATGGAAAAGCCGGCCCCCGACTGGGGGCGCTTCGGCATCACCAAGTTTGAGGCCGACAAGGGGGCGTTCAAGACCCCGACGCTAAGGAACATCACCCAGACCCCGCCCTACATGCACGACGGGAGCGCGGCGACGCTGCTCGATGTGGTGAAGTTCTACGACCAGGGCGGCCGCCCCAACCGGTGGCTCTCCAAGGAAATCAAGCCGCTGCACCTGAACGACGTGGACCGCGCCGACCTGGTCGCCTGCCTCGAATCGCTCACCGGCGAAGTGCGGGGCACCGAGAAGCCGACGCTGCCGAAGTAGCGGCCGCTCGGGAGCCTGTCCCAAGACCCGGGCGGATTTCTAGCCGGCCTTTGGCGCGTCGGAATAGTGTACGTGCACCACCTTCCAGCCGCCGCCCTTCTTGAACAGGACGTCGGTCTCGTGGTTCCAGCTTTCGGCCAGGGTGCCGTTGGCCTGCTTCATCTTGGTGAAAATCCTGTACGCCGCGACCGCCGAGTCCTTCGACGGACCGACATGGATCACCATGTCCTCGATCTTGACCTCGAGCATCCTGCCTCCGTCGCCGATCTCCTTCCCCCAGAGTGTCCGGTAGCTCGCCAGGTCGAGACGGCCCTGCTGCCAGAGCTGCGTCATGTCGTCGGAATAGAACTCGAAGTAGGCCTTGAGGTCGTTCGACTCGTAGGCCTTGTTGAAGCGTGCCTCGAAATCGCGGATCTCTTTGAGCGTCGCCTCCTCGGTCGGCGCCTGGGCGGCGCCGGATTTCGCGGCGGCCGGCCCGGCGCTCCCGGCCGCGCGTTGGGCGGCCGCGAGGCCCGGCGCGGCGAGGGCGGCGAGCGCGGCGGCGAGAGCCAGGTTCACGGCCAGGTTGCGGACCTGTTGCGGAGTCTGCATCGACGAACCTCCTTGGATGTCCCGGGCCGAATCGGCTCGCGTCACGCGATGCCCCTCCGCCCGGTGCGGTGATGGTAGCATTGGTGACCTCATCGCGAGGACTCGGGAAGGTCGGGGTCACATGGAGCGCCGCGACTTCATCAAGATCGTCATCACCGGCAGCCTGGCGTCGTCGCTCGGCTGCCGCGGCGGAACGACCGGCGCGGGCCGGCCGGCGGGACACGACGCGGGCGGCGCCCCGGTGCCCGAGCCTTCGGTGCGCTCTGAGATCAACGCCTTCTGCCACGCGGTGCGCGACGGGGCCGACTTCAAGAGGCCGCGGCCGAGCCGGCATCATCCGGTGGTGATCATCGGCGGCGGCGCCGCGGGGCTCGCGGCCGCCGACGAGCTCGGCTCCCTGCCGTACCTCCTCATCGAAAAGGAGCCGACCCTCGGCGGCAACGCCACCGGCGGTTCCTGGCGCGGCGTCGGTTTCAGCAGCGGCACCTCCTACAACGCCAGTCCCATCCTCAAGGAACTGGCGGCCGATCTCGGCGTGCCGCTGCTGCCGATCGACAGCGTCGACGGCATGATCGTGAAGGATATCTTCGTGCCGGACTTCTTCAGCACGGGAATGCGCCGGGCCCCTTACCCGCAGGCGGTGCGCGACGCCTTTCGGCGTTTCCTCGACACCTACCACGACTACGACGTCGACGCCGAGCTGCCGAGGCTCGACAATCTGCCGTTCGCGGAGATTTTGAAGGACTACCCGAAGGAAGTGACCGACTTCTTCGATTCCTACGGCCCCAACAACTGGGGCGCGCGGGTCCGGGACACCTCGGCCTACATCGGCCTCCAGGCGGCGCAGTGGATCGGCGGGCTCGAGCCGGGCCGCTTCACGGGCGAGCAGGGCTTCGGCAACCTGACGATGGCGATGGGCGAGCGGGTGCGCTCGCGCGGAGAGGAGCGGATTCTCGCCGGCGCCACGGTGGTGCGCGTCGAGCCGGACGGCGATCGGATCATCGTGACCTACGTGCCGCCGGACGCGCCCCCTCCGGAAGAGGTCCCGGCGCCGCCGGCCGGCCCGGTCCTGCCGCCGCTCGCCAGCGTCTCGGCCGACGCGGTGGTCATGGCGGCGCCGAAGCTGATCGTCAAGTACATCGTGCCGGGGCTCCCGAAAGATCAGCAGGATGCGCTGTTCAACTTCCGCTACATCCCTTACATGGTCGCCAACCTGTGCTTCGACGGCGTGGTGCATGACTCCTGCTTCGATATCGACGTGCCGGCACCCGACCTGATGTCGGATGTCGTCTGCGCCGACTGGGTGACGCGGCGCGGCCGCGGCGAACGCTCCCGAGCGACGGTGCTATCGTGCTACATGCCGCAGACCGAGGAGGATCGGCACCTGTTTCTCGAGACGGCCGCCGTGCGCGCCCGGGCCCTCGCGGCCCTCGACCGGATCGACCGCTGGTTCCCCGGCGCCGCGGGGAAGTGCCGCGAGATCCAGGTGCGGCTGCGCGGCCATCCGATGCACCTGGCGACCTGCGGGCTGATCACCAAGTGGGCGCCGCTGGCGCGCCGGCCGTTCGGGGCGATCCATTTCGCCGGGACTGACGGACAAGGCGAGGTGAGCGATCTGGCCGGCGCGGTCGAGACGGGGCGCCAGGCGGCGCAGGCCGCGCGGGCTTCCGTCGACGCGGCCGCGCGCCGACGCGGGACTCGGGTAGAATATCCGTTCAGGAAGGTGAATCATGCCGAATCGTGAAACGAGCCAGGGAACCGCGACGAAGCCAGCGACCGGCTCCGCCGCCGAGAAGCACCGCCGCTACCTTTTTCCGTGCGTCACCACCTATTACGAATCGCCGCTGACGCTGGTGCGCGGCGAGGGGATGCACGTCTGGGACGAGGCGGGCAAGCCGTACCTCGACTGCTTCGGAGGGGTGCTGACGGTCAGCATCGGACACTGCCATCCCGAGGTGACCGAGGCGATCGTCCGCCAGGCCAAGACCCTGGTGCACACCTCGACCCTCTACCCCAACCCGATGCTCTCCGATCTGGCCGAGATGATGGCGCAGATCCTTCCCCCCGGCCTCGACCGGACCTTCTTCTCCAACTCGGGGACGGAGGCGGACGAGACGGCGGTGCTCCTGGCCCGGGTGCACACCGGGCAGCAGGAGGTGCTGGTGCTGCGTTACGGCTACTCGGGGCGCTCGATGATGGCGATCGCGGCCTCCGGCCAGTCGACCTGGAAGCCGATCGGCAGCCCGGTGGCCGGCTTCGTGCACGCCCTGGCACCGTACTGCTACCGTTGCCCGCTCAAGCTGACCTATCCGTCCTGCGACGTCGCCTGCGCCAAGGACGTCAAGGAAGTGATCGAGACCACGACGACCGGCCGCGTGGCCGGCATTCTCGCCGAGGTGATCATCGGTTCCGGCGGCTTCATCGTTCCTCCCAAGGAATATTTCCAGATCGTGGCCGACCTGGTGCGCCAGGCCGGCGGCCTGTTCATCGCCGACGAGGTGCAGACCGGCTGGGGCCGCACGGGGAAGATGTTCGGCATCGAGCATTACGGCGTGACCCCCGACGTCATGACCTTCGCGAAGGGGATCGCCAACGGCAGCCCGATGGGGCTGACCGCGACCACCGAGCCGATCGCGGCGTCCCTCAAACCGCTTTCCTTCGCGACCTTCGGCGGCAATCCGATCTCGTCCGCCGCGGCGCTGGCGACGATTCGCGTCATCCAGCGACAGAAGCTGGCCGACAACGCGCGCCTCCAGGGCGAGCATCTGCACGGCGCCCTGCGCGAGCTGCAGCGCAAGTACCCGGTGATCGGCGACGTGCGGGGCCTGGGTCTGATGCAGGGCCTCGAGCTGGTCGGAGAGAACAAGGCGCCCGATGCCAAATCGGTCGCCCGGATTCTCGAGGGCACCCGGCGGCGCGGCGTCCTCATCGGCAAGGGCGGCTTGTGGGGCAACGTCCTGCGCATCGCGCCGCCCCTGACGATCAACCGGGCGCAGATCGACGAGCTGGTGACGGCGCTCGACGGCGCCTTCGCCGAGGCGACGGGGAAGGCGGGTCGGGCCTGACGGCGGAGATCGTCGAGGCGGAGCGCGAAGACTCTGCCCCGCTGCTCGGCGGCATGGCGTCGGCGGTGTCGCTGGCGCTGGTGATGTTCGTCGAGGCGCTCGGTTACGGCATGGTGGCGCCGACCCTGCCGTTCCTGGCCCGGCAGGCGGGCGCCGGTGTGGAGCGGATCGGCTTCCTGGTCGGTCTCTACGCCGCCGTCGGTCTCGTCGTCTCGATCCCGTTCGGCCTGCTGGCCCATCGCTTCGGCCGGCGCTCGCTCATCCTCGTGGGGCTCGGCTGCCTGACCGTGGCCTCGGTCGCCTTCATCTGGGCGCCCACCTATCCCTGGCTCGTCACCGCCCGTTTCGCCCAGGGTGTTGGCGCCACGGCGATCTGGGTCGGCAGTCTTACGGTGGTCGCCGATCTCAGCCCGAGCGGCTCGCTCGGCAAGGCGCTTTCCTTCATCACCGGGGCCTGGTCGCTTGGGTTCGTCGTCGGTCCGGCGCTCGGGGGTCTCGGCTCGGTCCGCTTCCCCTTCATCCTGTATGCCGGGCTCTCGGGCGCCGCGTTCCTGGCCGCCCTGATCGCGCTTCCCGAGACCGGCCGCCCGGGCGTCAGGACGACGCTCCCGGGGGTGCTCGCCATTCTGCGGCGCCCCGCCGTCCGCGCTTCGGCCGCCGCCACGTTCTCTCTGGCGTTCTTCTACGGCACCATCGAGGCGTTCGTGCCGCTGATCATCGCCGCCCGGGGCGTCGGCAGAGTCCGGATCGGGTTGCTGTTCACCATCGCCGGCCTGCCGGCGATCGTCCTGCCGCTGATCATCTGCGGGCTGGCGGACCGCTACGGCGACCGGCGGGTGATCGTCGCCGGTCTGCTCTACGGCGCCGCGCTCAACGCCACCTTCCTCTTCCTGCTCGATCGGATCCCGCTCTGGCCGCTGTTCGTCCTGATCGGCCTGGTCGAGGTCCTGATCTACGTGCCGGCGGTGGCGCTGCTCCATCGCGACGTGGAGAGAGACGATCGGGTCTTCGCCTCCGGGTCCCACTCCTACGCCTTCTCGGCCGGATTCTTCGTGGGGCCGCTCCTCGGCGGCCTGCTCCTTCCTCTCGGCGGCGACCCGGTTCTCTTCGTCATGCTGACGGCGACGATGGTGGCCGGCGTCGCCATCGTTCTGCGCACCCATGATCGGGCGCCGGCTCGCCGAGCGACGCCTTGAACCTTGCCGCGCGCGCTGGCGCGCATTATTATTTCTGAAGCGATGAGCGCCGACGACAAGGACAACACCCGCAAGAACGGCACCGCCCGCGACAACGGGCCTAAAGAGCCCGCGAAGGAGAGCCCCGCCGAGTCGGCCAGGGAGCCGGCGCGCGAATCCGCCAAGGAGTCCGCGCGCGAGCTGGCGAAGGAGTCTGCGCCCGAGCCGGTGAAGGAGCCCGGGCGCGAATCTGTCAAGGAGCCGACGCCGCTCCGCTTCCTGTTCATCTCGAAGTGGGGGCTGATCCAGGACCTCGCATGGGAAGTGCGCAAGGAAGGGCACGAGGTCCGCTACCACATCATGTCGAAGGCCGACCGGGAGGTCGGCGACGGCTTCGTCGACAAGGTGGAGCGCTGGGAGGATCACAAGGACTGGGCCGACATCATCGTGTTTGATGATTGCGAGTTCGGCACCCTGCCCGACCGCTTGCGCAAGGAGGGGAAGGCGGTCGTCGGCGGCACGCCGTACACCGACCGCCTGGAGATGGATCGCGATTTCGGCCAGGAAGAGATGAACACGATCGGGATGACGACCCTGCCGCGCTGGGAATTCGACTCGTTCGACGGGGCGATCGCCTTCATCAAGGAGAACCCCGGGCGGTACGTCATCAAGCCGAGCGGCCGCGCCCAGAACGAGAAGGTGCTCTCCTTCGTCGGCCAGGAAGAAGACGGCCTCGACGTCCTGACCATGCTCGAGCACTACAAGAAGGGCTGGGCGTCGAAGATCAAATCGTTCCAGCTGCAGAAATACGTCGCCGGCGTCGAGGTGGCGGTCGGCGCCTTCTTCAACGGCTCCGACTTCATCACGCCGGTGTTCATCAACTTCGAGCACAAGAGAATGTTCAACGACGAGATCGGCCCGCAGACGGGGGAGATGGGGACCGCCGGCTTCTGGTTCGGCGCCAGCACCCTGTTCGAGCAGTCGCTCCTCAAGATGAAGGAGAAGCTGGCCGCCTGCAAGTACACCGGCTACATCGACATCAACTGCATCGTCAACTCGCGCGGCATCTACCCGCTCGAATTCACCTGCCGCTTCGGCTACCCGACGATCAATCTGCAGATCGAGGGCGTGCTGTCGAACTGGGGCGAGTTCCTGGCCGCCGTGGCCCGCGGCGAGCCATTCAACCTCCGCACCAAGCGCGGCTTCCAGGTCTGCGTCGTCGTGGCGGTGCCGCCGTTCCCGTTCGTCGACCCCGACACCTTCAGGAAATTCTCCGAGGACGCCGCCGTCCTGTTCAAGAAGCCGATGTCGGAGGGGATCCACCCATGCGACATCCGGCTGATCGATGGTGACTGGCGGCTGGCGGGGGACTCCGGCTACGCGCTGGTGGTCAGCGGCTCGGCGTCGACGATGGAGGATGCCCGGCGGGAGGCCTACAACCGGGTCCGCAACATCATCATCCCGAACATGTTCTACCGCACCGACATCGGTGAGCGCTGGTACCGCGAGGGCGATCTGCTGCAGACCTGGGGGTACCTGGCGTGAACCGCGTTGCGCATGTCGCGAACCGCGCTACTAATAATGATATGGATCACTCGTCGGCTTGACTTCGCCCGACCAATCACCATATTGAAATCGTCGTTGGAGAGCGGTCGATGACCCTGCGCCGCAAGCTGTTCTGGATCTCGATTCTTTACTTCGCCGAAGGACTGCCGCTCGGCGTGGTGTACGACGTCCTGCCGGTCTACTTCCGCCAGCACAACGTGTCGCTCAAGGAGATCGGGTTCATGTTCTTCTTGACGCTGCCGTGGGCGATCAAGGTGCTGTGGGCGCCGTTCGTCGATCGCTTCGGCCAGCGGCGCTATTGGGTCGCGTTCTGCTGCGCCGCCATGGCCGCGATCATGCTCTCGGTGCCGCTGTTCGACGCCTCGAACCCGACGACGCTTCTCTGGACGCTGCTGCTGGCGTTCACGGTCATGTCGGCGACGCAGGACGTCGCCATCGATGCCTACACCATCGGTCTCGTCGAGAAGGGGGAGGAAGGCACGGTCAACGGCGTGCGCGTGGCGCTCTATCGCGCCGCCTTGATGCTCGGGGGCGGCGGAACGATGTGGCTGGTCAAGCCGCTCGGCTGGACCTGGATCTTCATCGTGCTGGCGCTGGCGTTCATGGCGCTCGCCTTCACCGCCTGGGTCACGCCGGCCGTCCGGGTGACGCACGAGCCGCGCGGCGAGTGGGCCCGCCATCTGTGGCGCTTTCTCAGCCGTCCCGGCTCGATCGCCGTGTTCGCCTTCATCCTGACCTACCGCATGAGCGACCTCCTGATCGGCCCGATGGTCAAGCCGTTCTGGGTCGACCGCGGCATGACGCCGGAGGAGATCGGCGCGATCTCGACCATCGCCGGCGTCGCCATGAGCGTCCTCGGAGCCCTGCTCGGCGGCCTCATCGCCAGCCGGATCGGACTGTTCCACGCGCTGTGGATCTTCGCCATCCTGCAGGCGGCCCCCTGTCTCGCCTACGCCGGCGTGGCGCATTTCAATCTCCCCTGGCCGTATCTGTACGGCGCCTCGATCTCCGAGTCGTTCACCTCCGGTCTCGGCACGGCGTCGTTTCTCGCCTTCCTGATGCGGATCTGCGACAAGGACCAGGCGGCGACGCAGTACGCCGTCCTGACCACTCTCTTCGGCGTGACGCGCTTCTTCGGCGGCTGGTCGGGACTGGCCGCCGACCACCTCGGCTACCCGATCTTCTTCGTCCTGACCTTCCTCCTCGGCATTCCGACCCTCTTCTTCCTGCCGTGGGTGCGTCGCTGGATCGGCAACGGCAACGGGCACTCTCGCGGGCTGGTCGCAGACCCCGGCGGCGATGCCGGCCATCCCCGCCACGCTCCCGCCTCGGCGACGGCGCACTAGAGCCGGACAGATTCCCCTTCCCCCATCGAATCGCCCCGCGCTGATTCACCGATGCACATGAACACGCTGTTGCCCTTCGGCTTTGCCACGATACGTCCCCGAGAAGAGGATTGATGCTGCTAGTGGTTCAGTGTATATTTCAGTGCAGACTCGTCTTGAGCGCCAAGCAATTGCTCGCCTGAGCTCTTATAGACCCACACATTCCTGCGGGAGGGTGGCCCGCCGGGGGAGGCTTATGTGCGGAAGTGCTCCTGCGAGGTCGCCCATAGTCGAATTGACCTCGGTAACTCGCTTCGCAAGACGTCTCTAATCTGCATAGGGTTGATGCTGGCGCTCCTGGCCGGCGATGCCTTCGGCCAACCGTTGCTTCCCGGGAGACTTTTCCCATCCGGTGCGGCCCAGGATTCCTTTGCAGTCGCTGATTTCGACGGCGACGGAATTGTGGACTTCGCAGTTGGAACCCCCAATGTCGGCGATCTCGCCCACCCGCGCGGAATCTCCCTCCTCAAGGGTGATGGCAAGGGACGCTTCCTGCCACCCAAACACGTCGCGACGATTGAAGGATTCGGCTATATCAGGTTCGTGGCGACGGCGGATCTCAATGGCGATGGTAGGCCCGATCTAGTTCTCGCTCGCGGGGGCTCCGAGCTTCGTGTTGGCAGCGTCGATGTCCTTCTTGGCAACGGGGACGGTTCATTTCAGCCCCAGAAAGGTTTTGATGTGGGCACGGATCCTCGCCTGATCATCGCAGGGGATATCAACGCCGATGGGGCGCTCGATCTTGTCGTCGCCAACGAAGGATCGGCAGATTGGGCCCCTCCTGCTACCCCGGATCTCTCAATCTTGTTGGGATATGGCGACGGCACATTTGCACCACAGACCCGCATCAGTACTGCGAGCAGCGTGGACAGCATGGTGTTGGGAGACTTCAACGGCGATGGTAAGCCCGACCTCGTGATCAATAACTTCTTCGGGCCATTCGGGACCGATTCTTACGGACTTCAGTTTCTCGCAGGCGACGGTGATGGAGCGTTTGCCCCGCCGATCTGGATCGCCGCGGGGCTGATTCCCTCTCACGTGGTCGCTGGTGATTTCAACGAAGATGGATACCTGGACCTCGCGATCGATTCGAATACTCAGGAGGCACTTGGTGTCGCCGTGCTCGCGGGACGTGGAGATGGAACCTTCAGTGCGCCGGCCGAGGTCATCGCCGGAGCACCGCCCGCGACAGGGTTGAGTGTCGCGGATGTCGATGGAGACGGGAAGCAGGATCTGATCACCTGGGAGGACATTTACGTCTACCTGGGGAGTGGGCGAGGAACCTTCACCCAGAAGGGGCATTTCCTGGCATCCCCTACTCAATTCGTACAGGTCGGGGATTTCAACAGCGATGGTCGGCTTGATCTCGCTATTGCCAGTACCGGCGGAGAGGCACCATTTGACGATCCGAGGACACGAGATATCGGGGTTCTCCTGGGCAAGGGGGACGGTGCCTTCTTCGCCGCATCCCCCGAGCCGACCGGAGACGGCGATTCACCGCTCGTCTTGGGAGGGCCCTCGATTGTCGCCGGAGACTTCAACTCTGATGGAAGCGAGGACCTGGCCGTTACCAACGCGGGCTCCGATGATGTGTCTGTTCTGGTCGGTAGGGGTGATGGTCAATTCGCTCCGCAAGCACGATATCCGGTCGGCGCCTCGCCCGTCGCGTTGGCCGTTGGGGACGTCAATCATGACGGCCATCCTGACATCATCACGGCGAACGCCGGGTCGAGCGATCTCTCGGTTCTTCGCGGCCGCGGGGACGGGACCTTCGAGACAGAAGTGCGGATCAGCCTGGACAATACTCCAGCGTCGGTCGCCCTGGGCGATTTCAACGCCGACGGCAACGTCGACATGGTCGTCGCTTACCCGAATTCGCTTTTCGTCATAGGAATTCTGCTTGGTCGAGGTGATGGGGCGTTTCTTCCACCCTACAGCCCGCCGATCTTCGAGGCTGCGAGCCTCACGTCGGCGTCGGTGACGGTTGGCGACTTCGACGGTGACGGAACCCAGGATGTCGCCGCCGCCAATTTCATCGGGGGGGGGATCATCCTCTACCTCAATCAGGGCGATGGGTCCTTTCAGCGAAGCAGTGTCGACACGGGTTATGGAGTGAATACATCCGTCATGACATCGGTGGTGACGGGCGACCTCAATGGGGATGGCAAGCCGGACTTTGTCGCCGTCGATCTCTATAACTGGCAAATCTCGGTGACATTCAATTTCGGAGGCGGGGTGTTCGGAGGCGCCAGGCGCTACAGTGTGGCGCCGTACCCTTACGGGGCGACGATCTCCGATATCGATGGCGATGGCGTTCCGGACGTGGTCGTGGCAAACGAATTTCGTTTTGCTGATGACTTTCGCGGCAATGTTGCGATATTTCGAAACCATGGCGACGGTCAGTTGGAACCTCCCGTTGCGTATGCCTCGGGAGCACAACCACACAGTGTGGTGGTGGCGGATTTCAATGGGGATGGCAACCAGGATCTCGCGCTGGCGATCTTTGGTGGCACCTCGGTCCTGCTGGCGCAACCTGATCTGGACGGTGACGGGGTCCCCGACTCGATCGATGCATGCCTCGATTCAGATGGTGATGGTGCAGGTGATCCGCAGTTCTCCCAAGCCTGCCCGGCCGACAACTGTCCGTTGGTACCGAACCCCGATCAGAAAGACACCGATGGAGATGGAATCGGCGACGCCTGCGACAATTGCCCGACCGTCAAGAACCCCGGGCAGAGTGACTCGAACGCTGACGGCTCCGGTGATGCCTGCCAGCCAGCCCTGACTCTCGTCAGCATCGAGCGGACGGATCCAAGCACGCTGGCCGTCGACATCCGCACCACGGATCCGAATGGGGACAGACTCGCCGGCCATTACGAGCTCATCGAGACGAGACAGTCGAATATCTTCTTGCGCGATCTATTGTCGACGAGCAACTGTCAGGCGGCTTTTCTGCCCGAGGGAAAGCCAGGTGAAGGGATCGCCTTTTTGAGGATTGCGCAGTTCGGGCAGGGCGTATTGCTCGATCTGGCGTCCGCATCACGAGAGTTAGGCCTGGATTGTGGTGCCAGTGGTGAGCCGGTCTACCTCCTCGGGTATGGTCGCTGCGACGCCATCAATGAGGCGGACCTGACTCCCTCGCTTGAACTGTATTTTGCCGTCCCTCCCCAATCCATTTGCATCGTGAAGAGCGGCGTCGGCGGGGCGATCAATGCGGCATCACCGCGTTATGACGTTGTCTTGCTGAGCCATGACGTGAGCGGTGCAACGTTATCCGTTCCACTCAGTACCGAAGTCGGTGGGGACTTCGACCCGACGCACCCAAAGACACTCGATATCTCGAATCTGGACCCGACGACGGATCACGCCATTAGGATTACTGTGAGCGATGGAAATAGTCTCCCAGTCTCGATCCAAGCACCGTTCTCTTTTCAAGGAGAACTGACGATGGTCATCACCAACACGGCTTCGGGTGGCGGCAACGGTGGGCTCCCACCCCAAGCGCTGATCGCCCCGGTTGCTTCGTCCGAGTGCGACCGCCCGGGTGCAGGCGTCGTGAGCCTCGACGGCTCCGCTTCGCACGACCAGGATGCCGGCGGGACGATCGTCGCCTACGAGTGGTTTCGCGATTTCGGGATGGCGTCGCAGCAGCTGCTCGGGAGCGGGGCGCGGCTCTCGACCATCCTGCCGCTGGGTGCGACCTCGGTGACCCTGCGGGTAACCGATGGAGACGGGATGACCGGCCTCGCCTCGGCTCTGGCGACGGTTGTCGACACGCGTCCGCCGGCGCTCAGCCTGTCGGCGAGTTCGACGCAGCTCTGGCCGCCGAACCATCGCCTCGTGCCGGTGCAGGTCGGCTGGCAGGCGACCGATACATGTGATCCCGCCGCAACCGTGATGCTGGTCTCGGTGACGAGCAGCGAGCCGGACGACACCCCTAGCGGCGACGACGGCAACACGACGGGCGACGTCGCCGACGCGGCGCTGGGGACGGCCGATGGCCTGGTCGATCTCAGGGCCGAGAGGTCGGGAGACGGGGCGGGTCGCACCTACACGTTGACCTATAGCGCCTCCGACGGATCGGGCAACCACGTCTCTTCCCTCGTCATCGTCACGGTGCCGCACGACCTGGGCTCCGGGCCCGAGCCGCTTGTGATGCAGGTCGAGCCGGCGGGGTCGGGGGGGCAGGCCCACCTCTTCTGGAGCAGCGTGCCGGAGGCGGTGGCCTACGACCTGATCGAAGGGGACCTGGACCAGGTGAGCCGGCAGGAGGGTCAGTTATCGCTCGGGCCGGTGCGGGTCCTGGCGCGCGGTGCGAGCGGGACGAGCTACACCGAGCCGGCTCCGGCGCCGCAGCCGGCGCCCGGGAAGGCGTTCTTTTATCTGCTGCAGTCCTGGAGCGCCGCCGGCGCCAGTGGCTACGGAACGGCGACGGCCCCCTGGCCTGAGCAGCCATCGTACTGTGACGGGGGATGCCCCGGCACCCTGGGCGGGGCGGTCGCATCGAGCAGGCAGCATGTGAGATGAGTCGTCGTTCCACGACATGGGAGGATGGCGGGAAATTTGTTTCATCCTGCAACAATGCCGTTGACACGCGGGCCGAGTCGCTGTACTTAATAGCCCACGTTGTCGCGGAGTCTTTAATGAAGGCGTTCCGACTCAGTATGGTCGTCGTAAGCCTCGTAGGCTGAGGCCGAGTCCGGGAACGCCTTTCTCTTCAAGTTCGAACCCCCAACCCAAGGTAAAGAAGACAAGGCGTCGTTGACGGGTACGTAGTTCCCGTCATTCCCGGATTCGAGCCGGTCGGGGGGATTTCTGTCCCCGCGCCGGTCGTCGCGTGCGAGCGGGTGGTGGCCCGGAGGGGTCGCCGGTTCATCTGAGGGCAGGCAGGTGCTGGACACGATGGGTCAGAACGAGGCCGGCAGCGGCCGACCGGAGGGGCGGGGAATGACGGTGGAAGCGGCCGCCCGGGCCGCGCTCCGGGAGGCCGCCGGGCAGGGGTCGGTCCGCTGCGCGATCGAGCGCGGCGTCGCCACGTTGACGCTGTGCCGCGCCGCGGCGCGGAATGCCCTGACGATCGGGATGATCGAGGCGCTGCACGCGGCCGTCGATCGGATCGAGGCCGACCCGTCGATCCGCCTGGTGATCCTGCGAGGCGAAGGGGAGCACTTCTGCGCCGGCGCCGACATCAAGGCGTTCCTGCGGGCGGTCGAGAGCGGCGCTCCGGAACAGGCCGATCATTTCCTGGCCCGGGAGTATCTCCTCGATCTGCGCCTCTTCCGGCTGGCGATCCCGCTGGTCACCATCGCCGACGGTATCTCGATGGGGGGCGGCCTGGGGCTGGCGTTCGGAGGGTACATCGTCGCCACCGACCGCTCGCGCTTCGCCATGCCTGAGTCACGCATCGGCTTCCTGCCCGACGTCGGAGCCACCTTCGAGCTGAAGCAACGTCTCGGCCCCTCGCTAGCGCGCTACTTCGCCTGGACCTCTGAATCATTCGACGGCCGGCAGGCGGTCAAGTGGGGCTTCGCCGACGCCTTCGTCGAGGCGGGCCAGATCGAGCCGTTTCTCGCGTCGCTGACGCGGGCGGCGCGCGGCGAGTCGGGCACGCGGATGAAGGGCTCGGCCGAGATCGCCTTCCTGCACGGCCGGGTGGCCGGCGGGGTGCCCGCCTTCCAGGGCCGCTGGAGCAAGGGGAACGGCCGGCTGAATGGCGAGACGGCGCTGCGGTTCATCGACCAGCATTTCGCGTTGCCGACCAGGCACGACGTTCTGCGCTCGCTCGAGACGGCGGCCCGGGAGGCGAAGGATCATGCCGAGAGGATCTGGGCGGGCGCGACGCTGTCGCTCGTCGGCTGTCGCAGCCCGGTGTCGATCTGGGCCGCCGATCTGCTGCTGGCGCTCGACTACGAGACGATGACCCGCGAGGTGGCCCGGGCGGGGGGGGGTGACGAGGTCGAGGCGCCGGAGTGGCTCGCCTATCTGCGCCAGAGTCTCCGGGACGCCGCCGTGGAGGTGGGGGAGCTGGCGGCGCTTGAGCGTCCGTCGGCGCGGGCCCTGGCGCTGGCGGCCGAGTTCCTG
>JBGPLZ010000039.1:0-28144 GCA_041486695.1 Acidobacteriota bacterium | reverse complement strand
CTGGCGATTTATTCCGGCACGTTGCTGTTCGGGAGGAGCGAAGCCCTGGCCCAGGGTTGCATCGCGATCCGAAACAACGAGCCGCTGTTCGGCGATGGCAATTCGCTGCCGCGCTTCGAGAAGGACTGGCAACTCTACGTTTCCTATCGCGATGCCACGGCGGACCAGCACTATCGCGGCACGATCTACCAGCCCCAGCGCCAGGAAGCCGGCACCGAGGTCGTCAACAAGCAGCGGATCGTCGACCTGAGCGCCAGCTACAACTTCACGCCGCGCTGGAGCCTCGCCTTCAGCGTGCCGTACGTCCAGGCCTCCTGGTCGATCCCATCGCCGACCCAGCCGATACTGGGCCCGCGCGCCCAGCAGGATGCGAGCGGCATCGGCGACATCAGCGCCACCGGACGGGTCTGGGTCCTCGACCCCCTCAAGCACACGCGCGGCAACTGGTCGGTGGGGCTCGGCGTCAAGGCGCCGACCGGTGATTACGAGGCGACGGATACCTATCCGGTCATCGGCGGCACCAACCCCACCGACAAGGCGGTCGATCAGTCGATCCAGCCGGGGGACGGCGGCTGGGGGGCGCTGGTCAGCCTGCAGGGGTATCACAAGCTCGGAGTGATGACCCTCTTCGGCTCCGGCAGCTATCTGATCAACCCGCGCGACACGAACGGCACGCCGTCGATCATCGTCGGGCTCGGGGTCTCGAGCCCCACCTTTGCTGGTCTCCTCGTCAACTCGGTCCCCGATCAATATCTCCTGCGCGCCGGGGTGTCCTTCCCGCTGTGGAAGCAACACCTGTCGGCGAGCGTCGCCTTCCGGATGGAAGGGGTGCCGCGCTACGATCTGATCGGCGACAGCCACGGCTGGCGCCGGCCCGGGTACGAAACCTTCGCCGAGCCGGGGCTCAGCTACAACTTCGGCGACTCATCCATTTCGGTCTACGTGCCGATCGGCCTGGTCCGCAACCGCGAGCCGAATCCCTACACCGGGAACGCGGGAGACGCCACCTTCCCGAGCGCGACGTTCCTGGTCGGCTACACCTACCGCTTCCAGAACGCCTCCGCGACCCCGGTCGACACGTCGCGCTAGTGACTTCGCCTGGGGTGGTCACCAAAGCGCGGCTCGGGTATCATTGAGGCTCACAAGGAGGTCAAGGCCTATGCGAAATGTTCTGCGCAGCAAGGTACTCTGGGCAGTCGTCGTTCCTCTCATGCTGGTGGGTGCCGCCTTCGCCGGGGCGAAGTGCGATCACGACAAGGCTGAGGCGGCCGGCAAGGGCGCGCATTGCAACTTCGACAAGAAGAGCGTCGTCAAGGACGCGAAAATGACCGATGACGGCGCCATCGTCACCCTGAAGGGGAAGAACCCCGAGGCCGTCAGCCACATCAAGGAGCACCTCGCCGCCCATGCCAACGGCGACAGCTGCCCCGGATGCCCGCTCTCGATGGAAGGCGTGACCACCAAGGTCGAGATGACCGACGACGGCGGCACGTTCACCGTGAGCGGCGACAGCCCCGAGACGATCAAGGCGATCCAGAAGTGGGCCAGCCAGTCGGCCGCCGACTGCTGCAAGCACGGCGAGCACACCGAAAAAGGCTGAATCGCTTCACGATCGGTCAGGTGGATTGGAGGGGCCTCCGGGATGAATCGGAGGCCCTTTTCATTTGCGGCGTCTCTCACTCGCTCAGAGGTGAGACGCGCCGAGCGCCTGGACCGGCTCCCCTGGGGCGGCGCTCGAGGTCACCTGGCAGGAGGGGAGGAAGGCGGCGTCCAGAAGATCGCGCGGATCGGGCATGCCTGTGCCATTGCCGTAGGTGCCGGGACTGCAGCTGTTGCCGGCCCGCACCAGATAGTAGATGCCGCGCCCGGGCGGCGGGTCGGGACGAGGCTCGGCGAGCGCCGCGATCGCGATTCCTTCGGCGAGAAGGCAGGCCGACGCAAAGCCTCCGTCGGCGCGCAGGGCGGCGAGATCGCCGCTGACCACGCTGTAGGCGGTCGAGCGGCCGTCGTCCGGCAGCTGGTCATCCCAGCCCAGCCTCGTCGATGAGCCGCCCGAGGCTCGCAGCCGCGGCACTTCAATCGGCGACCCAAAGGCCCCGCCATCCGAGGGAGCGCAGTCGCAGGCATCCGCCACACCGTCGCCATCCAGATCGGGGAAAGATCCGGGGCGCGGGCCGATCCGGTCGATGGTTCCCCGCGACAGCGACACGAGGTAGAGCCGGCCGTCGGGGCCGCGCTCGAGATCGGTCACCACGCCGAAGCCGCTGCCGAAGAGAATCTCCGCCATCTCCGCCGAGCAGACCAGGCCGCCGTTGTCGGCGACGCGATCCTGCAGGACGGTGGAGCTGAAGGCCAGAGAGTCGCGCGCGGCATTCAGACGAAAGTGGTAGAGCTGCCCGCAGTTGTTGTCGCCGACGATCAGATCGCCAGGGAGGTCGCAGCCCAGGAGCCGGTTGCGCACGAACGACAGCGCCGTCGGCGCCACGGGCACCGCCCAGGAGAATTCCGGATCACGGTAGATCGACCCCGGAGCGGGCCAAAGATCGACTTGCCCCTGCGGGTCGCGGGCGTCCGGGCCCATGATCGCCGTCCAGCCGCCGTTGAAACCGGGCACGATCATGTTGATCTCATCGAAGGCGCTCGGTCCGTTCTCGCTTTCCCAGAGCCGCCCGGTGGCGGGGTCGAAGGCCAGGCCGAAAGAATTGCGCACGCCGTAGGCGAAGTCGCGCGACATCAGCGACGCGGGGCCCGGCTGGTCGAAGAACGGGTTGTCCGGCAGCGCTCGGCCGTCGCGGTCGACCCTGAGGATGACGCCGGTGTCGTCGGGGTCGGGGCCGAGCGGGACGTTCTGCAGCTTGCCGGTCCGGTTCAGCTCGCCGATGACGGCGTAGAGAGCGTCCTCGGGGCCGAAGGCGAGGACGCCGCCGTTGTGATTCGGCCCCGGCGTGGCCGGCAGATCGAGCAGCAGCGCCGGCGCGCTCAGCGAGCCGGTCCCGCTCCCATTCCAGACGAAGCGATAGACCCGGTTGCCGAGCGGCGTCGACGAGGCGCTGCTGGTGTCTCCTCCGGTGGCGCTCTCCGTGTAATAGAGATAGACGAAGCGGGTGTTGAGGAAGTCCGGATCGAGCCCGATCCCGAGCAGCCCCCGCTCGCTCGAGAAATGCACCGCGACGTCGAGCACCGGCGTCGTCTGCAGGATGCCGTTCAGGACGCGCCGCACCTGGCCGTCGTTCTTCTGCAGGACGAGAATGTCGCCGGGTCCGACAAACGCCATGGTGGTCGGGCTGGAGAGACCGGAGACCAGGACTTCGCACTGAAGCTGCGGGTCGTTCAGGGTCTGGGCGCCGACCGGGATCCAGGCGCAGGCCAGCACCATCACCAGGGCGATGCGGAAACGGATCATGCGGTCACGCGGGGCGCTTCACGATCTTGCCGCCGATCATCACGAAGCTGACGTGCTGCATCTCCGAGATGTCGCGCAACGGGTCGCCGGGAACGGCGACGAGATCGGCGAGCTTGCCCGCCTCGATCGTGCCGAGCCGGTCGTCCCAGCGCAGGACCTCGGCGCCGACGCGGGTGCCGGCCTGGATCGCCTGCATCGGGGTCATGCCGGCCTTCACGAGCGAGACGAACTCGTGCGCGTTGAGCTCCGGCGGGAAGCCGCCGAAGTCGGAGCCGACGCCGATCTTGACTCCGGCCTTGATTGCATCCCCAATGCGGCGGACGAACTCGCCCTGGAATTTCCGGCTCAGCTCGACGTTCTTCTGCATCTCGGGAGAGTCCGAGCCATGTTCGGCGTAATACTCGCCGACGTACATGGTCGGCACCAGGAAGGTGCCCCGCTCGACCATCAGTTTGATCCCTTCCGCATCGATGAAGGTGCCGTGCTCGATCGAGCGCACCCCGGCGCGGACCGCCATCTTGATCCCCTCGGCGGCGTGGGCATGCGCCATCACCGGCACGTTGCGCCGCGCCGCCTCCTCGACGGCCATGCGCAGCTCCTCGGGGCTGAAGTGTACGTCGGTCGGCCGGTCGCCGGTCGACATGAAGGCGCCGGTGACGAGCAGCTTGATCCAGTCGCTGCCGTACTTGATCTCTTCCCGCACCGCCTTGCGGATCTCCTCCGGTCCGTCGACCACCAGGCCGTCGGCGATTGGGTGCTGCTCGGGCGAAAAGAAGTTGACGTCTCCGCCGCCCCCCGTGACCGAGATGTAGTGTCCCGCGCCGGTGATCCGCGGCCCGACGAACAGCCCTTCGTTGATCGCCTTGCGGAGGTCGAACTGGGCGTAGTAGACGTCGGCGTCGCCCGGAATGCGCAGCGTGGTCCACCCGGCCATCAAGTCGTCCTGCATCGCCTTCAGGCCCCGCAGGGCCTTGTAGGCCGACGACCAGCGCAAGTGATCGATCTGATAGCTATCGGTGCTCTGAAGGGGATGAGAGTGAAGATCGATGAGACCGGGCATCAGGGTCGCCGCGCCGAGGTCGATGATCGCGATCCCCTTCGGCAGGATCTCCGGGCCGCCGATCTTGACGATCCGATCCCCTTCGATCAGGACCGCGGCCCTCTTGAGGGGTTTGTCGCTCCGTCCGTCGATGAGCGATCCGCAGAGGATCCCCTGCATCGCGGGACGATCGGATCGAACGGTCGGCGTGGTCTCCGTGGCCGGTGGCGCCGCCGCGGCCGGTGCGGCGCCCGCCGGCCGCGGAAGGGCCGCCGCGCAAAGAAGAGCGATCACCATCGGGACACGGTTCATCGAGCCGCCCGATCTCCCGGCCGACGGCCGGAGGCGGGGGACGGGCCGCACGCGCACTGTCTGTCTCATGCTCCGGGCCTCCCTGTTGGGGGACAAGATCGTACACGCAACGCGCGCGGCAGCGCCATCCGGGCCGGATCTTCAGCCGGACGCGGGATTCGCCTGGCGACGCAGGATCTGGATCAGAGTCACCGCCAGGGTGAGCGTCACCGGGCCGATGAACAGGCCGAGGAGCCCGAAGGCGGCGAGCCCGCCGAAGACTCCGACAAAAACGACGAGCGTGCTCAGCTCTTCGGAGCGCCCGATCAGGATCGGTTTGAGGATGTTGTCCGCGGCGAACGAGGTGACCAGGGTGCCCCAGACGAAGAGGAAGACGCCGGAGCCGTGGTGTCCGGCAAGCCAAAGCCAGACCGCGCCCGGCGCCCAGACGATCGCGGCGCCGCCGATCGGGAGAAGCGAGAGCACCGCCATGGCCGCCCCGGCGAGGGTGGGCGATCCGAGCCCGGCGATCCACCAGCCGATCCCGCCGCTTGTCCCCTGCACCAGGGAGCAGACCATCGAGCCGCGAAAGACGGCGCCGATCATCCGCCCGAGCGAGCGGCGGAGCTCTTGCCGTCCTGCGGGCTGCAGAGGCAGAAGCTCCAGGGCGGCGGCGCCGATCTCGCGGCCGTCGCGGAAGAGGAAGAACAGCAGGAAGATCGTCATCACGAACGTCACCGTCGCGTCGAGCACGCCATAGACCAGCAATCGGCTTGCCGAGGCCAGGAGGACCGAGGCGCGCGACGCCACGCCGGTGACCATCGCCTGGAAATCGTCCGGCGAGATCCCGGCGAGTCGGTTGAGCCGATCCAGGGCGCCTGTCACCCTGGGAAGCGCCGCCAGATCCGAAAACGAGGAGATCCGGTTGGTCTGCAGAAAAGTCGTCACCCGGCCCGCCAGATTCACGGTCTGCATCGCCACCAGGCGCGCCATCACTCCGGCGGGCAGGAGGACGATCAGCACGATCGCGACGCACATCAGGCCCGCGGCGAGGTTGCGGCGCTTCGGCATCCAACGCTCGAGAGCCATCCAGGGCCGGTTGAAGACGACGGCGAAGGCGACTGCCCAGGCGATCGCCGCCAGGAATGGCTGCAGAACCCGCAGCGCCAGGGTGCCGATCCCGAACGCAGCAACCAACAGAAAGAGAATGGTGTAGATCCGCGTCTCGGTCTGAGCCGGCATCGATCGCCTCCCTTTCGTCATCCGACGAGGTCGTATCTTCCCCGAAACCGCCGGAGGAAGCCATGATGGGCCGAAGCGTCCCGCCTCACCCCCGATGATATGCTGCCCGATCATGCCGCACGCCCGGCGCTTCGTGTTGCGAAATGATCTCGAGGTCCTCGCGGCCGTCCTCTTCTGGGCCTTCAACGTGACCGTCGTGAAAGTCGGCCTGCGCACCATGGATCCGCTTGCCTTCAACCTCGTCCGGTTTCTCTGCGCCTCGAGCCTGCTGCTCCTCGTGGCGCGGGCGCGGGAAGGGACGCTTCGGGTGGAGCGGCGCGATCGCGGGCGGCTGGTCCTCGCCGGCCTCATCGGGCATGCGATCTACCAGATCTGCTTCATCGAGGGCGTGGCGCGCACCACCGCCTCGAGCGCCTCGCTCCTGTTCGGCGCGTCGCCGGTCGTGATCGCGCTGGTGTCGCGCCTCGCGGGACACGAGCGCATCCACCTGGCCGGAGCCGCCGGCGCTCTCCTGGGGTTCTACGGCGTCTTCCTGATCGTCGGCGGCGCGGGGATGGCGGGCGGCGGCTCCCGGATCCCCGGGAGCCAGATCGTCGGCGACCTGCTGATCGTCGTCGCCGTGCTCTGCTGGGCGATCTACACGGTCCTGTCGCGCTCGCTGCTGCGCGTCTACAGTCCCCTGCGCCTGACGGCATTGTCGATGTCCGTCGGCACCCTGATCCTGATCCCGGTGTCGCTCCCCGCCGCGGTCCGCCAGGATTGGGCCGCCGTGTCGCCTCTCTCCTGGGCCGGTCTGGCCTATTCGCTCCTCTTCGCTCTCGTGATCTCCTACGTCATCTGGTATCGCTCGGTGAAGAAAATCGGCGCCATGCGGACGTCAATCTACTCGAATCTCGTGCCGGTCTTTGGTACTCTCTTCGGCGTCGGGCTCCTGGGGGAACGCCTGACGGCGGGCCTCGGCCTCGGCGCCGCCTGCATCCTGGGCGGGATCGTGCTCACCAGGCTCCAGGGGCGGCGGGATCGGGGAAACGAATCATGAGACCCACGGGCTGGACGAGCCATCGCCTCGCCGTGCTTTTCTGTCTGCCGGTGCTGTTCGCCGCGCTCCTGCGGGGCGAGGCGATCGCCGATGCCGCTCCGGTGCCGGTCCCCACGCCGCAGGCCCCCAAGGCGGGGCGGTTCGATCCCCGCCGGCCGCTGGAACGCGAGCTGGAGACCAGCATCGGAGACGGTTTCACGCTCGCGGCGGTGGGGGATTGCATCATCACCCGGCCTCTGTCGCCGATGTTGAAGAACGACGAAGGGTTCGCGGCGATCGTGCGGATCCTTCGCGAGGCCGGAGCGGCGTTCGGGAACCTGGAGACGCCGCTCCTCGACTTGAAGACCTTCGCAGCCTTCCCGCAGGGGGCGCGGGACGACTGGGCGCTGCTCGCCGACCCGGCGGTCGCGAAGGACCTCAAGCTCATGGGATTCGATCTTCTCTCGCGCGCCAACAATCACGCTCTCGACTGGGGGCCCGAGGGGATGCGCGAGACCAGCCGCTGGCTCGACGACGCGGGGCTCGTTCACGCCGGGGTGGGGGCCAATCGCGCCGAGGCGCGGGGGGCGCGCTACCTCGAGACGGAGCACGGACGGGTCGCCCTCGTGTCGATGGCCTCGACCTTTCGTGAGCTGTCCGACGCCTTGCCGGCCGCCGATCAGTCCCCCGGCCGCCCCGGTCTCAACCCGCTGCGCACCACGCGGACGCTGGTCGTGACCGAGCCGATAATGCGGGCCCTCCGGCAGGTGAAAAGCGGCCTGGATGCCGCCTCGAGCGGCTCCTGCGGAGGCGCCGCGGCCGGCCGGCCCGAGGAGACCTCCGAGGCGCTCCTGATGCTCGACAACCGGTTCCGGGTCGGCGAACGGGCCGACTACCATTACGACATCGATCCGATCGATCTCCAGGAGAACCTCAAGGCCATCCGGCAGGGAAAGCAGCATGCCGACTTCCTCGTGGCGACCATCCACGCGCACGAGGCCGGGCTCAACTGCGACCAGCCGGGTGATTTTCTGCGCGGGCTGGCGCACGCGGCGCTCGAGGCGGGAGCCGACGTCTTTCTCGTGCACGGCTCGCACCAGCTGGGGCCGATCGAGATCGACAACGGCCGGCTCATCGCCTACGGCTTGGGGAATTTCTTCTGGAGCGACATTGTGGAGCCGCTCCCGGCGGTGATCCACGAGCAGTACCGCGACTCGATCGGGCTGGCCTTCCCCGATCCGTCCGCCGCCACCGACGCCGACCTGAACGCGTTGTTGAATGCGACCTCCTTCAACGACGACATCTACTTTCATTCGGTCGTCGCCGTCGGCCGTTACGATGCAGGGCGGCTCTCCGAGGTGCGCCTCACCCCGGTCGACCTGGGGTACGGGATGCGCTTGACCCGGAGCGGCGTCCCGCGTCTCGCGGCGCCCGCCGTGGCGCGCGCGATCCTCGATCGCCTGGCGCGACTGTCGCAGCCGTACGGCACCACCATCACCATCGAGCGGAACGTCGGCGTGATCCGGCTGAAGTAGCGAGGGCGCCGCGGCACGATTCCCTGTGATCCCGGGCCGGCGGGCCGACGCGACCCTTACGTGTGACCCGCTCAGCCGGAACGGACCGTCAGGACGGGGCAGGTCGCATGCCGGACGATCTGCTGCGTCGTCGACCCGAAGAGAAGCCGATCGACCGCCCCGCTGCCGCGGACGCCCATCACGATCAAGTCCACCTGGCGCTCCTCAGCCGCTCTGAGGATCTCCCGATGGGCCCGGCCATCGACCACCGTGGTCTCGGGCTGGCTCCACAGGGACGCGTCGGAGGGGATCAGCTCCCGCAGCCGCTGCCGGGCGGCCTGTTCGATCCGACGGAGATGCTGCTCCATATCGACGCTCCCCGCTTCCGGCATCGCGCCGTTCTCGGGGAAGATCTCGGTCGCGTGCAACAGGATGATCCGGGCGTCGGCCTCCTTCGCAAGGGAGAAGGCGTACTCGACCGCACGCAGGGAGGTCTCCGAGAAATCGGTCGGGCAGAGGATTCTTTTGAAGATCGCCGGGGTCCCGGCGGCCGGGGGGCCGGCCTGGCGGGGCACGGTCAGGACTGGGCAGACCGCCTTCCTGAGGACCGTCTCGGCCACCGACCCCAGCAGAAGCCTCTCGAGGCCGCCCCGCCCATGCGTCCCGAGAATGATCAGATCGGCCGGCAACCCTTCCGCATGCCTGAGGATCTCCCGGACCGGATCTCCTTCCCGAAGCGCGAAGAGTGCCGACCGTCCCGCCGAGCGCAGAGGGTCGGCGCACTCGCGCACGAGGGCGAGAAGACGCTCGCGCTCGATGGGGGAGATCTCCTCCCGGCCCGCGGGGATCGGAAGCTTGGCCGAAGCGTTGTTGATCTGAGGATGGCAATGGAGCACGGTCACTTCCGAGCCATACCATCCCGCGATCGTGGTCGCGTAATCGATCGCTCTGCGTGAAGGCTCGGAGAAGTCGATCGGGCAGAGGATCTTCCGGAACGTGATCATAACTAAGAGGAAAGCAAGCGGGATGCCATCGGCGCGCCAATCGAAAATGCGTGACCCCGGGCCTGGCGGCCCGCTCTCGCCGGGGATCCGTGAGGGGAGCGCGCAAGGATTGCGGGGCTGACAGCGCCGTGGCCGATCTCGTGCGCCGCTTTTCGCAGTCCCGGCCTGCCCCCTCAGCCGAAGGCCGGCTCCGCAGTTCCGTCGGCGGCGAGGCGCCACGGGGTCCAGACAAGGACGACCCGGCTTACGGTGATGTCGCTCTTCTTGGGCCGGATGTTCATTTTCTCGAGAGCGAGTTCGGCCGCCGGGTCGCCGGACGCCTGGAGGTTCGCCGTCTCGGCCTGGATCTCCGCCTCGAGAGAGGCGAGCTGTTGCGTCAAGGTCTCGACCTTGTCTTCGGCACGACCGGCGTCCTCCGGCTCGCGGAGCGTCCGGCCGAGGCCGCGCGCGGCGGTCGTGCCTCGACCGATGTTCCCGGTGCTGCCGAGCTTGCGGCCGAAAAGAGCTCCGAGCACGGCGGCCCCCATCGAGATCGCCGTCTGAAGCGTCTGCTGCTGGTACGCCGAGCGCTCGTGTTCGGTCCGCTCCCCGGCCGCCCGGATACTCTCCCGAAGAGAGGCGATCCTCGAGGCATGGCGCCCGCGCACCGCCTCGATCTCCTCGTCACGCCGCCGGCGCGCCGGTTCGGCCAGGCGCGATCGGAATGCCGCCTCGCTCTCTCCCGGGCTCGAGCTCTGGTCGAGCCCCCGGCAGGCGAGGATGGTCAGGACGCGGGTCCGGTAGAGGGCGTCCGAGAGCGACCGGCTCCACACCTCGTAGCTCCGGGCCCGGGTCGCGGCAGCGGGCAGCGGGGCGAAGCGCCCCGCGGGATCGGGATTCTTCTCCAGATCGGGCTCCGCGTCGGCGACCGTCTCCGCCTTGTCCCACGGCTCCTCCCCGGCATCGGCACGAAGGGGCGCGAGCAGCGCGACCATCTCCCACTGGTCGATCCGCTCCCTGGAGCTCGCGAAGTGGACGCGCGCCGTCCCCAGGAGCGCCGGCCGGTAGAGGAGGCTCCGGCCGGGAGATGGCTGACCCCGGAGCGGCAGGAAGAACTCCGGCACGTCGGAAGGCAGGAGCGTCCGCTCACCTTCCGGTGCGTCGCTGGCAGCGGCAGGCGGCCCGGGGACGGAGGCAGAGGCGACTCGGGCCGCGGCGGCGGCGATCCGGGCGGCCGCCGCCTTCACCCGCCCGGCGGCCATGGAGCCCCCGGGAGAGACCATGGCACTCGCCGGAGGCGCGGCGGACTCCGCGGCGGGGCGCGCCCCGATGGCCGCTTTGCGCGGCCCCATCAGGATCTTGATCTGGGTCCGCGTCAGCGGTCCACGCAGGTACGAGAGGGTGAAACGCGTTTGGAACAGGACCGGCTCGTCCTGCCGGACGTTGTTCATCAGGAAGACCCGGCTCTTGAGGCGCGCCAGGGTCCCCTCGATGCGGGCCCGGTCGAACCGGCCACCCGCCGCGGCCGACGCTCCCTCGAGCCCCTCGAGAACGCGCGCTTTGTCGCGCTCCGTCTGCAGCCGGCCCAGGAACCAGGTGCCGGTGTTCGACAGCCCCTTGTAGTCGAGGTCCACCGGATTCTGGGTGGCGAGCACGACGCCGAGGCCGAACGCACGGGCCTGCTTCATCAGCGTGAGCAGCGGCCTTTTCGATGGCGGGTTGGCCGTCGGCGGCACATACCCGAAGAACTCGTCCATGTAGAGCACGGCGCGCAGGTTGGAGGTGCCGGGCTGCGCCCGCGTCCAGGCGACCACCTCGTTGAGGAGAATGGTGACGAAGAACATGCGCTCGGATTCCGGCAGGTGCGCGATCGACAGGATCGACATCCGTGGCCGGCCATCCGGCGTGAAGAGCAGGCGGGCGATGTCGAGCGGCTCGCCCTCCCTCCAGCCTGCGAACCCCGGAGAGGCCAGGAGCCCGTTCATCGTCATTGCCAGATCGCCGCGTCCCTTCGCCGGGAAGAAGGACTCGAGATCGACCACGCCGATCCGATCGAAGGGCGGCGACTGGATCTGCCGCACCAGGCTCGCGAGATCGAGGTCCCGTCCCTGCCGCCAGGCCGACTCCAGGAGGGTTGACAGCAGAATGTGCTCGCGGCTGCGCAGCGGATCGCCTTCGATCCCCAGAAGCGCCAGAATCCCCGAGACAGTGGCCGTGATCCGCTCGCGCAGCGCCTCGGCGTCGTCGCGTATCTGCGGCGGCGGCGCGCCGAAGGAGCGCAGGACGCTGAGAGGCAGCCCGGCGCTGCTCCCGGGCGTGTAGATGGCGGCGTCGGCCGATGCCTGGAGCCGGGCGATCCGATCACCGTCCTGACCCCAGGCCTTGAGACCCTGCTTCCAGCTGCGGGCAATTTCGGCGGCGTAGTCGTCGATGGAAAGCCCCTGGCGGGCCGCCTCGGTCTCATCGACCCAGGGACGAAAGCTCTCCGGGCGAAGATCGGGGAAGGTGAGCAGGAGATCGCCGAGGTCGCCCTTCGGATCGACGATGAGGGAGGGAATCCCGGCCAGAGCCGCCTCCTCGAGAAGCGCGATGCCGAGGCCGGTCTTGCCGCTGCCGGTCATGCCGACGCAGACGGCGTGGGTCGTCAGGTCGCGCGTGTCGTAGAGACACGGCTCTTTGCGGGGAGCGTCCTTCGCGAGGTCGTAGAGCCGCCCTAGGTAAAGGGCCCCCCGCCTGTCGAATGTCGCCATGGCGCCGTCCCCGGGATCGCGAGTGAAAAGCTGCACGGACTCCTAGAAATTGACCACCAGGGACGAAGTGAAGATCGTGTCAGCGTATCGAGATCGATCAGCACCTTGGAGACCACCGGACCACCGAGGGCGGTGACCCGGTCGAGCTCACGCACCGCCGGCTGGTGGTCGTAGAGCAGCTGCAAGTTGACCTTGAGGGCGAGGTGGTTGCTCATTGAGACGGCGACCCAGTTGCTCATGTTGACACGGAGGTCGGTGGTCTCCTTCAGGTTCTCGTCCACGAGCGTATCGTTTCCGTACGAGCCGTTCGGGCCGAGCTTGAGGAACAGGTTCGAGGTGAGCCGGAAACCGGCGTAGGTGGCCTCGAATCCGGGTGGCTCGGTCACGTCGTCCTGCTTGGTGTAGGTGACGGCGTAGTCGGTCCGGTACTTGAGGCGATCCTGGTCGGCCCAGCGATTGCCGAGACCGGCCGCCGCGGAGGCCCGGTTCTCGACCCCCGCGAAGCGATTCCGCTCCCAGCCCGCGCCGGCGAACCAGTACGCATGATCGCCGATGTTCCGATCGTAGCGGCCGTTGAGATCGTAACTCTCGGCGGTGAGGTCGGTCTCCTTGACGACATCGAAATCGGTGTCGCTCGGGCCGAGAGCGAAACGGGTCGTCGTCGAACTGGCGCGCACGGCGCCCGTCTTCAGCTCGAAGTTCGAGCCGTCCCACTTTTTCGTGAAGCTGTTCTTGAAACCGAGGGTCGAGGTCTCCGCATTCCCCCCGGTGACGACATAGCTGAGCTCAGCGGTCTCGGCCCAGCTCCTGGCCGGAGGCGTGCCGGCCGGCGGGGCCTCGGCCGCCGACGTCGGCGAGCCGGACAGACCGGCGAGAGACAGCAGACCGAAGAGGGTCAGCCGTGAAACCGCACGGACATGGTTCGTTTCCATGAGTGCCTCTAGACCTGACTGTGGCAATAGCGGCACTTTTTCGCCGCCGGCAGGACCGACTCGGCGCATTGCGGGCAGGTCTTCATCGCCGGTGCGGCCGGTACGGCGGCCGGCCGCATGGCGACCTTCATGATTATGAAGACACAGAAGGCGACGATCACGAAGTCGACGATGGAATTGATAAACAGGCCGTAGTTGAGCGTCGGCGCGCCGGCCTTCCTGGCCTCATCGAGCGTCGCGAACGATGCGGGGCCGAGGTTCAGGAAGAGGCCGCTGAAGTCGACCTTGCCGAGCAGAAGGCCGAGCGGCGGCATCAGCATATCGTTCACCAGCGAGGTGACGACCTTCCCGGCGGCGGCGCCGATGATCACGCCGATGGCCAGCGCCAGCGCGTTCGTCTTCATCAGGAAATCCTTGAATTCGCGCATCGTTCCCCCCTTGTGAATGCGTCGATCGTGCAGGAGACCGGTGCATCGCACGAACCGGCCATGAAGGGTTGGAAACAGATTATAGCGCGGCCGGGCGGGGATCGATCCCGCGAATCCCCGGCCGGAACGCCCGGCACCCTTCCGATCAGGCCGGCAGATATCCGGCCGCGAGCGCGGCGTAGCTTCGGACCTGCTCCAGGATCCAGGTGGCGTCGCGACCGAGCTCGTGCGCCATCAGGTCCGCCGTGGCCGGCGCCGCTTCGATGCTGGCCCGGGCGTCGATCACCAGGGCCCGCAGGCGGCGGGCGAGGACATCTTCGAGGGTGCGGGCCATCTCATGCCGAACCGCCCAGACGACCTGCGCCGCGCGATAGGGCAACCGCGGGTGGAGCGCCGCGCCGAGGCCGGAGTCGGCGGCGTAGAGAGCCCTCAAGGCCGGTGCGTCGGAGCCGTAGGCCTGGAGCGGGTCGTGCGCCTCGTCCCCGCCCGGAGCGGCCGCTCCGCCGCCCGCCGCTTCCTCCACGAAGCCGTGCAGTCGCAGACTCGCGGTCGTCGAGGGCCGCTCGTCCAGGCCGGCCGCGGCCGCCGCGGCACTCACCGTATCCTCACCCATGAGACGGTAGGTGGTCCACTTCCCACCCGTGATCGTCACCAGCCCGCCGCTCGAGATCAAGACCACATGATCGCGGGACAGCGCGGTGGTGTCGCGGACATCCTCGGAGCGCACCAGTGGCCGGAGTCCGGCGAACACGCTCAGGATGTCTTCGGCTCGAGGATCTTTGGTGAGGTAGCGCGCGGCGTGTGTCAGCAGGAAATCGATCTCGGCCGGCAGAGCTCGCGGCTCGAGCAGCATCGAAGCGACCGGGGTATCGGTCGTGCCGACCACGACCCGGCCGTGCCAGGGGACGGCGAACAGCACCCGGCCATCGTCGGTGTGCGGCACCATGATGGCGCTGTCGCCGGGAAGGAACGAGCGATCGAGGACGAGATGAATCCCCTGGCTCGGCGTGACGGCCGGCGCGGCGTCGGGTTCGTCCATCCGCCGGACGGCGTCGCAGTAGACCCCGGTCGCGTTGACGACCGCCCGCGCGCGCAGGGCATGAACCCTGCCGCTCTCGAGATCGCGGACCTCGACGCCGAACACCAGCCCCCGGACGCGCAGCAGGCCCTCGACCCGCATGTAATTGATCGGCGTCCCTCCCAGATCGGCCAGCGTGCGGGCCAGGGTGATGGCCAGCCGTGCGTCGTCGAACTGCCCGTCGTGATAGCTGATGCCGCCGCGCAGCCCCGCCTGCTCGAGGGTCGGGATGCGCGCCAGAGTCTCCTCGCGGGTGAGATGGCGCGACGGTCCCAGTCCGAGCCTGCCGGCCAGCAGGTCGTATATTTTCAGTCCCACGCCGTAGAACGGCCCCTCCCACCAGTCGTACGCGGGAACGATGAAAGACTGGTTGCGGACCAGGTGCGGGGCGTTGCGCATCAGCCGCCCGCGCTCGCGGAGCGCCTCGAGCACCAGCGGCAGATTCCCCTGTTGCAGATAGCGGACGCCACCGTGCACCAGCTTGGTGCTGCGGCTGCTGGTCCCCTTGGCGAAGTCGCTCTGCTCGAGCAACAGGGTGCTGTAGCCGCGGGCCGCCGCCTCGACCGCCGTGCCGAGACCGGTGGCCCCGCCGCCGATGATGATCAGATCCCACTTCGTGCCGCCCTGGAGCCGGTCGAGCATCTGCTCGCGGTTCATCGGATGACCTCCGCGACGGCTATTATGACCGAAGGGTAGGCGAGCGTCAGTGGCCCGGCCGTTCTGCGAGCGCCCGCTCCGCCTCCCCGATCCAGTCCGGGGCATCGGGATCGGCGTCCGCCCGGGCGAGCTCGAGGGCCTGACGGCAGGCCGCGCGACTCGCTTCGCCATTCCCGGTCGCGGCCAGCGCCTCCGCGAGCGCCAGCACGTTCGGCGGGTAGCGGGGGAAAAGCTCGATCGCCCGCCGGGCGTGCACCAGAGCGAGCTCGGGATCGCCGGGGCCGGTCGGCCAGCCTGGGGCGCGCAAGTAGAGCAGGGCTAAAGAGCGATCCGGCCCTCCCTGGTCGAGGTCCGGGGCACGCTTCGCCGCCTCTTTGAAGGAAGCTTCGATCTGCGGCAGGGCCGAGAGACCGGTCGAGGGGCGTTCGCGCGCTTGCACGCCGAGGGATGCTCCCATCCAATAGACACACTCCGGCCGCTCGGGAGCGATCCGCCCGCACCACTGCGAGGCCTGGACCGCGCGGGTCGCCGCCTCGCGCCTGTCTGCCGGGTCGGTCTCGTGATCGGCCAGCCAGACTTCGGTCCACGCCGCCGCCACCAGCGCCTCCGATCCCGGGCCGCCGGCGGCCGCCGCCTGGAAGTACAACGTCGCGGCCTGCCGCACGCCCGCGACATCGCGGCGGCGGAAGAGCTCACCGGCGCGCGCCAGAAGGGACTCGATCTCGGCCGGCCCATGCGGCGCCGCGCTCCCCGCGAGAACCGCGAGCGGCGGGGTCTCTTTCAGGGCGGCGGCGCAGCCGCAGGGCAGGGCGGCCAGGACGGCGGCGCCCGCCAGCCCGGAGACGGTCTTCATCCGCCGGGGGCGGCCGCGAAGGCCCGGCGGGCGGCATCGATCGCCGGGACGTCGCACGGCACGAACCGGGCGATCCTGATCGACATCAGCGCCTCCGCGTCCTCGGGCTGCCGGTGCATCTCGAGCAGCGCCTTGACCAGCCTGTCGATGTCGTTACGCCCGCGGCGGAGGCCGATGGTGCACAGGAGCGTGGCGGGGAGCGGCTGCGAGCGGGCGATGATCTCGAGGTCGGCGGCGAAGGGGAGGGACGCGAGCGCGGCGCTCTGCGCCCCGTCGAGGAGCACCGCCAGCTTCTCGCCCGAAGCGGCGCGCCGCAGCGGGGAGAGCACCGCCGGGCTGAAAGTGATTCGTGCGGTCCCGGGCAGGGCGCCCCAGGCGCCGAGGGCCGGTCCGCGCACGAACCCGGGCGCGTAACCGGCGGGCCCGGTCACCTCCCAGCCGGCCAGCCCGTCCGGTGACGTCAGAAGGCCGCGTTTCGCCGCCAGGCTCCAGGTCTCGGTCGATCCCGTCGTCGTGGCGACCTCAAGCCGCGGCTCCAGGTTGAGAGCGGCCGCATGCTTCAGGAAGAAGGGGAGAGGCACGAGCGCCAGGGCCGCGTCGGGCGCCGCCAGGCGCGCCAGACCGGCGTCCTCGGTCTCGAAGTAGATCGCGCCGAGGCTTCCGGAGCGCCATCGGGCGGCGCGGGCGGCCGCGGCGGCGAAGCCATCCATCACCGGCTGCGCCAGCAGGGTGTCGCCCGGGTATCCAGGCGCGCAGACGATCAGCATCCTGCGGGGCGCCGCGGCGGGCGTGCCGGCCGGCGTCACCGAGGGCGCGGGGCCGAAGCGGAGGGTGACGAAGGCGGCGACGACCGCAACGGCAAGACGGGTGCGCTGCGGGGAGCGCGCGGGCGGACGGGGTGGGGACATCCTCACCGTCGGCGGGCGGCGGCGCTGGCGCGCGGTTTCGGGTCCGGCGGGCTCTTGGGCCTCTCGTCGGCGAAGCGGCGGCAGGCGCGCTCGAAGCGCTCGGCGAGAGGACGGCGGATCCCCTCCGGCACGTACCCGACCCGCTGCCAGGCGTCCTGCGCCCGCTTCATCTCCTCGGAACGGGCGCGCCAGCGGGCCTCGTCGGCCGCCTTGCCGCCGATGGTGTTGGTGGCCATCGCCTCGCGCCAGCGCAGCGCCAGCCGCGCGGCGGGCGACAAGCCGGCATCGTCTCCGGCCTCCTCTGACAGCACGAGCTTCTCGACCCGCAGGCAGAGATCCTCGAGGGCGGCCCGGTTCGCCTCGACGTCGAAGTCGGTGCCTTTGACGATCTCCCTATGGGCCTCGATGATCCGTCCGAGGGCGGACTGAAAGCGCAGGACGAGCGGTGCGGCGATCTCCGCGGGCAGGCTGGGCCCCGCCTGCCAGCGCTGGCGGATCTCTTGAAGCCGCGGCAGGAGCTCCTGGTCGGCGGGCTCCGCCGGAATCAGAGCCTCCAGCTCGCTGCAGAGCGCCTCCTTGGACACCGCCAGGGCCTGAGACTCGATCTGATCGCGCCGCTTGAAGCGCTCGAAGAAGCGATCGCAGGCCGCGCGGAAGCGGTGCCAGGTCTTCTCCGAGTGGCTTCGGCGCACCGAGCCGATGGTCTTCCACTCCATCTGAAGACGCTTGAACGCCTCGGCGGTGTTCTTCCAGTCGGTTGAGTCGGCGAGCGTCTCGGCCTCCGCGCACAATGCTTCCTGCGCCGCGAGATTCTTCGCCCAGGTCTGCTTGCGGCTCACCAGGTCCTCATCGCGGCGGGTGAAGAAGCGATCGCAGGCCTTGCGGAAGCGCTCCCAGAGCGCTTTTTCATGGCCGCGCGTGGCCGGGCCGATGGTCTTCCACTCGGCCTGCAATGCCTTGATCGCCTCCGAGGTCTTGCTCCACTCGGTCGATTCGGCGAGGGACTCGGCCTGCTGACCGAGCGCCTCCTTGCGCTCCCGGCTCGCGGCCGCCGCGTTTTCCTGCTGGGCCTGGTGCGCGGCGAGCCGCCGGCGGACCTCCTCCGCGCCCGACTGGAACCGCTGCCACAGCCCCTGTGATTTGTCGCGCGACACGACGCTGGCGGTCTTCCAGCGCGCCTGGAGGTCCCGCAGCTGCCGGGCGGCGGCGACCGGGTCGGCCTCGTCTCGCAACGCCTCGACCCGGGCGCAGAGCTCTTCCTGAACGTTGGCGTTCGCCCACCGCTTCCACGAATCACTCTCGCGCAGCTCCGCCACCTTGGGCGCCAGCGCCGACTGCAGCGCCTTCAGCCGGTCGACCATGGAGTGGTGATCGCGGCGCGCCGGCAGCGCCGGCATCTCCTCGAGCGCCGCGCGCACCTCGCGCAGCCCCGGCTCGGCTTTCTTGAGGCTGATGGTCTCCGAGCCCAGCAGTCGCTCGAGCCGCTCCGCGAGCTTATTGAGACGCGCCAGGTTTCCGGACTGCAACTGCGCGCGCTCGGCCTTCTCGCGAGCCCGCTCGGCCTTGAGGCCGGTTTCCGCCTGCTCCCTCTCCCAGGTGGCGTGACGCTCCTCGCACGCGGCGCAGGCTGCGGCGAAGCGCGCGCCGAGCGCTTCGGCCTCCGTCTGGATCCGCGTCTCGTCGGTGTCGATCGGCGACAGGCGCTCCCATTCCCAGCGTGCATCCTCGAGGCGGCGCGGCGCCTCCGCCCCCTCGGCGGTCTCGACCATCTCGCAAAGCGCTAGGCGGGGAGCGAGGTGCTGATCGTGCAGGACCCGCCGGGCCGCCTCGCGGCGAGCCCGATCATCGCGGTCCACCAGGTTGCGCCTGAGACGGACGCGCGCCGCCTCGCAGGCGGCGGTGAACCGCTCATGCAGATCGTCATCGACATTCGGCAGCAGGTCGGTCCAGGCCTCCTTGGCGGCAGTGAGGCGCTCCTGGAGCGGCTCGCAATCCGTCGACCGGGCGAGGCCCTCGACCGTGTCACACAGACGGATTTGCCGGGGGCGATCGGTGTCCGGGTGCGCGGGCGCGCCCGTCGCACCGGAGCGCTCGTGCAGAATGGTGCGCGCCCGGCGGGCGGCGGCTGGGCTCTTGGCGTGCTCCGCGATCGCGTTCAGCTCCTCGACCGACAGGGACAACTGCTCGAGGGCAAGGAGCGCCACCTCCCGGTGGGGGCTCTTCAGCGCGACCGCCTGCAGCTCGGAGGGGTCCCGGAGACGCGCCAGCGCCTCGAGGCGCACGGCCGCGTGCTCGCCGTGACGGGCCACGCTTCCGAGCGCCTTCAAATCATCGAGGCGGGCCAGGGCCGCGCGGCTGACCGGCTCGAAATGGGCCGAGCGGGCGACGGCGAGCAGCTGCTTCGGATCGGAGAGGCCGACGACCGCCTGGAGAGCCTGCGGCTCGGCCTCCCCCCTCAAGGCCAGGACGAAAATGGTCTCGGCGGCCTGGTCACGCACGCCGGCGTCGGGATCGGTCCGGGAGAGCTCGGCGAGCAGATTCGGGTCGTCGAGGGCCCTGACCGCCGCGCGCCTTACGAGCGGGTCGGGATCCTTAAAGCCGGGGTGAGGTCGAATCCTGTCCAGAAGCCCCACGGGGTCGTACTCCTGTCGAGGTGAGACACGGATTGTACCTCACGCCCCTGCAGATTGTCGCGGCTTCCCACCGGTTTGTGCTAGGCTTGCCCGGCTCGGTGCGTCATGTCCCTCCCGGGGGCAAGGCCTGCGTGGCCCTCAAGACGATTCTCTGGAGCGAATCGATCCGGTCCCGGATCGAGGCAGGGCAGGCTCATTTCCTGTCCCGTGCCAGCCTGAAGGCTCTCTCGGCCGGAACCCTCCCCGACCTCTTCGACATCGCCACGATCGAAAGGCCCGATCTGATCATGATCGCGGCGGTGCCTTCGTCGCCGCCCGCGGACGATCTCTGCCGGAGGCTGCGCGCCGATGAACGGACGCGTCGGATCCCGATTCTGGCCCTGGCGGGGGCGGGGGATGCGGCGGAGCGGCTCCGCCAGGCCGGCTGCGACCGGGTGCTCGATGAGGCGACCCCGCCGGAGATCCTGCAGGACCTGATCGCTTCGATGCTGGGCATCCGGCTGCGACGGCATCCCCGCTTCCCGGTCGTGCTGCCGGTGGCGCGGGGCCGAATCTTCCACGAGTTCCTCGGCTACACGAACGCGGTCAGCGAAGGGGGCATGGGGTTCGAGACCATCAGCCGGATCCGCCTGGGCGAGCAGTTGTCGTTGAAGATTTACCGGAACACCCAGGAGCGGCCGATCGCCGCCACCGGCCGGGTCGCCGGTGTCCGGCCGAACATCGAGACCGGCATCGGGTATGCCGTCGGCATCGAATTCATGCGGCTCGCGGCGACCGATCGCGGCCGGCTCGCGGAACTCTTCCCGGCCGACCCGGCCCTCACCTGGACCTCCGACGGCCCTCCCGAGCCACCCCCCGATCCGCCACCGTCGCCGCTCGGCTACTGAACACGGACAGGTTTCTAGGCGCGCCCCGCCGCCTGAACCGGATAGACCCGGTTCGCCGTTCCGGCCAGGATCGCCTGCTGCGCGTCCGGTGGCAGCGGCAGGGCGCGAAACTGCTCGAGGTTGCCGCGCACGCCGGGGACGCCCGGCCCGGGCCAGTCGGTGCCGAAGAGCGTCTTGTCCGCCACCTCGGCGAGGCGCGGGAAGTAAGAGAGAAGCGAACGCGGCGGGATTCCGGAGATGTCCATGAAGACATTGGGATGCCGCCGCAGCAGGAAGAAGGCGGCCTCCATCCAGAGGGGCCGGCCGCCGTGTGCCATGACGATCGTCAGGTCGGGAAAATCGACCGCGACGTCGTCGAGGGCCATCGGGTCGCCGTACTTGTTGCGCGCCGCCGGGAAGATCGACGTGCCCGTGTGGACGATCACGGGAAGCCGCAGCTGTGCAGCGGTCCGGTAGAGCTTGGCCAGGGCGGGCAGATCGCCGCCGTCCCGATAGGCGTTCGGCTGGAACAGCTGGTGCGGCGGGTGGAGCTTGACGGCCCGGAGGCCATGCTCTCCGGCAAGGCGGCGTAGATCGCCCGCGGGATCACGGCTGAGGCGCGGGTGCACTCCACCGACGGCGACCAGCCGATCCTCGTGGCCGCGGCAGTAACGGCCGACGAAGGCGTTGACCTCCTCGGTGAAGCCGAGGACGTCGGGGCTGACGTAGTTCACCAGCACCGCCCGATCGACGCCCTCCTCGTCCAGAAAACGCAGCAGCGCGCCGGGGTCGTCGCAGAGCCGCCGGATCAGGTCGAGGTTGGCGCGGCCGGCGGACATCCGGCTGAGGGCCTCGGGGCGCAATTGCCGCCATGGCTGAATATGGAGGTGGGCGTCGACCACCATCGCGTCGCTCAGCGACCCTTGAAACGGGGCCGCCGTCCCTGGAGAAAGGCGGCGATCCCTTCGTCGCGATCGGCCGATTCGAACAAGATCCCCTGGCCGAGGTTCTCGGCGACCCGTCCCGCCTCGGGACCGTAGGCCGAGGCCGCCAGCACCATCTTGGCGATGCGCAGGGCGATCGGACTGCGTGAGGCGATGCTCGCGGCCAGAGCGCGTGCCTCGGCCAGGACCCGGTCATCCGGCACCACCCGGTTGACCAGACCGATGCGCAGCGCCTCGGCGGCGTCGATGAGCCGTCCGGTATAGAACAGCTCGCGCGCCCGCCCGAGACAGATGAGGCGCGGCAGCCGATAGGAGGCCCCGGCCGCCGGCATGATCCCGAGCCCGGCTTCGGGCTGGCCGAAGCGGGCTGACTCTCCGGCGATGCGCAGGTCGCAGGCCAGGGCCATCTCGCAGCCGCCTCCCAGCGCATAGCCGTTGACCGCCGCGATGGTCGGTGTAGGGAACTGCTCGATCTCGCGGAACAGGCCTGAGTTGATCCCGCGGAGCGCGTCTCCCGCCCGCCGTCGGCGCAGCTCGCGGATGTCGGCGCCCGCCGCGAAGCTCCGGCCCGCGCCGGTCAGGATCAGGGCGCGGGTCCGATCATAATGCGCCAGGATGTCGAGGGCCCAATGGAGATCGTCGACGGTCGCCAGATCGATGGCGTTGCGGACCTCGGGCCGGTTCAGGATGATGACGGCGATCCCGTCCGCGAACTCGACTTTAAGATTCCGGAAGCGCAGCGCCGGCTCGCGGCGGGTCAGCCGGCCGGTCCTGCGACGAGCGCGGATGGCACGGGAGCGTTTCATGGCCGGAGGAGGATCTTGCCGAACAGGGCGCGCTCGGCCATGGCGCGGTGGCCATCGGCCACCTTCTCGAACGGCAGGATCCGGTCGATCACCGGCTTCAAGCGGCGCGCCGCGATCAGGCCGGCGATTTTCTGGAGCTCGGCGCGGCTCCCCATCGTCGAGCCGAGGATGGACGCGCCGCGCGAGAAGAGGTAGCGCAGGTCGATCATCCCCTCGTAGCCGGTGGTGGCGCCGCAGGTGACCAGACGCCCTCCCCTCGCCAGCGCCCGGAGCGCCTTGTCCCAGGTCTCCTGGCCGACGCTGTCGACGATGATGTCGACCCCCCGCTTCCCGGTGAGACGGCGCACCTCTTCGAGGAGGTCCCGGGTGCGATAGTTGATCACCTCGTCCGCCCCGAGCGCGCGCACCTTGTCCGCCTTGTCATCCGAGCCGACCGTCGCGAGCACCCGGGCGCCGTGCAGCTTGGCGATCTGGATGGCCGCGGTGCCGACGCCGCCACCGGCCGCCTGCACCAGGACCTCGTCGCCGACCTGCACGCCGGCGCGGCCGACCAGCATGTGCCAGGCGGTCAGGAAGACGAGCGGGAATGCGGCCCCCTCCTCGAACGAGATCGAATCGGGGAGCGGCATCAGATTTACTGCCGGCAAGGCGACCAGCTCGGCGTCGGTGCCGCTTTGGTGCTCGCCGAAGATGCCGTAGTCGCGGCAGAGCGGATCATCGCCCGCGTAGCAGGCCGCGCAACGCCCGCAGGAGAAGCCGGGCGACACGAAGACCCGGTCGCCGATCTTCAATCCGGTCACCCCCGCTCCGATCTCGACGATCAGGCCCGAGGCATCGGAGCCCGGGATCATCGGCAGCGGCAGCTTCATACCGGGGATGCCGCGGCGCACCCAGGTGTCGAGGTGGTTCATGCCGGCGAACTTCACCTGCAGGACCGCCTGGCCGGCGGCCGCCAAGGGCGCCGGCAGATCGGCGATCTCGAGAGCCTCGTAACCGCCATGCCGGCGGATCAGAACCGCCTTCATCCCGGCGATCTCCCCTCAGACACCCTTGAATCGCGGCGTGCGCTTCTCGACGTAGGCGTTGAGCCCCTCTTTGGCGTCTTCCGACTGGAACAGCTGCTGCTGCAGCTCGCGCTCGATCGCCAGAGCCTCGGAGAACGGCACCTCGAGTCCGGAGCAGACGGCGCGCTTGATCCGACCGACCGCCTTGCTGGCCTTCTGCGGCGGGCAGAACTGCCGGGCGTAGGCCATCACCTGGTCCCAGTACTTTTCCGCATCGAAGATCTGGTTGACGAGCCCGATCTCGAGCGCCTCCTCGAACGAGAACGTGTGGCCGGTCGCCATCAATTCGATCGCCCGGCTCTTGCCGATCAGGCGCGCCAGGCGCTGCGTGCCGCCGGTGCCGGGGAGGACGCCGAGGGTGACCTCGGGAAGGCCGATCTTGCCGCCCTCCTTGCGCGCGATTCGGATATCGGCCGCCATGGCGATCTCGAGCCCGCCGCCGACGGTGTGGCCGTTGAGCGCGGCGATCACCAGCTTGGGGGTCTGCTCGAGGCGGTTCAGGGTCTCGTTCGCGTGCAGGCAGAAGTAGTACTTGAACTGCGGCGCGACGCTCGCCAGCATCTTGATGTTGGCGCCGGCGGAGAAAAACTTCTCGCCCGCCCCGCGCATGAGGATGACGTGGACGGCGTCGTCCATGCGGGCCTTGAGGATCGCGGTGTCGAGCTGCTGCATCATCTCGTACGTATAGGTGTTGGCGGGCGGATCGTTCATCTCCAGGACGGCGATCCCGTTCTCGGCGCGGTAGGTGAGCAGCGTTTCGGCCATGGCGTTGTCCTTCCCGGGTGAGGATCTCAAGAGAGATCGACCCAGACCGACTTGGTCTGGGTGTATTCCATCAGGCCGTGGCGGCCCAGCTCGCGGCCGAAGCCGCTCATCTTGGTTCCGCCGAACGGCATCGCATTGTCGTACGGGCCATAGGTATTGATCCAGACGGTCCCGGCGTGGAGCCGTCGCGCGACGCGGTGCGCCTTCTTGATGTCCTTCGTCCAGACCGCCGCGGCGAGACCGTAGGCGCTGTCGTTGGCGGCGCGGACCACCTCCTCGAGGTCGCGGAAGGTCAGGATGGCGAGCACCGGGCCGAAGATCTCCTCGCGGGCGATGCTCATGTCGCCGCGCACGCCGTCGAAGATGGTCGGCCGGACGAAATAGCCCCGTCCCGGGGCCCGCTCGCCGCCGCACACCAGGCGCGCTCCCTCGGCCGAGCCCTTGCCGACATAGTCGAGGACGCGCCGCATCTGCGCCTCGCTGATCTGAGGCCCGAGACGGGTCTTGGGATCGAGCGGGTCGCCCTGGACCAGCTTCGCCGTCTGCGCCTGCAGCCGCTCGAGGAAAGGCCCGTGCAGGCTCTGCTCGAGGAACAGACGCGAGCCGGCGGTGCAGACCTCCCCCTTGTTGTAGAAGATGCCGGAGGTCGCGCCGCGCACCGCCAGGTCGAGGTCGGCGTCGGCGAAGACGATGTTGGGAGACTTGCCTCCCAGCTCGAGAGTCAGTCGTTTCAGCGTGCCGCTCGCCCGGCGCATGATCTCCTGGCCGACGGCGGTCGAGCCGGTGAAGGCGATCTTGCTGACCTCGGGGTGCTCGACCAGAGCGGCGCCGGCGGTCGGACCGAATCCGGGCACCACGTTCAGCGCTCCCGCCGGCAATCCCGCCTCGCGGGCGATCTCCGCCAGCGCCAGCGCCGTCAGAGGGGTCTGCTCGGCCGGCTTGAGGACCACGGCGTTGCCGGCTGCGAGGGCCGGGGCGATCTTCCAGGCGGCGAGCAGGATCGGGAAATTCCACGGGATGATCGCCCCGACCACGCCCAGGGGCTCGCGCAGGGTGTAGTTGAGCGACTCTCCGCGGACCGGGATGGTCTCACCCTCGATCTTGGTCGCCCAGCCGGCGAAGTAACGGAAGCAGTCGGCCGCCATCGGGACGTCGACCTTCGAGGCCTCGCTGATCGTCTTGCCGGAGTCGAGGGTCTCGAGCCTGGCCAGCTCGTCGCGCCGCGCCTCGATCAGGTCGCCGATCTTCCAAAGCAGCCGACCCCGGTCGGACCCCGCGAGCCGCGACCACTCGCCACCGGCGAAGGCGCGGCGCGCCGCCTGCACGGCGCGGTCGATGTCTTCGGCGCGCCCTTCGGAAACCTCGGTCAGGGGCTGTTCGGTGGCCGGATTGATCGTGGTGAAGGTCCCGCCGGCGAGCGACGTGACCCACTCACCGTCGATGAACAGACGCCCTGGCTTCACGGGTGATTGGGGCGAGGACGGCATCGGGCGGCGATGTTAATCCGAAGAGTGCCGGGAGTCAACGCCGCGCGCGGGGTGAGAGGTCAATCAGATTCGGGGAGGAGCGGACCTTCCATGTTCGGCCGAAAGGGGGGGGCGGCCTTCGAGGCGATCCGTGACGACGACGACGAAGGGGGGTCGGTCGATGGTGACGGCAAGCCATCGCTCAAGGGCTTCGGAAGCGGCACGGCGATTTCCTCCGACACCCCGGGCGAGACGATCGGGTCGGTCGGCGCCGATCCCCCGGCCGGGAGAGGAGACCTCGTCCTGGTGGCGATTCGGCGCTTCTGGATGCGCCGCTGGTTCGCCTGCAGCTCTCTCTGGATCGGCGAGAAGATTTCGGTGGGCTCTCGGTACCCGGTGGGGAACCAGAAACCGGAACCGTCCCGCTGTCCCGGAGGCAGCACGGTCTCGCTGTCCTCGGAGGAGCCGCGCGGCATGATCACTTCGAGCAGACCGAGCCCGCGGTTGATCAATGTCGGCAGTTGCCGTCGACGCTTGACCGGGGACATGACAGCCTTTCGATCAAACTTCTGACGCATCGCTCTCGGGGGTCGAGCAGTGTCGAAACCGAATTCGATGCTAACAGACCACAAAGAGGAACGCAAGGCCCGCAATGCGAAACACCGCCGCGGCGGCCTGGCCCCCCCCTCTTACCCGTCCCCGTCCCCGCCCCCGTCAAAATTCCGGCGATCTCCTTGCGCTGGCAGAGTGCGGACCATAGATTCCGACATCGTGACTTGTCTCCGCTTCCGAAGCTACGCCTGACAGGGGTCGAAGGAGGAGAGGATGGGGGTCCTCGGGGTCGTCGAGCGCACGGCGCACTCGTACCCGGCGGTCCTGCCATTCCTGATCGTCGGGCTGATCGCCTCGGCGCTCTGGGCCTACCGCCGCAAACGCTTCTGGCTGATGGGCGCGATTTCGCTGCTGGCGGCCGGTGCGACCCTCATCTATACCAGCGACTCGAACGCCGAGGCCTCCGCCCGCCTGATATCTTCCGGAATGGCGCCGCTCATCGCCGCTCCCGCAGGAGGCGGAGGTTCCGCCCGCGAGGCGCTTCCGCAGCTCGCCAACTTCTCTTCGACGTCGCGCATCCACCCCCGTTTCCCGATCGATTTCCCTCTTCCTCCCGGCTTCATCCACGAACACTCCTCGGGCGGGCTCCGAGAGGGATCGGTCACGGTGCGCTTCCGGTTCCGGGGCGAAGGGGCCGACGCCGTTCACGATCTGCGGGACGAAGGGCTCCAGAACGGCTGGTCGGTCGACGTCCTGGCGCCGCACCGGATGGTCTTTCACAAGAATGGACGGGTGATCGAGGCCTGGTTCAGCTACCCGGGGCACTCGCTCGTCCTCGATATCCCCGAGCCTCGCTAGAATTCAAGGCCGGCCTTCGAAGACGTGGAGCAACAGCCTCTCGACCGTGTCGAGCGGCAGGGAGCTCTCGACCGGCGCCCCGTCGGGCGCGGCGCGGTACAACCGCGACTCCAGGGAATCGTTGCCGGTATAGATCCAGCGTCCGCCTTCCGGGACTTCGAGGCGGTTCAGCTCGGTCGCCGCGTCACCGAGGTCGACGCGTCGACCACGCGGCGGAGTCACCGTCTCGAACCAGGAGAAGACCAGGAAGGCCATCTCGTAGAAGTGCCCGCCTCCCGACCGGGTCGCGGTCAACACGCGGTGATAACGGGAGATGTTGAAGCGGGCCATCGGATCGAGCCCCTCGTCGGCCTCGATGACCGTGAGACTCGCCGCCTCATGCTCCCGCATCCGCGCGACGTCCTTGATCCGGATCATGCTGCGCAGCAGCGATTGCAGCGGGGCCGTCCAGAGGGACTTGTGGCGCGAGGCGTCGGTCAGGAGGTCGGGCATCAACCCGAGCAGCGTCTCATAGAGGATCTGGTACCGCTCGTACCCCTCGCGCCCGCGAATCTGGCCGGCGATCGGCGAGATCCGATCGTCATCGAAGGCGGTGACGACGGCGTCGAACTTGAATGCTTCGGGGGTCGTGAACTCGCCGAAGTCGCCGGTGCGGGCGGCCTGGAGCAGCTCCCGCTCGTGAGCCAATGCCTCGCTCGGCCGCAGCACGCCGTAGACCGACAGCAGCCCATCCGTGTCGAAGTGGTTGTTGGTGACGAGCGCGACGCCCCGCAGCCATGCGTCGCGGCCCGGATCCCGTGCGAGCTTGAGCGCCATCCCGGTGCTGGTGTCGGCCTTCAGGTGGGCCGGCGTCCGGTTCCCCGGCCAGTGGCTGAGATTGAGTCCCGAGGCGACCACGCCGTCCACGCACAAGAACGGCATGTCGTTCAATCGCTCATCGTAGTAGGCGAACACCATGTGTCGACTCTAGCACGAGGCGCGGCGGGCGGTGGGGCGCTGGGTGGGGGCCGGAGCGGGGGGGCGCGCGGGCCTGGCCCCCGGCCGCCGCCCGGGCGCCCGCGGCGCCGGGGGCTGGCGGGCGGGGGGCGGGGCGG
>JBGPLZ010000038.1:0-28170 GCA_041486695.1 Acidobacteriota bacterium | reverse complement strand
GTGTAGACCTCGTTCTTGTGTCCCGGGGGGCTCGGCTTGCGCGGGTCTTCCAGTGGCTTGATCGGACGGTCGTCCGGGAAGGTGCACCAACGACGGTTCCCTGAGAAGACGAGCGCCAGTCGCCCCTTGCCGGGTGCAGGTTTCTCGGCGAGTTGGGGAGCGATGATCCTGGAAGCCGCCATGGGAGGGGCCGGAGGCTCGGCGGATCGTCCGGTCGCGGGAGTTGCCGAGGGGGATGCAGCCATAGGTTTCGCGGGCTTCGTCCCCGCTGCGGCTGCGAGACACAGAAGCGCCATGCCACCGATCACTAGCGGTCCGGGAGTTGCGTAATCTCTTCGACTGTTATCGCCCATGGATGGATGCCGGGAAACCCCGCCGTTGTGAGGGTCGCCTGCTTCGACCCGCGACGCTCGCCCACTCCACCTCATGCTGTGCTAGAGTGCCAACATCCGGGTGGTGGCAAGGTGGATCATTATAGCGTCGTGTTCGACTCCGACCAACCCGAGGCGGCGCCGTGGCGGCCGGCAGTCGTTCCGGCCCGTCGCGGAGGGAGACGTTCAATTTCCCGGAACTGCCCGTGTTCCAGTTATCGAGGTTGACGAACGCAGAGCTGGGATGACTCAATTCCAGCCGATGTGCGGGGATTGTAGTGGAAAGGTCTCCAAGGCGTGGTCAACACCAAGAAGGCGGGCAGTTCCGGGAATCTCAAAGGCCTCCTCGAGACGAACCGAACTCCTGACGACCATCCCGCAAAGCTCCCTCCTGACTTCCGACTCCCACAGACTGACCCGAGACAGCACGTCAAATTTGACCCTGTCTCGGTATCATTTGGAGGTTCACTAAGGCCGAAGTCTACGCAAGGGGTGGGGTTATGTCAATGGGAAAATACAATTTGTTGTAGGGGCAGCCTTGGACGACAGCGTGCTGAATTCGCTCGAGTTTCACGACATCCTGGCGCTTCTGCGCGAGCAGACCGCGACCCCGATTGGTGCCCGCCTGGCGACCGCGCTCAGGCCTGATGGCGACCCGGCCATCGTCATCGAGGCCAACGATCGAACGACCGAGGCGACGCGCTTCCTGGATCGTCGCGGCCAGCTCCCCTTCGGGACCGTTCCCGATCCGGACCCGGCGCTCGCGCACCTGGACGTCGAGGGCTCGGTGCTCGCACCGCTGGAGATCCTCGACCTGCTGGCCGTCCTGAAGGCCGGGCGCCTTCTGAAGGCGGCCTTGAGCGAATCGCGGACCGGGTTCCCCGGACTCTGGACCCAGGCCCGCGACCTGCCCGATCTCGGCAACCTGCTCAGGTTCCTCGACGGCAAGATCGCTCCCTCGGGCGAGGTCGAGGACCATGCCAGTGATGATCTGCGCGGGCTACGCCAGGAGCTCAGACGTCACGGCGAGCGGCTCACGTCCCTGCTGGAGTCGATCCGGGAGCGCCCCGAGATCGCGCGGGCGCTTCAGGACGACTTCGTATCCTTGCGCAGCGACCGGCACGTCATCCCGATCCGCGCCGAAGCGCGCCACGCGATCCAGGGGATCGTGCATGGCGTTTCCGGGAGCGGCGCGACCATCTACATGGAGCCGCTCGAAACGGTGGACATCAACAATGAGATCGTCACGCTGCGGGATCGGGAAGCGGAGGAGGTGCGCCGGCTCCTGATGGAGTACACCGGCCTGCTGCGCAGCCGTCGCGCCGAGATTCGCCTGGCGCTCGGGGTGGTGGGTCGCCTCGATCTCATGATGGCGCGTGCCCGCCTGGGCCTGGCGATGCGGGCCAGGCCGGCGGCCCTCAGCGCGGACGGCGGCCTGCGGCTCACCGCCGCGCGACATCCACTCGTCGAGGCGACCGTCCGCGCGCAGAAGCGGCAGGTCGTTCCCCTCGATCTGGTGATCCCGGCAGGCAGACAAGTGGTCATCCTCAGCGGCCCCAACACCGGCGGCAAGACGGTCGCCCTCAAGACCGTCGGGCTGTGCGCCCTGATGTTCCAGTCGGGTCTGCTCGTCCCTGCGGAGGATGCCGTCCTGCCGGTGTTCAGCGAAATCTTCATCGACATCGGCGACCGGCAGTCGATCCCCGACGGCCTGAGCACCTTCTCGGCGCGTGTCAAGAACGTGGCCGATATCGCGCGGCGCCTGGCGCCCCCCGCGCTGATCCTGCTGGACGAGGTGGGGACTGGCACCGACCCGGACGACGGCGTGGCGCTCGCCATCGCCATCCTGGAGTACTTCCGGGAGCGCGGCGCGATGGTCGTCGCCACGACCCATCTCGATCCTCTCAAGGCCTATGCGGCGACCGCTCCACATTGCCTCAATGCCGCCATGCAGTTCGACGAAGCCACGGCCACCCCCACCTACCGGCTCTTGTCCGGACTTCCGGGCCGGAGCGGCGCGCTGGAAATCGCGGAGCGTCTCGGCCTGCCTCGCGCCATCCTCGAATCGGCGCGCGCCCGTCGCGGCGAAGCCCCGGGTCGAATCACCCTGTATCTGCAGCGGCTCGAAGAAATGACTGTCGATCTCCAGGCGCGCCTGCGTGCCGTCGCCTCGGAAAGCACCCGCCTCGAGGACGAGCACCGACGCATGGAGGCGGAGATGAAGGAGCGCGCCGAGCATCAAAGACAGGCGATCGCGGCCGAGATCGAGCTGGCCCTCGCGAGCCTGCGCGCCGAGGGAGAGCGCTATCTCGCGTCGCTCCCGGAGCGGGAGGTCCAGGTGCGCATGCGTCAGGAGGAAACCAAGGCCGCCGCACACCTCCGCGCCGAAGCGCGGCGGCTGGTGCGCAACACGGCCGACGGGGGCGAGGCGCCATCGCGGAAGGGGCTCGATCTCTCCCCTGGAGTTGTTGTCGATGTCGAAGAACTCGGCCAGCGCGGCACCGTGGAGGCCGTAAACGGCGACCGCGTGACCGTACGGATCCGCGACAAGCGCGTCACAGTGGCTCGCGAGGGCTGCCGACCGAGCTCCGTCCCTTCGGCCGCGGGCCCCACGTTGCCACGGGGGGTGACGCTCGAGCGGCGCCCCGCGGGCCTCGCGGCCGACGAGCTCCAGCTGCGCGGCGCGCGGGTCGAAGACGCCCTGGAGCGGGTCGATAAGTTTCTCGACGACGCCTACCTCGCGACCCTGAGCCCGCTCCGGCTAGTGCATGGCGTCGGTGCCGGTCGCCTGATGGAGGCGATTCGGGATCTCCTGTCGCGCCACCCGCACGTCGAACAGTACGCGAGCGCCCCGCCGGACGAGGGCGGCCGCGGGGTCACCGTCGTCCGCCTGAAGCTTTGACCCGTATTGCGCCCGGCGCCCCTCGAACGGTCCTCCCGAAGCGTCAGCGCAGTCCCCAGTAGGGATCGATCGCGGATCGATCGTGGCGCGGATCGAGAACGATCGCGTCGGAAGGCGCCGTCACTTTGCACTCGAGCAGCCAGGTGCGCGGCGGATCGCCCGACGGGTCCGCGGCGTAGACCCGGTATCGTCCCGACGCTATGCCGTCGAACTCGAACGCGCCGTTGCCGTCGGTGATTCCTTTCTGGACGGCGTGCCGCTCCAGGAGCGTATCGGCTGCCGAGCGGCAGTCACGCAGCCGCGCGGTGCGCTCCTTCCCGGCCTGGGCGATCTGGGCCTTGAGGCGGTCGCTGCGCTCCGTCGCCTGACGCAGGTTGTCCGAGGAATTGAGGGCGCGGGCGAGATCCCCCTGCAGCGACTCGACCCGGTCATTGATCTCTTTGAGCCGCGACCGGCACTCGTCTCCGACGGCGGCGTGTTCCCGGTCGAGGACCTCCAGGTCGGAAAGGAGCATCACGATGAGCCCCGATCCGGCCGAAGCGGATGGGACGTCACCCGGGGCCAGGAGGACACCCCGCACTCTCGCCCCCCCAACGACCACGCCTCGCGGGGACGGCTCGGCGGGCGCGGAGGCGTCGGTCGCAGGGACCCATCCCTCGATGCGCACCCGGCGCCAACCGTTCCGTTCCTCGATCACGATCATCGGAGCATCCGAGCGGACGGCGGCCAGCCACGCCCCGCGCGGAGCATCGAGCAGAATCCGCTCGACGGACGCCGCTCCGGGTCGCGACAGGGCGGAGACGAATGCCAGCAGGACGATTCCGAACCGGACCGAAACGGCGCGCGTCATCGTGAGGCTCCTTTTAGAAACAGAAGACGGCGGAGAGGGTCGCCGACTGCGGGGGCGTCCCGTCCGTCAGGCCGCGAGCGAGGGCGCCCCGAAACACGATATTGGGCGTCGGGCGCCAGTCGAGCCCGGCGAGTAGACGCGCGTCGCTCGTGTCGCCCTCGTAACGCGCCCCGTTGTAGGTGACCTCGCCCAGGAATGTCCAATCGTAGGACAACGGGACCAGGACTCCCGCGCCAAGCACCGCTGCGACGCGACCCCGTGCCTCCCCCGGTCCCCGGGCGCTGGAACGGTCGGTCGCCCCGAGGCTGCCGACCAGGGTGGCGAGATGAAAACTCTTCCGAAAGGCAGCAAAGCCGAGAGCCCGCAGATTTCCGGGGCCAAGGCCGCTCTCCTCGTCGGCGAGCGGCAGAATCGCATTGGCCCCGAGAGCCATCTCGAAGGGGCCCCTCAGCACGCGGTACTTGCCGTAGATCAGCAAATCGGCGATCCCCGCGCTGTCGATCGACGCGGCTAGTGGAGTTCCATAAAGCGTCTCTCCCGCATTCCGGCGGCGTTCGATGAGCCCGGCCTGAGCCCCCACCTCCACGTCATGCGCGAGCCGGAACGCCGCCACAAGTGTCGCGTGGAGATCGCGCCCCCCGGGCGGGGCGCCATACCACCCCGTCACACCCAGCCAGGCTTTGTGGACGAGGCCGGGGTCCTCCACGAAGCGCTCGATCAGTCGATAATCGCCGGTCATTTCGCGCGCCCGGGCGGCCCGCATATCCACGGCCACGAGGAGCCCGAGCAGGCCAACCCAGCGCGCGAGCCGAGGGCGACGCGACGCCCGGAAGGCAACGGTTTCGGACCTCCGGCAGCGCCCGCCGGTTTCAGAAATGTAGGCGCCCACAGTTTCCTTGATTGCGCCCGCCATTTCCCTATATTCCAATCCAGACATGCGATCGATCATCGTGGTGAGAACGGGGCCGGCATCGTGACCAAGGCCGAATTGATCCGGGTCATCGTCGAGACCTGCAAGGCGCCGCGCGTCGGAGCACGCGGAGCACTGCCCAACCTGCCAGCCCGCTCCCCTGCTGCGGGTGGAGGCCTCGCGGGATCGCCGGCGGTCCCGGTGGCGAATCACCACGGCTCCTTCACCGACCCGCAGGCAGGCAACACGGTACGCTGGCGTCCGCGACGGCGTCACTAGCAGTGGGTCGGGTTCGTGGCTGAGGTCGACGGTCAGTGGTCCTCGCTCCGCTCGCCCGGAGGGAACACTTCGAACCAGGCACCCTGCTGGTCGAGGGCGGCGGCCGGCCGGGGCGCCGGGGTCTCGAGTTCCGCGATGGATTGCTCCTTCTGCCGGATGTTCACCACCTTGGTGTCGAAGCTCTCGCGGACTCCGACGCCGGCCGCGGCCATCTCCAGTCGCTTGATCCTTTCCTGCATCAGGGTGATCTCGATGTTGCGGTCTTCGACCTGGATCGCCGATTGGCGGACCTGCTGCCGCAGCATTTTGATCTCGCGCGCGGCCCGGGCGCGCAGCGCCTGGTAGCGCTCTTGCGCACACTGCAAGTCCTGAGCTCCGGTCTCGGCCTCGACCTTGTATTCGAGGAGCTTCTGCCCTCCGGCCCGAATCATGCCGTATTGCACCAGAATCTGCTCGTGCTTCATCAGGAGCTCGTTGAAGACCGAAGCAGGAACCCGATCCTCCGAGGAAGTGCTCGGCGTGCCGGCAATCGGGGCCGGCTTCGCTTTCACCGGCAGATCGCGCGATGCGGGAGTGAAACCGAGAGCCAGGAGATCGTCGCGCGCGATTTTGTACTCCTCTCCGAACTTCCCCATCTCTTTGATCGCCTTGAGGCGGCCGGAGCGGATATAGCGGCGGAGGGTGGCGGTGGTCCTGCCGATCAGTTGGGACGCCTCGCGGATCGTCAGGAGCGTCATCGATGGCCCTCGATCGGAACCGAGCGCGGCGCGCCCTTCGATGCGGACGCGATGGCGATAGCGCGTTTTTATACCAGAATCACCAGGTCAAGTAAAGGCGCGACACGACGCATGGCCGGTCGACGGTCAGCGTGCGAGAAGCATGACGCACAGGCCAATGGCGGCGATGAGAACTCCGCTCGCCAGATCGCCGTAGCGAGTGACCAGCGGCAGATCGAGGCGCCTGGCCCCGCGCGTCGCGCGCATGAGCCTGACCGCGGCCAGAGTGACGGCCACCATGGTCACCATGGTGCAGAGCGTGAAGCCGACGATGGCACCCAGGGTCGTTCCGAGACCCTCGGTCGACGCGGTGAACAGGACCGGGATCAGGAGCGCGCAGGGACTGATGCCGACCACCGCCACGAGTGCGGCGCCGCTGAGCGAGCCGCCCAGCCAACCCTGAAGCAGATGCCCGTGCGCGTGCAGGCGATCCCCGCCGGCCGCCTGCGCTCCGTTGGCCCGCCGGTGCGCCCGTGCCTCCCGCACGTGAGCGTAGAGACCGTAGCCGAGACCGAACACGATCAGGAGCGCTCCGGACAGGAACTCCAGCGAATGTCCGCTGCGCTGGGCAAGATCGCGTGCCGAGCCGGTGCCAAAAACGATCGCCGCCAACGCCACGAGCGTCGACACACCGGCGTGCAGAAACCCCGCCAGGGCGGCTAGACCAGCGAGGCGTCGCTCACTCCATCCCTGGGTCCGGGCGAGCAGGACGAAGGGCAGCCAGTGGTCGGGGATGAGGGCATGGATCACGGCGTAGGCGCACGACGATAGGACTAGTAGGGTCGCCGCGCTGCTCACGCTGTCTCCGGGGGTGCTGGATTCTTTACGGGTTTCCGGGCAACCGCCCCACGGCTTCGAGGCGGCGAGGGATTATAACATCCGCGTCCACGGAGCCCGTGGGCCGCGTTTCCAGTCCGTCTCGATGGGCCGGCATTCGACCGCGCCCTGCTGCACAAAATCCGCGCAAACCATCGTCCAGATTGACTTACAGCCAGGTCGTCCGTATCTTTCGCCATGACCTTCTCCCACAATCTTCCGACACTTCCGGGCCGTGTGTCGACATTCTGGACAGCGCGACAGGCGGCCAGGGTCGCAACAGCTCTGGTGCTCGCTCTCCTCGGCGCGAGCCTCGCAGGCATGGCGTACGGAAGCGAGCCCGAATCCTCCCGTCCCGGCGCGATCCTCGCCGGTCCGTTTCAATTCAGCGAGCGGGCGGCGCAGGGTCTGCCTCAGGACCTCCTGGGGCGCATGGAGAGGGAGGCGAGCCGGTATTGCGCCACGCACCCCTCGGACCTGATGGAGACCTCCTCGCACGTCGACACGGTGGCCGAAGAGAGGCGCGCCCGGGACGCGGAGCGGATCGTCATGCGCGCGGTCAACCGGACGCTCGAGAGTCAGCTCGATCTCCTAAGCCGGGCGACGCCGGGAGTGCGTGCGGCGGTCGCCTGGCTCGAGGGCTTCGGCCAGTCGCGCGATCGCGAGGTGGGGCGGGAGATCGATCACGGCCCCTCCCCGGAGATTGCCGGGGGCGCGCCGGACGCCTCACGCTTCACGGCGCGCTTCGGCGTGCGGCTCGACGCTCACCCACGACTGGTTCTCTCGAGCCGGCTGGCGCGCTTTCAGGGCCGCCTCGAGGTCCCTCTCCTGAACGAACCGCTGCGTCTTACGATCGAGCGCTCCTTCGGCGCCCGCAATCGCGCCGTGCTGACCTCCGCTCTGGAGCGCGACGGCCGCGGCTGGGCCGCCCTCGGCCTCTCCCTCAGCTTCTAAGATCGACCCGAAGGACCTCCAACAGAGCGCGCGCTTTGTCCAGCGTCTCCTGAAACTCCCGCTCTGGAACGGAGTCGGCGACGATGGCGCCTCCGACGCGCAGATGGGCCCGGCCACCGGTGCAGATCAAGGTTCGGATGACGATGTTCAGGTCGAGCCGTCCGTCGAGCGACAGGTAACCGATGCTTCCGGCGTAGACGCCTCGTTCCTCCGCCTCCAGGTCGTCGATCACCTCCATGGCTCGCACCTTCGGCGCACCGGTCATCGAGCCGCCGGGGAACAGGGCCCTCAAGAGGTCGATGCGATCCCTCCCGGGGGCGAGTCGACCCTCGATGGTGGAGACCAGGTGGTGTACGGTGGCGAACGACTCGAGAGCACAGAGATCCACGACGCGCACGCTCCCGGGAACCGCCACCCGGCCGAGGTCATTGCGCACCAGGTCCGTGATCATGACGTTTTCGGCCCTCTCCTTGGGGCTGCCGGACAGCTCCCGCGCCAGGTGCGCATCGTCTTCGGCCGTCGCCCCGCGCGGGCGGGTTCCTTTGATCGGGCTGCTCCAGGCGCGCTCCCCGTGCAGGGCCAGGAAGCGTTCCGGCGATGCGGCGATCACCTGGAATGCGCCGGCGTCCAGGTAGGCGGCGAATGGGGCCGGATTGATCTGCGCCATCCTGCGGAACAGGGCGATCGGATCCTCGCCACAGGGGGCCTCGATCCGGTGTGAAAGATTGACCTGATAGAGGTCCCCCGCCGCGATCAGATCGAGCGCGCGGCCGATGCGGAGCAGATGCTCGGCTCGGGGAGTGACCAGCGTCGCCGTCCCCCGCCCGCCCCCGGGCGGCGGCAGCGTCCCGGGGCGCGCCGCGGCGAGCCGCTGGCGCATGTCGCGGATCCGGCGGCGCGCGCCGGAGCGCGACGTCGAGGGATGGCGCGAATCGGGATCGAGCGCGATGAGAGCCACGCGCCGTGCCTGCGCATCGAAAACAACGGCCGCGTCGTAGAGACCGACCCAGAGGTCTGGATGACGCAGGGGATCGGGTGGCGCCCCGGGGAGACGTTCGATCGAGCGCCGCAGCCCATAGCCGAGATACCCGATCGCGCCGCCCGCGAACGGCAATCCCGGCAGCGGCTGCACGGCCGTTGCCGGAACCAGAGCGCGCAGCAGTTCGAAAGGGTCCCGAACGGTCCTGGATCGATGGCCGCGGCTCGGCAGCCCCGGTCCGGCGAGGCGCGCCTCCGTCCCTCGCACCGTCAGGGTTTCGGCCGGGTCCCAGGCCAGGATCGAGAAACGCGACTCCGGGTGGCTCGGAAGGCCGCTGAGGAGGAGGACCGGATGGCGTGCGCCGCGCATCGTCTCGAGAGCGTCGAGCGGGTCGACCCAGGAGGCGAACTCCTCGACGATCGGTACCGCCCCGGCGCGAAACGGCGGCCATGGCTCAGACAACGGAGCACTCCGCCCGGAGGAGCGAGCGGTAGCGGCCCAGGAGCTCGCGCGCCACCGGACCGGGCCGGCCCTGCCCGACGGCTCTCTCGTCGATACGCACGACGGGCAGGATGTCCCAGGAGCTGTTGGTGAGGAAGACCTCCAAGGCGGTCTCGAGGGCTCTGACCGGCACCCGCTCTTCCCTCACTTCCAGGCCGATCCCCCGAGCCAGATCGATGGCCGCCTGCCGGGTCACCCCCGGCAGGCAACCGGCCGGCGTCGCCGGCGTCCGCAGGCCACCACCGTCAGTCACCAGGAAGATGTTGCTGACGGTCCCCTCGGTGAGGTTGCCCTCCGCATCGGACAGGATCGCCTCGAACGCGCCCTGATCGCGGGCCTCGCGGCGCGCCAGGACCGAGCTCAGGCGGCTGGTCGACTTGATGGCCGGATCGAGAACCTCAGCGGGGATCTGCCGCCGGCGAGAGAGCGCCGCCTTGACACCCTCCTCGTAGAGGCTGGCCGCGACTCCCGAGAACGGCTGCGCGACGATCACCACCGTGGGCGGACCGGGAGCGTCGAGATAATCGCCCGGACGACCGGGGCCACGCGTGACCGTCACCCGGAGCCGCGCGTCCTCCAGCCTGTTCGCCCGGATCACCTCGCCCGCTGCCGCGGCGATCCCGGCCCCATTCCCGGGAAGATCGAGCCCGATGAGGAGGGCTGAGCGTCGCAGCCTCTCGAGGTGCCGGTCGAAGCGGAAGATCGTCCCCGAGACGACGCGCATCGATTCGAAGATCCCGTCGCCGAAAAGGAAGCCTCGATCGAATGCCGACACGAGCGCCTGGCGCTCATCCACGAGACGTCCATTGATGTGGACCTGCAAGGGAGCTCCGGGCTAGGAGCCCGTCCGGGCGTCGCGGCTGGGCGGCAGGCCGGGCGGCTGCGGCCGGAATCGTGCCGCGTCTCTCTGACGGGGGCGCGGCCCGACCTGGTTGTAGAGCGTGTCGCGCTCGATGGGGATCCGGCCCGCCTGCTCGATCAGATCGACAAGCTGCCGGCGCGCGACCTCTTGTGGCGAGACGGCTCCCGCCTGGTGGAAGATCTCCTCGGTCACGACGGTCCCGTCGAGATCATCGGCGCCGAAATGCAGGCCCTGTTGCGCCACCCGGGGCGTCAGCATGATCCAGTAGGCCTTGATGTGCGGGAAGTTGTCGAGCATCAGACGGCCGATCGCCAGCTGCCGCAGATCCTCCGCCGCCGACGGCTTGGGAAGGTGCGCCAGGCGCGTGTTTTCCGGGTGGAACGCCAGCGGGATGAAGGCCATGAACCCGCTCGAGATATCCTGCGCCTCGCGCAGAAGGATCATGTGATCCAGGCGTTCCTCGATCGTCTCCACGTGCCCGTAGAGCATCGTGGCGTTGCTCCGCAGCCCGAGCCGGTGGGCCGTGAGGGCGATGTCGATCCAGGCCTGATGATCGATCTTGCCATTGAACAGCACTTGATGCGCATGATCGGTCAGGATCTCGGCTCCGCCTCCCGGCAGCGACCCGAGCCCCGCCTCGCGCAGGCGGACGAGCACGTCCTCCACCGACATCTGAAAGTTCTCAGCCATGGCCGCGATCTCCACCATGGTGAAGGCCTTCACGTGCACGTCGGGCCGCACTCTCTTCATGGTACGGATCACGTCGGTGTAGTAGCTGAACGGGAGCTCGGGGTTGACTCCGCCGACCATGTGGATCTCACGGATCGGCTCGTCCATGCGCTCGCGCATCCGCCGCTCCACATCCTCCGGCGACAGGACATACGCGCCCGGCTGTTTCTTGGTGCGGTAGAAGGCGCAGAACTTGCAGCCGGCGACGCAGATGTTGGTGTGGTTGATGTGCTGGTTGACGATGTAGAAGGCGTCATGGCCGTGCCGCGCTTCGCGTACGTGGTTTGCGAGCGCCCCGACCGCCAGGAGGTCGGCATCCTCATAAAGGCGCAGCCCGTCCTCACGGCTCAAGCGCTCGCCGGCCAGAACCTTCTCCAGCAGGTCCCCCAACCCGCTCCGCTGGATGAACCGCTCCTGGAAGGGGGTCATCGAACCATCACGCTTCTCCGCCGCGGCCGAAGGGGGCCGGACGGTCGATGTTGACGACGTTGCGGTACTCCTTGGAGCCGACGCGGACGTGCCGGTGCGTCGCCTCGTCCTCGGACGCGGTCAGGAGCTCGCCGAGCTTGGCGCGCGTATTCTCGAGCTGCATGGAGCAGAGGGTGCCGCACATCGTGCAGACTCCCTTGTCGTAATCCTCACTCATGAGACGGAACTCACGAGCCTTCTCGGGGTCGAGCGCCAGTCGGTACTGGCCCTCCCAATCCAGGCGCTTGCGGTAGATCGACATCTGGTTGTCGCGCTCGCGCGCGCCGTAGACGTTCTTCGCGAGATCACCGGAATGCGCCGCGATCTTCGTGGCGATGACCCCGTCACGAACATCCTCCACGGTCGGCAACCTCAAGTGCTCGGCCGGCGTCAGATAGCACAGAACATCGGCGCCGGCCGCCGAGGCCACGGCACCGCCGATCGCGCCGGTGATGTGATCATAGCCGGCGCCGATGTCGGAGGTCAGCGGCCCGAGGACGTAGAATGGAGCGCCGCGGCAGATGCGCTTCTGCAGCTGTACGTTGGCTTCGATCTGATCGATCGGGACGTGACCCGGGCCCTCGATCATCACCTGCACCGAGCGCTCATGCGCCCGCCGGGTCAGCTCGCCCAGAGTGAGGAGCTCGGTGATCTGTGCGGCGTCGGTGGCGTCGCCGGTCGCCCCCGGGCGGATGCCGTCGCCCAGCGACAGCGTCATGTCGTACTCGTAGGCGATATCGAGCAGGCGATCGTACTGCGTCAGCAGCGGGTTCTCCTCCCCGGCCCGCGCGATCCAGGTGGCAAGCATCGAGCCACCGCGTGACACGATGCCGGCGATGCGCCCGTCGGCATCCACACGCCGCACCGCCTCCCGCGTGACCCCGCAGTGGACGGTGACGAAATCGATGCCGTCCCTGGCATGACGCTCGATCACGCCGAACAGGTCGTCGGCGGTCAGGTCATAGACCGAGCCGCGATCCGCCACCGCCTGGTAGATCGGCACGGATCCGAGAATCACGGAGCAGCGCCGCACGATCTCGCGGCGCACATCGTCGAGGCGGTCGCCGGTGGAGAGGTCCATGACCATCTCCGCTCCGCAGGCGATCGCCATCCGGAGCTTCTCGACCTCTTCATGAACCTGTTGGTGATGGCCGGATGTCCCGATGTTGGCGTTCACCTTGGTCGCGAGCCCCTGGCCGACGCCGATCGGGTTGAAGTCGTGCCGCACGTTCTTGGGGATGATCGCGACGCCAACGGCGATGCGGCGACGAAGTTCGTCGGCATCGATCCCCTCCACCGCCGCGACGTATCTCATCTCCTCGGTGATCCTGCCACGCTTCGCCTGCTCCATCTGTGTCATTGAACGAGGCTCCTCAATGCGCCGTCTCGGTCGCCCGCAGCTCGCGGATGACCGTCACCTTGATCCGTCCGGGGTATTCCATCTGCGCCTGGATCTTCTTCGCGAGCTCCGAGGCCAGCATGGCCAGATGGTCGTCATCCACCTTGTCGGGATACGCGATCACCCGGATCTCGCGGCCCGCCTGGATCGCATACGAGTGCTCCACGCCTTCCATCTCGTTCGCCAGCCCCTCGAGCTTCTCGATCCTTTGAGCATAGTCGACCACGCTCTTGCGCCGGGCGCCCGGGCGCGACCCCGAGATTGCGTCGGCCGCCGAAACGAGGGCCGAGATGGGGTGCATTACGTCGGCATCGTCGTGGTGCTTGCCGATCGCGTCGATCACCACCGGATCCTCGGAAAGGCGCGAAGCCACCTCGACCCCAATCTCGGGATGGGTGCCCTCCCGCTCGAAATCAATCGCCTTGCCGATGTCGTGCAGCAGACCGGCTCGCTTGGCGATTGTCCCATTCATGTGCAACTCCGACGCCATGATCGAGGCCAGCTTGGCCACCTCGATCGAATGCATCAGGACGTTCTGGCCGTACGAGGTACGATACCTCAATCGCCCCAGGGTCCGCACCATCTCCGGATGCACGCCGGCGATCCCCAGCTCTTTGAGGGCCTCCTGGCCGGCGCGCAGCATCTGCTCGTCGACGCGGCGCTGAAACTTCTCGACCAGCTCCTCGATGCGCCGGGGATTGATGTTGCCTTCCTTGAGCAGGCGCTCGAGCGTCAAGCGGGCGATTTCACGCCGGATCGGATTGAAGCAGGAGAGCACCACGGCCCCGGGCTGATCGTCCATCAGGAGCTGGACGCCGGTCAGCTTCTCGAACGACCGGATGTTCTTGCCTTCGTGGCCGATGATCCGGCCCTTGAGCTTCTCGTTACCGATCGGGAACGTGGTGACGCTCCGTTCGGCGCACCACTCGGAGGCGGTGCGCTCGATCGCCAGGGTGACGATCTTCCCCGCTTCGACCTCGGCTTTCTGCTGCGCTTCCTCCCGGGCTTCCCGGATCATCTTTGCCGTCTCGAAGCGCACTTCCTGGCGCATGTTGGTGAGCAGCACCTGCCGGGCGTCCTCACTCGTCAGACCGGCGATCTTGCCGAGCTGCTCGTTCAGCTCCCCGGTAAGACGGCGCGTTCGCTCGCAGTCGCGCGCCGATTCGGCCTGCGACTGGTGGAGATCCTGCTCGCGGGTTTCGAGCTCCTGATCGCGGGCGCGCTGGCGCTGGTCCCGGTCACGGAGGTTCGCCTCGCGCTCCTCCAGCGACCGCTGGAGGAGCTGGCTGTCGCGCGCCTTGTTGCGCAGATCCTGCTCCAGGCGCGTTTTCTGCTTGAGCCACTCCTCACGGGCCTGGAGCTGCGCCTGGCGTTTCTGGTTTTCCGCCTCACGCCGGGTCTGCTTGATGATCTCTTGTGCTTCACTCCGGGCCCGGACGATTTCCGAGCGGCCGACGCCGCTTTTGAGGAACCACCCGAGGAGCAGGCCTGCGCAGAGGCCTAGACCGGCTCCGAGGATGAGGGGAAGAACGATGCCCGTGCCCATGCCGTGCCTCCTGCGCGGCCTCGAAACAGGCCGCGCGGCATGGTCCTCGTCCGGACATGAGCCCGGGTCCCCCGATTCCCCCGCCCTGGACCCGCTGCGGTCCCGGGCGGCGCGCCGGAGCGACGCCCTCGGGGGCGGCGACACGCGGCGGGCGGCACGAGACTCGAGGCAGGTGCGTGGGGCGGTCGAACGAGACGCGACAGCCGATGCTGGCGAGGCTCGCTGGTGGGGTCTTGAGAGAAGCCCGGACCGGTGGGAGAGATCGGTAACGGCGGCAGGCCGAGCCGAGATCGACCGTCATCGTGTCGCGGGAACCGACACGATCGACCGGTCACGGCCGGATCGTCCCCAAAATCGCCGCCGCGAAACGCATCGCGGGGGCGGATCAAACAATCGCTGGCTGCCACCCCGCCCCCCCCTCACTGGCCGGACCAACCAGGGTCCGGCATCAGCTGCCGGGTGAGAGGACCGTGGCGCGCAAAGGCGCGCCACACAATCGGGAGTGAGTATAGCACCCGGCGGAGCGCGGCAGCAAGGACGGGTGGGGCAGCTTAGAGAGGCTTATTGGACCAGGAGCCGCCGAACGGACCGATCCCGGCGGGACCCTCGATCCAGGCAGCGCCTCCCTGGAAATACTCCTTCTTCCAGATCGGCACCACCGCTTTGAGCCGCTCGATCGCCTGGGCACAGCCGGCCATGGCCTCGCGCCGATGCGCCGACGCCACGGCCACGATGACGCTGATCTCTCCGACCCCGACCGGGCCAATCCGATGCACGAGCGCGACATGGGGTGTGCCGAAGCGCTCCGCGACCTCGTCGCCGATCTCCCGCATCATTCGCTCGGCCATGGCCGGGTAAGCCTGGTACTCGAGCCGCAACACCTTCCGTCCCGCGTTGTGGTCGCGGCCGATGCCAAGAAACGTCGCGATGGCGCCACGATCCGGCCCCGCGACGGCACGCACCGCTTCGTCGAGATCGAGAGGACGATCGAGGATACGGTAGAGACCCGGCATCGCGCCTCCCTCCCCTAGCTTCGGACGAGCTTCTATCCCCCGCTGACCGGAGGGAAGGCGGCGATTTCGTCTCCCGGGCCGACGACCTGATCGGGCCGCGCATAGGTCCGGTCACGGGCCAGGAGCGGCTTGTTTTCCCCCCTCAACCCCGGGACCCGCACCTGCACCGCCTCCCACACTTGCGCCAGCGTGGCCCCCGACGGGACCTCGACCTCGATGGCGGACGCCCCCGCCACCTCACCGTAACGAGCGAACAGCAGAACCGCAATGGTCATGGCGCCTCGCCCGGCGATCGATCGGCCACCGTCTCCCGCCGCCGTTCTTCCATCAATCGGAGCAACTCACCAATCATCGCCTCGATTCCCGCCTGCACGTCACGGAGCCGCGCGTAGCCGGTGAAGCCTGGCGTATGGACGAGGCGGTGCGCCGGGTCGATGCTCACCTGGCGCGGATCCGCCGGTGGCGGCGCGGGCTCGATCGCCTGGCCGAGCAAGGTGCGCACGGGGATCTCTCCGAGGCTGATCAGGCCGATCGGCTTCCCATGGCTCAGGAAGTGACGGAGAAAGAGCTCCACGTCGGGATGGATCCTGTGCTCGGCCTCCCGGCGCGCGAACCCGGTGGAGAAGTTGATCACGGGGCCATAGCCGCCCGGGATGATCAAGGCCTCCAGATCCTCGGGACGCGATTCTTGAAGAGGCACGATGCGCCCGCGCGCCAGCCTTGCCGACTCGCACAGGACGTCCCGCTTCTCGCCGGGCATCTCGTCGCCGCTCCGGTGATCGACGATCCGCTCGTGGTCGATCGCAGGAGCGATCAGGAGCGGCTTCTCGCCCACCGCTTCCAGGGAAAGCAGGGTGAGAACCGCCTCGTGCACGTCGGTGCCGTCGTAGTGACCGCACCCTCCCAATAGAACGCCGATCCGCATCGCGGCTTCCGTCCCCCTCCCGACTCACTCGTGGTCGCGGCGGCACCAGAGTATAACCCTGCGGTGGCCGCGGGGAGCTCGCCGCGGTCACCGCGGCCGGACTCCAGATTCCTGTTGACCGGCGGTCCTCCTGGTGGTACTTTGCTTCACATAGTGCGAAGGGGTTTTTTAATGCGAAACACACAGACCCGCTCCGGCTTTCTTCCACGGCACCTCAGCTCGATGCTCCTGCAACATCTCCTGGTGGCAGGCTGACCCGGTTCGCCGCCGTTTCACGATCCGATGCTGTTACGGCCTCAGGGCTCCGGTCATCGCCGCAAATCCTTGCCGTAACGTCATTTCAAGGAAATAGTAGTTGCTCTCAGCGCGCTTTTCGGCGGAAAATCATGCTGCGGCCGGGGCGCGTTCTTTGATGGGAGGGCGACATAATGAATCCAACCAAGGCGCGAGCGGGGCGACCGCGGACGATTCGGTGAAGAAGAAAGGAATCGAACCATGGCCCAGGAACTGACGTCACAGGGAGTCAAGAAGCGCAGCGCCCGGGGAGAGGGAATCGTCTCGGGGAATCAGGCCGTGCGTCGCGCCATCGCCGTTCTCAAGGCGTTCAGCGACAACGCCCCCGAGATGGGCGTGACGGAGGTCAGCCGGAAGGTCGACCTGCACAAGAGCACCGTCTATCGGCTGCTCTCGGCCTTCGAGGGCGAGGGCCTCATCGCCAAGAGTCTGGAGACCGGCAAGTATCGCCTCGGCCCGGAGCTCATCGTCCTGGGAGAGCAGGTCCTGCGCCACACCGATGTCCATCGCGTCGCCCTCCCGTTCCTGAAGGAGCTGGCGGAGCGCACGGGCGAGACGGTCGACCTGGAGGTCCTCAGCGGGTCGAACGTCGTAACCATCGAGGAGATCGCCGGCAAGCATGTCGTCGCCGCGGCCGGCGCCATCGGCATGCCGTGGGCGGCCCATGCCACTTCGACCGGCAAGGTTCTCCTGGCGCACCAGCCGCCCGAGAAGCAGCGGCAGGCGCTGGCGCGCACGCTCAAGAAGTTCACGCCTCGGACGATCACCGACACCAAGGTGCTCAGCCGTGACCTCTTGAAGATCCGCGAGCAAGGCTATGCCGTCTCCTTCGGAGAGCTCGAGGATCACCTCATGGCGGTGGCGATGCCGATCCGCAGCCGGAACGGCGACGCCGTCGCCGCCGTGAGCATTTCCGGCCCCGACACCCGGCTGACCCCTGACAAGCTCCCGGCCCTGATCCGCACCGGTCTGGAATTCTGCGCCAAGATCTCCGCCCGCCTCGGCTACCACGGCCCGGCCACGCTGAGGGCGGCGCAGTCCAAGTTCCTGGCGCCTCGCGCCGCACTCTGACCCGCGACCACGCTGAAGGGAGGGACACGACGTGAGCCACGAAGAAATCTTCGAGAAGATGGCCAACTGCATCATCGCCGGCGAAGCCGAGGAGGCGACCGCTTTGGCGAAGACCTCCCTGGAGATCGGGATCAAGCCGCTCAATTCCATCGACAACGGCTTCGTGAAGGGGATCCGGATCGTCGGTGACCGGTTCGGCGCCGGAGAGCTGTTCCTTCCCGAGCTGGTCATGAGCGCCGAGGCGATGAAGGCGGCCCTGGCGATCCTCGAGCCGGAGCTGGCGAAGGGGAACGAGGCCCGCGCGAGCGAGGGGAAGGTCCTCGCCTGCACGGTGCAGGGCGACATTCACGACATCGGCAAGCGCATCGTCTGCACCATGCTCTCGGCGAACGGCTTCTCGGTCACCGACCTCGGCGTCAACGTCAAGATCGACCGCTTCGTCGAGGAGATCAAGGCGCGCAAGCCGGATATCGTCGCCATGTCGGCCCTGCTGACCACCACCGCCCCCAACCAGGGAAAGGTGATCAAGCTCCTCGAGAAGGAAGGCATCCGCAAGGACTACGTCGTCATGGTCGGCGGCGCGCCGACGAGTGCCGGGTGGGCCAAGGAGATCCGGGCGGACGGGTATGGCGAGAATGCCACCGAGGCGGTGCGCGTGGCCAAGGAGCTGATGCTCAAGAAGCGCGCCGGCACCCTGCACGCCGAGACCTCAACCGTGGCACTGGCGGGCGACGCGCCGCGGGTGGCGGGTCCGGCGGACGGCGGCGCGGTCCAGGCGGTCAGCCCCTAGACCGCCGGTCGGCGGGGAGGACTCCTACCATGACACACGCGTCCCACGGTTCGTCCGCCTTGCTGAGGCGGAGCCAGGGCTTCTTCGCGCGGCACGCCCGTCTGGCTCGCGGGCTCGACGCGATCGCACGACCGATCGAAATCGCCACGAAGAAGCCCATGTTCGGTTGCCAGATGTGCGGCCAATGCACGCTGCACGAGACCGGACTGACCTGTCCGATGGGCTGCCCGAAGACCCTGCGCAATGGTCCGTGCGGCGGGGTGCGGATGAACGGTCACTGCGAGGTGGTCCCCGCGATGATGTGCGTGTGGGTCAAAGCGGAGCGCCGCGGGCGCTGGCTGCCCTGGCGCGGAGCGATCCTCCGGATCCAGCCCGCGCTCGACTGGACCCTTCGGGGAAGCTCATCGTGGATGAATCTCCTGTGCGGGCGCACGGGGCGGCAGAATCCATGAACCCGTCGGTCTCCCCGGCCCGCGGACTCGAGCCGGCGCTGCGCTCCGGGCGTCCGGTGATCACCTGCGAGATCGCCTCCGGGGACAGCGCCGATCTGACGGCCTTTCGCCGACGGGCGCGGCTGGTCCGCGATCATGTCGATGCCGTCAATATCCCCGATAACACCTCCGGGATCGTGCACATGTCACCCCTCGCCGGCGCGGTGGTCCTCCTCCAGGAGGGCATCGATCCGATCATGCATGTCACCTGCCGGGACCGGAACCGCCTGGCGCTGCAGAGCGACCTGCTCGGAGCGGCGGCGCTCGGGGTGCGGAACATCCTCTGCCTGACGGGCGACCACATGATTCACGGCGACCATCCACAGGCGAAGCCGGTCTTCGATCTCGACTCGCTGCAGCTTCTCGGACTGGCGAACCACATGACCCGGGAAGGCCGCTACCTGAGCGGACGGGAGATCAAGCCCGCGCCGGATCTCTTCCCCGGCGCCGTCGAGAACCCGTTCGCGCCGCCGTATGACTTCCGGCCCCTTCGCCTCGGCAAGAAAATCGAGGCCGGAGCGCGTTTCGTGCAGACGCAGATCATCTACAATGTCGAGCGCTTCGCGGCGTTCATGACGCGCGTCTGCGATCTCGGGCTCGACCGCGCGGTACCTATTCTCGCCGGCGTGGCGCCGCTGCGCTCCGCCCGCGCCGCCCGCTACATGCGGGATCGCGTCGCGGGCCTCGAGGTGCCCGAGGACTTGGTGCGCCGGATGGAGCAGGCCGGCGAGGAGCGCGGCCGCCGTGAGGCCGAGGGAATCCGGATCTGCGTCGAGGTGATCGAGCGGGTCCGGGCGATCCCCGGCCTCGCAGGATTTCACTTGATGCCGATCCACTGGGAGGAGGCGGTCGCCGAGATCTGCGAGCGCGCCGGGCTGCGTCCGGCCATCGCGAATCCGGCCGCCGGAACGCCGCTGGGCGCCTCCGGCGACCACGACGCCGAACTTGTTGAGAACCGGGAGCACACCGCATGAAGACCATCGTGTCATCCGCCACCAGGACCGTCGTCATCAGCCCGGACGATCCGTTCGTGATCATCGGCGAGCGGATCAACCCCACCAACCGGAAGAAGCTGGCCGAGGAGCTCCGACGCTACGACTTCTCGAGGGTCCGGGCCGAGGCGGTCGCCCAGGCCGAGGCCGGTGCCCAGATGCTCGACGTCAACGCCGGTATTCCCGGCGCCGACGAGCCCGGCATGCTCAAGGGCGCGGTGGAGGCGATGATGGAAGTCGTCGACGCGCCCATCTCGATCGACTCCTCGACGCCCGAGGCTCTCGAGGCGGCCCTGCCCGCTTACAAGGGCAAGGCGCTCGTCAACTCGGTCACCGGCGAGGACGAGGTCCTGGAGCGCCTCCTTCCGCTGATCAAGAAGTACGGCGCCGCGGTCGTCGGCATCGCCAACGACGACACGGGGATCAGCAATGACCCCGAGGTCCGGCTCGCGGTGGCGCGCAAGATCGTGCAGCGGGCGGCCGACCACGGGATCCCGCCCGAGGACGTCATCATCGATCCTCTCTGCATGCCGATCGGCGCCAATCACGAGTTCGGCCGGATCACCTTCGAGACCATGCGCCTCATCCGGCAGGAGCTGGGCGTCAACATGTCGGTCGGAGCCGGCAACGTCGGCTTCGGTCTCCCCGACCGGCCGCCCCTGACCGCCACCTTCATGCTCCTGGGGATGCAGGCCGGCCTGACCGCGGCGATCACCAACGCCCTGGAGCCCGAGATCTACCGCTCCATTCTGGCCGGCGACCTGATGCTCGGCCGCGATCCCTTCGGAAAAAGGTGGAACGCCGCCTACCGGAAGCGGGCGGCGGCGCAGACCGACCGGCGAGCCAAGACGGCGATCCCTGTATCGCGGGCGCCGGGCAACTGAAGGCGCGGGGAGGGCGACCCGTCCCATGAAAGCCCCGAAGCCCGCGAGCCGCGGTTTTGAGCCGATGGACTCAGCGGCGCTCAAGTCGGAGAAGCTCAAGGTCACCTTCATGCCGAAGGAGACCTCGACGCGGGTCCCGCCCGGGACCACGCTGTTCCACGCCGCCGCCTGGACCGGCCAGCCGGTCGAAAGCACCTGCGGCGGACGGGGGACCTGCGGCAAATGCCGCGTCCGGATCATCGAGGGAACCACGGTCATCGGTCTTGCCGACCAGGAGCATCTCTCGGCGGAGGAGATCGCGGCCGGCTGGCGACTCTCCTGTCAGCAGGAGGTGCGCAGCGCGATGAGGGTCGAGGTGCCCCGCCTGCTGACGACGCCCAAGACGGCGATGTTCGGCGTCGGCCGGCAGGTCCTCCTCGATCCGAACGTGCACAAGGTCCACCTCACTCTGGCCGAGCCCGAGCTGCATGACCAGCGCTCGGATGCCAGGCGATTGAAGGAGGCCCTGCGCCGGGAAGGTTTCTCGATGCGCGCCGGTCTCGCGGTCCTGAAGACGCTTCCGGGAGCGCTGCGCGCCGCCGAGTTCGACGTGACCGCTGTCCTGTGCGGCGAGAACCTCCTGGCCGTCGAGCCCGGCGACACGACCGCCGCCTGCTTCGGCGCCGCCTTCGACCTCGGGACGACGACCATCGTCGGCACCCTCCTGGACCTGACCACGGGTGAGACGAAGGCCGTCGCCTCGACGCTCAATGCCCAGGCCGTGCACGGGGGGGACGTGCTGTCACGCATCTCCTACACCATGGGGCGCAAGGAGGGACTGGACGAGCTCCAGCATCTGGTCGCCTTCACGATCAACGGCGTCCTCGAGAAGCTGTGCGCCGACGCCGCGCTCCCCCGCGATCGCCTCTACGAAATCACCATCGCCGGGAACCTCACCATGATGCATCTGCTGCTCGGGATTGATCCGGAGCCGATCTCGGTGACGCCCTTTGCCCCGACCGTCGACCACGGGCTCGACCTCGAGGCGCAGGAGCTTGGCCTGCACATCCATCCGCGCGGGCGCGCCTACCTCTTCCCGGCCATCGGCGCCTACGTCGGGGGTGACATCGTGGCCGGCCTCCTCGCTACCGCTCTCCCACGGGGGGATCGCCTCCGCCTGTTCGTCGATGTCGGCACCAACGGCGAGATCGCCCTGGGCTACGAACCGCGCACCCTCTCCACGGCCGCGCCGGCCGGACCCGCGTTCGAAGGAGCGGAGATCTCCTGCGGCATGCGGGCCACGAGCGGGGCGATCGAGGGCGTCACCATCACCGAGGATGGCGTCATCCTGCAGACGATCGACGATGCGCGACCGATCGGCTTGTGCGGATCGGGCCTGATCGACGCGGTGGCCCAGCTCTACAAGCGAGGGCTCATGGATCAGACCGGCCGGATGCGCTCCGAGGAGGAACTGCGCGGAACGATTCCCCCCGCCCTGGGCTCTCGCCTGAAAACCGTGGATGGCGTGCGCGCCTTCGTGCTGGCCACCGCGGAGCAGGCGGGCGGCAAGCCGGTGCTGTTTTCCCAGAAGGACGTCCGCCAGCTGCAGTTCGCCAAGGGCTCGATCGCCGCGGGCATCAGGGTCTTGATGAACGATCTGGGCGTGACTCCCCAGGACTTGCAGGAGGTGATGCTGGCCGGGGCGTTCGGTTCGTACATCCATCCCGAATCGGCCCGGCTCATCGGCCTGGTGCCGGCGGTGCCGGTCGATCGGATCCGGGCCGTGGGAAATGCCGCCGGCGAAGGCGCCAAGATCGCCCTGCTCTCGTACCGCGAGCGGGAGGCGGCCGAAGCGATCCCCGGGCACGTCGAGTACATCGAGCTCTCCGGCCGCGAGGACTTCAACGACATCTTCATGGGTGTTCTGGGGTTTCCGCCGATCGAATCACTTCCGTAACCCACCGGCACGTTCCGCCCTCCGGCCCACTGACCGCTCCTTGCCTCTCATTCATCGCGCGGCCCATGCCAATACTCGGACAGGCTCCTAGTAGCGCGGGAAGCCACGCTGCCGCAGAGCGAGATCGAGCAGGTGACTGTCCCTGTAGATGAGCGGGATCAAGAGGCGGCTGCGTTCGGAACCGTGGACGATCCAGAGGGTCGCGGGGCCCCCCCGCCGCGCGCGGCGCTCCCAGCGCACGACCGCGCTCCACGGCACCCGGCGGTCCACGAGAGGCCCCACCAGCCGGAAGCCGACCGCATCGAGGAGGAGGCGGGCGAAACAGAAGCGCCCCACGAAGTAGCCGGCGGCGAGCCCGAGGAGCAGCAGGATCGGCGCCGCCTCGAGGGGGAACCACGAGGGGAACAGGTCGTCCTCCCGTCCGCTGAGACCGAGAAGACCGAGGAGCAGGAGCGCCGCCGCAGCGGAGGAGAAGGCGAGGCGCCAGCCCGGGCGGCAGCCCAGGACGAGCGGAGGCAGCGGATCGCCCGGGCTCACGCCGGCGGACGGACAATCTCGCGGCACGGGCGCAGCACCCGCCTCTTGATCTCTTCGAGGGTTCCCTGAAGCACCGCGCCGGCGGCGTTCTTGTGCCCGCCGCCCCCGAAGCTCGAGGCGAGGCGATTGACGTCGATCGCCCCCTTGCTGCGGAACGACAACTTCACCCTGCCGCCGTCCAGCTCCTTGAACAGCGTGGCGGCCTGCACGCCGTCGATCGACAGCAGCTCGTTGACGATCTCGGAGGTATCCTCGTTCTCGCCGCCGCAGGCGGCGACCTGCGCGCGCGTCAGGGTGATGCAGGCGAGCCGCCCTTCCTCGAGCAGCTCGAGGCCGGCCATCGCCACGCCGCCCAGGCGGACGAGCGCGGCACTGTTGCGCTCGTAGACTTCCTGATAGACGCGCGGCGGCTCGACACCCAGGGCCAGCATTTCGGCGGCGGCCTCGTGGCAGCGCGGGGAGGTCTTGGAGAAGCGGAAATAGCCGGTGTCGGTGACTAGCGCGACGTAAGCGGCCTGCGCCGCGAGCCGGTTGATCTTGCCACCCAGCGCCTTGATGATCTGGTAGACCAGCTCCCCGGTCGCGCAGGCCTCCTCGTCGATGATGTTGATCTTCCAGAAAGGGTCGATGAGGTTGTGATGGTCGATGCAGATCGTCGTGGCGCTCGAGGCCCGGACCGCTGCCTCAAGCGGCCCCAGCCGCCCCGGGGACGAATTGTCGAGCATGCAGATCAGATCGGCCGTCTTGAGGAACGGCTCGTGGCGGGCCGCATCGAACACCTCGACCGCTCCGTCCGGATCGAGGAAACGGTAGCGGACCGGCAGGGGCTCGGTGTTGATGATGCGGGTCTCGATGCCGCTCGCGATCAGATGATGGAGGAGACAGAGCTCGGAGCCGATGCCGTCGCCGTCGGGATTGATGTGGGTGCAGAGCGCCGCCCGCTTCGCCGTCTTCAAGAGGGGCCGAAGGCGGCGCGAGGCTGCCTCGATCAGGGCGCGGTCGCGGGCGGTCACGCGCGCGCCCCGGGCACGCGGATGCGGCCATCGCGGTAGGCCCGCGCCAACTCGACGTACGAGCTGGCGTTGCGATGGATCCGCTCGATCTCCTCCGGTTTCAGGGTTCGGACGACCTTCCCTGGGACCCCGAGAACGAGCGACCCTTCCGGTACCTCGGTGCCTTCCGGCAGCACCGCTCCCGCCCCGATCAGGCAATGCCGTCCGATCCGGCAACCGCTCAGCACCACCGCCTTCATCGCCACCAACACATCGTCCTCGATCACCGAGGCGTGGACGATGGCGCCGTGGCCCATCGTCACCCGCGACCCGATCCGCGTCGGCCGGCCGGGATCGCCATGCACCACCGCTCCATCCTGGACGTTGCTTTCGGAGCCGATGACGATCGGCGCGACATCGCCCCGTACGGTGACCTGGAACCAGATCGAAGCCGAGGCGCCGACGGTGACCTCGCCGACCAGCGCGGCGCCGGGCGCGACGTACGCCGTCGGGTCGACGGCCAGCCGCGTGGCAAACAGGCTATCACTCATCGGTCTCACCCCACAGGGATCGACTGGAGGAGCGGATCGATCTCATCGATTCTTTGGAGAGACGGGCACCCGGACTTCGATCCGGGTGCCATGTCCCGCCCGGGACCTCAACTGGAACGTGCCATCGACCAGCCTCACCCGCTCGTTCATGCTGAGGAGCCCCAACCCTTCTCCCGACCATTCGGCTCGGGCATCGAACCCCTTGCCACGATCCTGGATCGAGAGGTGCAGGTCACCGCCGGCCATCTTGAGGCTGACGCTGACGGACTTGGCGCCGGAATGCCTGGCCACGTTTCGAAGGCTTTCCTGCGTCACACGGTACAGGCACAGGGCGATTTCTTCCTGAAGAGAGGCGGGCTCTTTCTGAGCGCTGAATTCAACATCGATTCCTTCGCGCGCCGAAAACTCGACGCAGAACGATTGCAGCGCCGCCATCAGCCCGAGGTGGGTGAGGATCGCAGGATGTAGGTCGTACGCCAGGCGCCTGACTTCCTCGACGATCTCCGCGAGGTGCTCCTGGTGTGCCTGGTGACTTGCTCTGGCGGGTGCGGTTGCCGGAGCCAGCCGGGCGAGATCCGCCGAACCGAGTTGGAGAGCCGACAGCCGCTGGCTCAAATCATCATGCAGCTCCCTCGCCACGCGCTTCCTCTCGTCTTCCTGGCCCCTGATCAGACGCCCTGCGAGGATCCTCAGCTCCGCACGGCTGGCACGGAGATCCTGCTTGCTCTCGCGGAGCGACGACTCGGCCCGCAGGCGACCCTTCTGCACGGAATCGCGCGCCGCGACCAGCCGCCGCTCGGTGAGCCTGAACCTGGTGATGTCCTTCAGGGTGAGTAGAACGATCTTTCCATTGTCCTCATGCACCTCGAACTGCCGGGCGTCGATCGCCATGATCGTGGGCTTGGAGCCGCCGATCTCGAACTCGATTTCGAAATCCTCGGTCTGCGCCCGGCCCGCGACGGTTTCCTCCAACATGCTCTTGAAAGCCGCGGAGTGAAACCCGCTTGGCTCCAGCTCGTAGACGAGCCGATCCTCTATCGCCGCGGGCGACATGTGGAACGCCTTGAGGAACGAGTGGTTCGCCATCAGTACGCGCCGATCTCCGCCCAGAACCAACAAAGGCTCTTGCACGGCTTCCGCGATCGTCCTGCTGAAATTCCTGGAGCGCTCCACCTCCTGGAGGCTACGCTTCAGACGGTCGATCTCGAACAGCACCACGACGAGCCCGTCGATCCGGTCGTCCTCGGTCCGGTAAGGGCGCAGCCGCATCGAGTACCAGACATTCAACCGATCCTGAACTTCGATCTCCTTGGTCCCCAGGGTCTTGAGCACCTCGGCAGCCTCGTCCTCCAGGTTGGGGAGCCTGAGGGCGTGCCGGATCTCGGAGATGTGCCGCCCGATATCCGCGGGCGTCAGGCCCATCACCTTGTCCGCTGCGACGGTGGATCGCCGCAACCGCAGATCGCCTGTCAGCATCACAATCGGTACGTTGACGCTGGTGACCAGGTTGGTTAAATCGTTACTGATCTCCGTCAAGTCCCGATTCCGAATCGCGATCTGGTCGTTGACCGTGGTCAGTTCTTCGTTGGTCGACTCGAGCTCTTCATGCGAGGTCTGCAGCTCTTCGTTGGCGCTCTGGAGCTCCTCCATGCTCGACATGAGCTCCTCATTCGCCGACTTGAGCTCCTCCTCGACAGTCTGCCGGCCGTCCATCAGCAATCGCAGGTGCTCCTGGCTGTCGGCCAGCTCATGTCTCAGCCGGATCAGGTCGCGTCCGTTGCCGCTTTCTCCTGCCTTGACCTTCATGCCCGCCGCCCGGCTCTTTCGTTGCGCGTCGGCGGACGGAGGCCCGACTGTTTCGAACAGAACCAGGAGGCGATGGTCCGGCTCGGAACCGGTTGGCATGGGAATGATCTCGAGAGTGGGCCCCCTGGTCCCTTCGTGGCCATGCTTGACCGGCCGCCCCTCCCTCCGGACAGGAGCGCCCGTCCTCAGGCCAGATCGACCGCAGCGGATAACGGCGCGACGAGGTCGCGCCTGACCAGCCGGGGAAGGCTGAGGTTGGCCGTTCCCGACGTGAGCCGCACGTAGGGGTGGGTGTCTCCCAGGATCTCGAGGACTTCCATCTTCTCGTTGATCACGACGCCCGCGGGAGCATACCTCTCCATGATGAGCCGATTCGCCTCCTCCCGGACGCTCACCTCGGTCCGGGCCTGAGGCTCTTCCCTGCCGGCCGCCGGGGCCGAAGGACCCGGGGCAGGTCTGGCAAGGCGGGCGGGGAATCTAGCCACCTGAATGGCGGGGACCGACTTCTTCCGGTAAATCCTGTGTTTCCGGTCCACCGGGGTGAACAGGTCGGCAAAGCTCTCCAGCGTCTCGGCCTTTCCCAGAAGCAGCCAGCCGTCCGATTTGAGGGCGTAATGAAATATCGGCAGGATCGTTTCCTGCAGGGTCTTCCCCATGTAGATGAGGACATTGCGGCAGCTCACGAGATCCATCCTTGAAAAGGGCGGATCTTGGATGATGTCCTGCCTGGCGAACACGCAGGCCTCCCGGACACGTCGGACGATCTTGTACTCTTGACCCAACTTTACGAAGAACCGCCCCCGGCGGGCAGGCGACACCGAACCCGCGATGCCCCCCGGGTAGATCCCCTTGCGGGCCGCGGCGATGGCCCTCTCGCTCAGGTCGGTCCCGAATATCTGGATCGGGTTATGGACGCGCAGACGGCCCGCGACCTCGAAGAGGAGCATGGCGATCGAGTACGCCTCCTCACCGGTGGAGCAGCCGGGCACCCACACCCGGAGCGGCTCTTTCGGCGGTTTTTTCTTCAGCATGGAGGGGAGGATCATGGTCCTCAGCTTCTCGAAGGTCTTCGGGTCCCGGAAGAACTCGGTGACTTTGATCAGAAGGTCCTCGTACAGGGCATCCACCTCGGCGGGTTCCTGGTGCAGGAGGCGGACGTAGTCGTCGATGGCCCGTATGTTTCTGAGGGCCATGCGGCGACCGAGGCGGCGCTGGACGGTGCCCTCCTTGTACGTGGAGAAATCGGCTCCGGTTCTCTCGCGCAGGAGGACGAAGACTCCCTCCAGCCCTCCTGTCGGGGGTTCCGGAGTCTTCAGAGGCGCGGCGGCGCCGGCGATCGACTCAGGACTCCGGGCGATCTGCGCCAGCTTGGTGGCGATCTCTTTCGGCGGCAGGACGAAATCCACGACCTTGGCTTTGATCGCGCTGCGGGGCATGCCGTCGTACTTGGCCGTGCCGGGATCCTGGGCGAGGGTGATGCCCCCCTCGCTCTTGATCGCCGTCAGGCCAATCGTCCCGTCCGAAGCCGTCCCGGACAGGATCACCC
>JBGPLZ010000037.1:0-28282 GCA_041486695.1 Acidobacteriota bacterium | reverse complement strand
CGTGCGAGACCGAGCGACCAGGGCCCCGCCGCGCGCTTCACAGCGCGGTGGGTGGGAGCGAGGCGAGCCGAGGGGAGGCTCGCGCAGCGAGCCGGACCCGTGCCCGGCGACTTGCCTGGCGCGGCGCTTCACACCGGGGATACCTCAGGATCCCGGGGGCTTTCCCTGCCCGGCTTCATCCGGATAAGATCCGCGGCGGAGGAGAGATATGAAAATTGCGGTTCTCAGGGAGACGAGACCGGGTGAGCGCCGTGTGGCGCTGACCCCTGATTCCTGCAAGAAACTGGCCCAGGCCGGCTATGCGATCTCGATCGAGAGCGGCTCAGGCGTTGCGGCCTTCTACCCGGATGATGCCTACCGCGAGGTCGGCGCCGCGGTCGAAACGGATCCGGCGGCGATGGTGGGCGCCGCGGACATCCTGCTCAAGGTGAATGCGCCTGCCATCGATGCGGCAGGGCGGGATGAGATCGAATGGATGCGACCGGGGGCCATCCTGGTGGGGTCCCTCATGCCGCTGCGGAACCTGGAGGCGGTCCGGGCCCTCGCGACCCGCCGCATCATCGCCTTCTCGACGGATGCCATCCCACGGACGACCCGGGCCCAGGCCATGGACACACTCTCCTCGATGGCCAGCATCACGGGGTACAAGGGCGTGTTGATCGCCGCGTCGGAGCTGGGCAAGTATTTCCCGATGTTCATGACCGCCGCCGGAACGGTCTTCCCGGCGAGAGTCTTCGTCATCGGGGCGGCCGTGATCGGCCTCCAGGCCATCGCGACCGCCAGACGCCTGGGTGCCAATGTGTTCGCCACCGACGTGCGGAGCGAGGTCAAGGAGCAGATCGAGAGTCTGGGAGCCAAGTACGTCGGCGTGGATCTGAAGCAGAACGCCTCGGCCGGCGGGGGTTATGCCCGGGAGCTCTCCGAAGAGGACAAGGTGCGGCAGCGGGAGCTGCTCGTCGAGCAATGCGCCATCGCGGACGTCGTCATCACGACGGCGCTCATCGGCGGCGTGTTCGCGCCGAAGGTCATCACCGCGCCGATGGTGAGGCGGATGCGGCCCGGCTCGATCATCATGGACCTGGGCGCGGACGGGGGAGGCAATTGCGAATTGTCGCGACTCGGCGAGAGCGTCGTCGAGCATGGCGTTCGGATCATGGCCCCCCTCAATCTCCCGGCCACGATGCCCACCCACGCCAGCATGCTGTTTGGGCGCAATCTGACGGCCTTCGTTCAGGCCTTCACCAAGGACAACGCGTTCAAGGTGGATCTTTCCGACGACATCCAGAAGGAGTCGATCATCACGCGCGATGGCGACATCCTGCATTCGAGAACGAAGCAGGCCCTGCAGACGGCCGTCAGAGGAGAACGATGAGCATGTGGAGAGAACGGATCGGCGGGCTGGCGGTTCCTCTCATTGCAGGGGTCTTCGCGCTCGGCGGCCTGGCGCGCGACGCGGCGGCCCAGACGCCGCCCACGCCCGTCGAGGGAGCCGGCGCTCCCCAGTCGCTGGATTACGGGTCGATGCTGTTCGTCTTCATGCTGGCGACGTTCATCGGCGTGGGCGTCATCCGCCGCGTCTCGCGCCTGCTCCACACTCCGCTCATGTCCATCACCAACGCCATCTCGGCGATCGCCGTGGTGGGCTCGATCATCGTGACCGGATCCGACCACCCCCTGCACATCCGTATTCTCGGAGCGATCGCCCTGTTCGCGTCCATGACCAACATCGTGAGCGGCTTCCTGATCACCGACCGCATGCTCAAGATGTTCAAAGGCGCGGGGGACAAACGATGATCGCCGCGCTCACCCAGCTTTCCTACGCCCTGGCGACCGCGTTGTTCATTCTCGCGCTTCACTGGATGAACGACCCGAAGACCGCCCGCCGCGGCGTCCGGGCCGGCGTGGCCGGCATGCTGATCGCCGTGCTCGCGACCTGGGCGCAGCCGCAGTTCATCGTCCACCACGTCTGGATCGTGCTGGCCATCGCCGCCGGCTTCATTGTGGGTGTGCCGCTGTCGCGGGTTCCCCTGACGGCGGTGCCCCAGCGGACGGCGTTCTCCCACGCCTTCGGCGGGCTCGCCGCGGGCCTGGTCGGCACGGCGGAGTATTTCCTCTGGCTGAGCGAGGCGCAGGCCAACCTCACGCCCTTCCGGATGACCGCCATCATCGCCGAGATCATCCTCGGCTATCTGACCTTCACCGGGAGCCTGATGGCCGCCGGCAAGCTGCAGGAGATCCGCTGGATCCCGCAGAGGCCGGTGACCTACCCGTTGCAGAACGTCATCAACATCGGCCTGCTCGCCCTGGCGGTCGTCCTCGGAGTCGCCCTGGTCCTCCACCCCACCGCCGCCTGGTCGGCCACGGCGTTCCTGGCCATCACCGGCCTGGCGCTGCTGTTCGGCGTGCTGCTGATCATCCCCATCGGCGGCGCGGACATGCCCACGGTCATCTCGATCCTGAACTCCTACGCCGGTCTCTCTGCGGTGGCGATGGGCTTCGTGCTGGACAACAAGCTCCTGATCACGGCGGGCGCTTTGGACGGCTCGAGCGGTCTTTTGCTCTCCATCATCATGTGCAAGGCCATGAACCGCTCCTTCGCGAATGTGCTGTTCGGCGCCTTCGGCAAGGTCGAGGCCGCCAAGGCCGCAGGAGAGCAGAAGGCCTACAAGTCCGAGACCATCGAGGGCGCGGCGCAACTCCTCGAGCAAGCGAACCTGGTCGTGATCATCCCCGGCTACGGCATGGCCGTTGCCCAGGCCCAGCACAAGGTGCGGGAGCTCTACGATCAACTGAAGAAGCGCGGCATCACGGTACGATTCGCCATCCACCCCGTGGCGGGTCGGATGCCCGGCCACATGAACGTCCTGCTCGCCGAGGCCGACATTCCCTACACCGACCTGGTCGAGATGGACGAGATCAACGCCGACATGCCGCACTGTGACGTCGCTTTGGTCGTGGGCGCCAACGATGTGGTGAACCCCGCGGCGCGCTATGACAAGACCAGCCCGATCTACGGCATGCCGATCATCGACGCCGACAAGGCCCGCACCGTCTTCGCCATCAAGCGCAGCAAGAAACCGGGCTTCGCCGGCATCGACAACGAGCTGTATGTCTCGGACAAGACCTGGATGCTGTTCGGCGACGCGAAGGCCGTCATCGGCGAATTGGTCAAGCAGCTGTCGGCCGGCGCCGGCATGCACTGAGGAAACCACCGGCCACACACTCCGGCCAGCGACGAAGTGAGCCTCAGAGCCCGCTCGTCCCGGGTCCGCCATAGATCGTCAGGATCTGGCCGGCGAGCTCGCTGAGATCGAGGTCGGAGCGGTTCGAGAGCAGGATGATGCTGAGGCGATCGTCCGGATAGCGGGCGATGAAGGCCCGGAACCCGAGCCAGCTCCCCGGGTGCTCCAGGCGCCGGTGCCCGTGGTCCTCCTCGAGGAACCATCCGAAGGCGTAGTCGCTCTCGCTGCCATCGAGGAGGCGCATCGGTTGCAGCGCCTCCTCGAGCGTCGCGCGGCGCACCAGCCGGTCGGAGGCGAGCGCCTGATCCCAGCGGTAGAGGTCGTCGAGCGTCGTGTTGATCGCTCCGCTTCCCACCAGGCAGTCGAGGGGGTGAGGGGCGTCGACGACGAGTTTTTCCCCCTGCCGCGTGTAGCCGCGGGCGCGGTTCGGGACCGCAACGTCGGGACGATCGCGCAGGCGCGTGTCCTTCATGCCGAGCGGCTCGAAGATCCGCCGGCGGACGAGATCGGCGAACGACTGCCCGGCGGCCTTCTCGAGGACGAGCGCCAGCATTTCATAGCCCGCGTCGCTGTACTGGAAACGATCGCCGGGAGGGAACACCGGGTCGCCCTGGCGCGCCAGAAAGGCGAGCGCGTCGCGGTTGGACACCCACCCGCCCGCGCCGCCGGCGCGCGCCAGCGCCTCGTAGTAATCCGGCAGGCCGGCGGTGTGGGTCAACAGGTGACGCACCGTCATGCGCTCGCCGAAGCGCAACAGCTCCGGCAGGAAGCGGCTGACCGGCGTGTCGTAGTCGAGCCGACCCTCCTCGTGAAGGATCATGGCCAGCATGGCGGTGAACTGCTTCGACACGGAGGCGATGTCGAACGCCGTCCGGGGTCCGATCGGGATCCGGCGCTCGACGTCGGCGAGGCCCAGGAACGCGGAAGTGACCACCGCGCCGTCGCGGATGACCATCACCGCCGTGCCCGGGGCATGGTCGCTCTGGTACTGCGCCAGAAGCGTCTCGAGGCGCTCGGCGGGGCGCGCGGCGCAGGCCAGGAGCAGGACCGCTGCCGCGCCGACGACCGGCACGGAAGACACGCCGCCGAGCGTCCGGAAAGTTTTCATGCGCGCCTGATCCATGCGAGAATGCCGATCCGATTCGGGAGCTCGTGCCTTGCCATTCCCGTCATCCGGTCAGGGCTTCTGACCTCGTTCCGACCCAGGAGGTGCTGCGATGCAGTTCGGAACCCTGTGGCTCCCCGTGATCGTCTCCGCCATCGTCGTCTTCGTGGCCAGCTCGATTCTCCACATGGCGCTCAAATACCATCGGGCCGACCATAAGGCCCTTCCCAACGAGGCCACCGTCCGCGAGGCGCTCGCGAAGGGTAACCCGGCGCCGGGCATTTACGTCACCCCCTATTGCGCCGACATGAAGCAGATGAAGGAGCCGGCGATCAGGGAGAAGTACGAGACGGGGCCCGTCGCGATGCTCACGATCCTGCCGAAGGGCCCGCCGATGATGCCCAAGCTCCTGGCGCTCTGGTTCGCGTTTTGCGTCTTCGTGAGCTTCGTCGCGGCCTATGTCGCGCGCCACACGCTCCAGCCCGGCGACGACGGAATGCTCATCATGCGGATCACCGGCACCGTCGCCTTCGCCGCTTACGCTCTCCCGCACCTCAGCGACTCGGTCTGGAAGGGACAGCCGTGGGCCAACACCCTGCGCGCCTTCGTCGACGGCGCGATCTACGCGCTGCTGACGGGACTCACCTTCCGTCTGCTGTGGCCGGCCGCGTAGAGGGGCACGATCTACCCGCCGACGGCCAGGACGATCTCCTTCCCCTTGAACAACTCCGGGTCGAGGATGGAGACCTTGGCGACGCCGGAGGTCTTGGAAGTCTCGACGGTGAAGTCGCGGCCCTCCTGGAAGATCGCCGGCAGCAACCGGACCTTGTCGATGCGATGCATGCCGAACGAGTCGGGCGCCAGGGTGATGGTGGTGTTCTCGCGCAGGTCGATCGCCGTGTCGAAATGGACCGGCTTGACGTCACGGAGACGCTTGCGGACGGAGGTCACCACTCCCTGCGTCTTGAGGTCGCGCACGCTGGCCGCGTGGTAGAAGAGACTGTTCTCCCGGAACGCCAGATCGCGGGAGAAGCGATCGACGCTCGCCTCCAGCTCGGCCTTGTTCCGGCGCAGCCCGGTGATGTCGGACTCCAGACCCGTCTTGACCTCTTGCAGGTTGCCGACCTCGGCCTGGGCTGCGTCGCGCGCGGTGGCGGCTTGATCACGCGCGGCGGCCGCCTCGTCGCGAGCCGCGACCGCTTGATCCCTCTCGGTGATCAGCTTGCGCTGCAGCGCGCGGCGGACGGCCAGCGGGCTCCGGCCCGCCTCGCCCTGCGTGACGTAGGTGCGGAAGGAGTCCCGCGGCTGGTCATAGAAGAACCAGACCTTGTTCCCGGGGACGAGCTCGTCCGACAGGTCCACCTGCGCGAGCAGCGCCTTGGCCTTCGCCGGATCCACCTGGGCCTGGTCGGTCAGGTAGGTCGTGGCCAGGTCATGATGCGTGTCGCCCTGCTTGGCGACGGCGAACTGGTCCGGCAGGGACTGCTCCAGGCGCATGACCTTTTCCTGGAGCTCCTGGAGCGTGCTGCGATCGACGACGATTTTCTGCAGGAGCGACTTGTAGGAGACGTCCTTCTCGTGCTCGATCATCTGGTTCAGCACGTCGCGCTGCGCGTCGCTGAAGTCCTGGCTGAAGATCTCGCTGAACTGGACGGTGACCTGGCCGGGCTGCCGCGACGCGTTGAACTCCTGGATGCGCTTCATCATGTCGTCGGTCGCGCTGTCGATCCGCTGCTGGTGCTCCTTGAGCTCGGCGATGACCTCCTGGGGCGTCGAGGGGGCCGGCTTCGAGAATCCGAGCTTGTCGGACCCCCGGCCGCACGCGAGCGACCCCACTGCGACCAGTGCGGCAACGCCGGCGACAAGGGTGATGGCGCGCAGGAGTCCTCCCACGGCCGTCGATCGTCCTGTGCGGGGCACGCTGTCCGTTCTCATGGACATCATGGAGCCTCCTTCTGAGTGAATACCTCGCGATGGGTTTTGACGCCACAAACTGTAGCAGGATTCGTGCCGCTCGCCCACCATTTCGTGCCGCGCGGCGCGGCGCCCGTTCCGCGCGGGGCGCAACCTGACAAGCCTCGCGTCACGCGGCCGGCCGCCGAGCGCCGGCATCAGGCTCGGCGATGAGCCGATGGTCGGTCTATCTCGTGCGGTGTCGTGACGGCGCCCTCTACACGGGCATCGCGACCGACGTGCGCCGTCGGATCGCCGAACATGCGCAGACGCGGGGTAAAGGCGCGAAGTCTCTTCGAGGCCGGGGGCCGTTCCATCTTGTCTTTAAGAGGGCCATCGGCTCCAGGGGCCTCGCGCTCCGAGTCGAGGGCGCGATCAAGAAGCTCCCGAAGGCACAAAAGGAGGAGATGATCGTCCGTAAGGTCATGATCGACAGGATTGTCAAGCTGGCCCGGGCCGGACTGCCTTGCGCCGGAACGCTTATTTGGCTTTGTTCCTGTTCGCGGCCTCTGCCGCTTCCTTGAGCTCGATATTGACCTGATCGAGCAGCTCTTTGGCCTTCTGGGCGTGTCCGCCCAGATCCCATTCGTTCGTCCTCTGCGCCGCTTCGATCTTGACGAACGCCTGCCGGACCAGTCTCTGGGCGGCCGCAAGGTTCGGATGCACGCCTGGACTCACGTTTCGTACGGGCCTCGCGGCGAAGACGAAACCACCGGTCAGGGCCAGCAGGGTCACGACGCTGATGAGAGTCTTTTTCATATGTCCTCCTCTGAGGGCGAGAAGCATACTTGATCCGGGATGCGCGGGCTTGCCGCCCCGCCGTCCCCTCGTGTATCGTGCTTGAAAGCTCACGAAACGGAGCGGGTTTCAGGCGGAGGGCGGGGCGGCGCGCGTCATGCGAAGAGTTTCAGGAGCGGGTCTCCTCGTTGTTCTTGCGCTCGCGGGCCCTGGCGTCCTTCTCGTGGCGGTTAACTTCGCCCAGGACTCGGCGGGCCATGCCGGCACGAAGCGGCCGCCTGTCCTGCGCGCCCGGTTCGCGCCGGCGGCTAGCGTTCCGCGCTCGTCGCTGTCGAGCCTCGTCCCGGTCCCCCCGACGTTTGCAGGGAAGCTGGAGCCGCTGCGCCGCGGCGAATCGCGGTCGCCGGCGCTGGCCGCTCCGGAGCAGACGGGAGCGGAGAGCACCCTGGTCCCGGAAGCGAGCCCGCCGATGGCGAGCCCGCCGAGCGTGAAGGCAGGCACCGATATCTTCCTGGCCGACGGCTCGGAGACAGCCCTGGCGATCGATGTCTCCAATGCCAACATCCTGGCCGGGGCCCTCAACCAGGGCTACCTGAACACTCCGAGCCTTCTCAATTCATCCAACGGGAACGTAAGCTGGGTTCCAAATGTCTTCCCGAGCGGCGCCGGGACGATCACCGGGCAGACCTTCGACCCGTGGGGCTCTCCCGGGAACAGCCCCGGCGACCTGTTCACCTCGCTGATCCGGCGGGACTCCATTGCCGCTTCGAAGGTCACCCACATGATCCTGGCGCACTCGGGCGACAGCGGCGTTTCCTGGTCGCGCCTGTTCGAGGTGAACAAGGCGCTCGTGCAGGACCGGGACATGTTCGATGTTGATCGGACCGCGACCCGGGGCGGGGGGACGGGAGCGGCGCACGACGGCAAGCTCTACCTGACCTACGACGGGTTCAGCACGGCGACGCAGGAAGCCTACGTCGCCTCCTACCTCCAGGTCGTCTCGCCGACCGGCGCGGCGCTCACCGAAGTGACCACGTCCCTGCCCCCCGGGTCGGGGTTCAACGGAACGCAGATGCAACCGGTCGCCGGCACGCTCGATGGGCAGGTTTACTTGATGTCGGTCGCTGCCGCCAAGACCGACGCGTCCGTGACGTATCTCCTCTTCCACGAGGTGACCGGGGCGGGCACTGGTTTCACGGCCCTGAAATCGGGCCTCGTCTTTCCGGCCGCCGGCCAGCAGCTCGCGACGAGCGGGCGCTGGGGGTTGAATGGCCATCGGATCGACACCGGGGGGCAGATGGACATCGATCGATCGAGCGGTCCGCGGCGCGGCAACCTCTACGTCCTGTCCAGCCGCAACCTGCACTCGGCCGATCCAACCCAGGACCAGGGAGACATTTGGCTGTCGATCTCGACCGATGGCGCAGTCACATGGAACGAGGCCATGATCCCCGGCCTCGCCGCGGGCAAGACGCAGTTCTTCGCGATGCTCGACGTCGACGACGACGGCTGGATCCACGTCGCCTACTACCAGAACGAGACCGGTCTGACCGACAACGGCGTCTTGAACGCCAGCACGGCGAACCTCTACTACACGGTCTCGAGCGACGGCGGCCTGACCTGGTCGCCTCACACGCGGGTCAACGGCTCCGGCGATACGTTGCTCTACTTCGACCCGCCACGCGATCTGTCGGCCCATGATTATTACCTGATCGGCGACTACGACCAGGTCCGGGCCGGCCGAGCCGGCGGGATCAAGGTCGCCTACGTGCTCTGGTCCGGGTACTACAAGTACCGCACCGACATCTTCCAAGACCATGGGGACTATGCGATCTGCACGAAGATGACGCCGGCGCTCGACAGTGACGGTGATGGCCTGTTCGATCCACAGGACAACTGCCCGACGATCTACAACCCGGGCCAGGAGGATTTCAACAACAACGGCATCGGCGACATCTGCGAGTGCCTGCTGACGCGCGCCAATGTCGACAACACCGGGAGCTCGCTCAATCGGATCGACGGATCCGACCTCTTCCCGCTGGCCCGCGCCTTCGGCTCCTGCTCGGGAGACGCCGCCTACAACGCATCCACCGACCTGAGCCCCCAGGGGTGCGTCGACGGATACGACCTGGCGATCCTGGCGAGCCTGTGGGCCGAATCGGTCCCGGTCACCTGCCCATGAACGGATACCGCGGGGCCCCCCGGTTCGTGCCGATGGCCGTCGCCGTCATGCTCCTCGGTCCTCTCCTGCTCTCCCAGTCCTGCGGCGGCGGTGGCGGAGGGGGCAGCGGCCATGTGACACCCGTGATGCACTTTACTTGCGGCGGCGCCGTGGCGGCCAGCCCCGACCAGATCAGCCTCTCCTGCCCCGCCACCTCGGGCTCGCCTATGCTTGTGACCGTGATCATCGGAGGGGCGACGACGTCGACCGACATTTACGGCATCAAGTTCGACCTCGTCTTCTCGCCGACGGTCATGACGTTCCAGGCGCCGGCGATCGAGGGGACCTTCCTGAACCAGGGCGGCGCGGCCACCTCCATCATCGCCGCGCCGGCACCCGGCGACCCGGGGCGGGTCGTCGTCTCGATCACGCGGACAGGGGCCGTGAGCGGGACTCAGGCGGCCGCACCGCAGGCGACGGTGATCACCCTAGGCTTCGCGGCCACCGGCCTCACCGGGGCCACCTTCCTGACCTTCGAGAACGCGGAGGCGGTCGACGACTCGACTCCGACACCAACACCGATCGTGAGCATTGGTTTCACCAGCTCTCCGCTGACGGTCTCTTTCCAGTAGCGCGCGTCGTGCGCCTTAAGGGATAAGGCCGAGAGCATTCAAACGCCAACCCCCGGCGCCACCGTGCTGATCACGGGCACTTCGTCAGAGGCGCGATGGGCGAGAAGCCCGGGGCCGTGCCTCCGAGCACGTTGGCATCGTAATCCGAGAGCGCGTTGACCAGAATCTGCAGGATGTTCGCGTAGGTCTGGTCGAGCTTGTTGAGGGTCGCGAGCTCTGCGATGCATACGAACTTGCTGGCCCCGCAGATGGAGACTGCCTCACAGCCTGGGGCCGCCGGGCCGATCCCCACCAGCTGGGAGTCGCCATAGAGGACACTCCCGTCGACCATGACCAGCCTCACGCTCATGGGTTGGGCTAGAAGCAACGCCCCATAGGGGTCGCCGCGATAACCGCTGATGACTGTGAGGTCCGCACGCTTCCCCACCTCGAGGGAGCCGAGGAGGCCATCCACCCCCAGAGCCCGGGCCGCATCGAGGGTCACCATCCGAACCAGCCGCGCGGGAGTCAGGATGCCTCCGAGCGCAGATTGGTTTATCTGGTCGGCGAACCGCAGCTCGTCGAGCAGGTTGATGCTTCCTCCCACCGACACATCCGGAGCCAGCGCAATCTTCGACACGCCAGCCTGAATGGCCAGATCGATGCGAGTGGTCGCGTCATAGAGGAACATGTTGGACTTCGGCGACCACACGAGCGCCATGTCGTGCGACGCCATGGTCGCGAATTCGCTCGCGCCGAGGGCTGTTCCATGCACGATCGTCGTCTTGGGGGACAGCAGGCATCCACCCGCCCGGCTCGATAGCGTGCTGAACTCGTTCAGGATCGTGGAGTCGACGCCCTCCGCCACGTGGACCACGTAGGCATTGGTGGTCCCGCTCGCGAAGTTGTTGCACACACTCATGGCAGCAGAATCGCTGGGAACGGAGACGCTCGTCTGGATCCGGTCCGCTCCGAGGTCGTTCTGGAGGGTATCGATGGTGCGTATGACCGAGGCGAAGCAGTTGTCAATCGTCGGCGGCGCGAGCAAAAAGGAGGTCGTGCCCGCGATGAGGGCCTTGATCTCGGCGTACTTATCCATCTCACAGCGGTAGTTCACGGGGGAGCCATTCTCTCCGGACAGGTACTGCCTGGCGTCGACCATCTGCTGGTAGCGCACCTCGGCGGGCCACTGGAGGTGGTCTTGATAGACGTGCAAGGGCGACCAGTCCGTCTCGTCGAAAATGTTGAACAGGCCGTGGTTGTGAGCGTCGATGAGCCCAGGCAGGATGATGCCGTTCGTAGTGACCACCGTGGCCCCGGTTGCCCCAGGCATCTCCGAACAGGTCGGCGCCACGCAGCTAATCGCGTTTCCCTCAACGAGGACCTCGCCCTCGAAGAACCCTGCCGGGCCGACCACCGTCCCGGCGAGGATGAGGTGGTCTGGGAAACCGAGAACGACCGCGGCTGGCGGGTCGGGCTTCCTCGTGACCTCGTAGTAGAAGACGTTACCCGGAGGCGGGACGTCCGTCCAGACACGACCATCCCCCTCCCCAAGCAGATTCGCGGGATTGGTGAGGCCGCCTGGGTCCGGATCGCGGTACACTTAGAAGGTCGGCTGGTTCCCTGTCCACGTGAGCACGACCTCCGACGCTACGGCTCCCTGGCCCACGGAAAGAGTGATGCCATCGCTCGTGTCGGCAAGCAGTCCGTTCGCAGCGACGGGGATGAGCAGCAGCAAGAAAGCGAGATGCCTGCAGCCTTTACGCATCCGCCCCGCGATGAGAATGGACAATGGCGGGAGAACTCTCACAAGATTCCCGTGCATCGCAATTGAGCTGGCTCCGGGCAGGAACGAGATAGCATGAAGCTACGCCGAACACTCCCGATCGTCAAGCACTGGTTTGCGAGACCGGTCGGAGGGAAGAGTCGCATCCTGTCGCCAGAGCATCCGGGCTTGGATTCGGCACCAGCCCCGGAGAAGAGTCGATGCCGATACAGAGGAGGCCGTTGCGATGTGCAAGCCGGTCAAGATGGTGCTTCACTTCTTCGCGATCGTGGCGATCGTCGTGGCCACCACCATGATGTTCGCTCCCTCGTCACAGTCGAACTCACCTTACCTCTCGGCGCTCTCCGACCTGGCCGCCACTCCGGCCCTCGCCAAAGGGAAATGCACCAACCGGGCCTGCGAGTTCGTCGCACCAGGACACGCATGCCTCGAATCGGCTCGCACCAATTGTCTTGCGGGCTGTGTCACCGTGAGCTGCTGAGTCGTTCCAAATGGGCGGGCCGGTGGCAACGCCGGCCCGCTTCGCGGCTGTTGCATATTTTCGGATCCTGGGACCGGCGACAGGTGAAGGGCTGCCTGTAAGGCCATAAGCTTCCCTTGACAGAGACAGTGAGCTGCGGATCCCCCCTGCAGGTATCAGGAAGCCACGGGATCTGATGCGGCCCCCCGCGTCCACCCCGCCATCGATCGAGCGCCGGAACACCATCGCCGTCACCGGGGTAGATGAACGGGAAACGGACGGCGTCACCGGCCTGGACGAACCGCCTCTGCGAACCTATCTTGACGGGGTGGCGGCGCCATGCGGCCGACGGGGAGTGTGTCTGGTTGAGCATCTCGAGGGAGGGCACCATGCAGCAGACGGCAGGTAACGCGATCGCGGGTTGGTCCATCCACCGGTTGTTCTTCACCGTCGCCGTCACGGCGGCGGTCATCCTGGGCGCGCAGGCGCTTCTCGGCGGCAGCCTGTACGCTCAGAAAGCGCAGACCGACTTCAAGGAAAAGCTGCACTGGGCGTCCGATACCGGCGATGCCGCGGTCGCCTGCAGCGCCGATGGCAAGTACGTCTATGTCGCCGGTGGCGAGGGAATCCTGGTGTCCGACAACTTCGGAAAGACCGGCTCCTGGACCCTTGTGCTCAAGGGGAAGTGAGCGCCGGCGGACCGGCAACGACTGCCTGTCTCGAGCGTTGAGGCTTGATGTTTCACATGAGGGAGGACCAATGATTTCGAAAGGACTGAAGTCGCTCACGGTCGTGGCATCGCTGGTCGCTGCGGCATCCATGCCTGCGATGGCCAAGTCGGCCGAGGCACTGCGCGACGAGAGATCCGCCGAGATTCCGGTTTGCGCCAAGCGGCTCGGCGCCCTCAGCGTGGTCGAGCCCGAAAAGGATTGGTGGCGTGAACAGGGCCTCGGCTCGCCGGAAGCCTTGATCAAGGTCTTCGTCCGGAAGTCGAACTGCTTCACGCTCGTGGATCGCGGCAAGGGAATGCAGGCCGCGCAGACGGAGCGGACGCTGTCGGCCAGCGGCGACCTGCGCGGCGGCTCGAACGTCGGCCAGGGGCAGATCAAGGCGGCCGACTACGTCCTGGTGCCCGACTTGGTCTCCTCGAACAACAAGGCCGGAGGCCACGCGGTCGGCGGTCTGATCGGCGGGCTGATGGGTAACCGCAGGGCCGGCGCGATTGTCGGCGGCATCAACACCAAGAAGAAGACCGCCGACGTGGTCCTGACCCTCACCGACGTGCGCTCGTCGGAGGAAGTGGCCGCCGTCGAAGGCCACGCCAAGAAGACGGACATCGGATGGGGCGCCCACGGCAGCGTATTCTCGATGAGCGGTTTCGGCAGGGCCGGCGCCACCGGGTACTCGAATACCGAGATCGGCCAGGTCATCACGCTGGCGTACCTGCAGGCCTACACCAACATGGTCAATCAGCTGGGCGGCTTGCCGGAGAACGCCTCCGCCGCCAACGCATCGCAGGCCGTGACCATGACCAAGCCGGGCCGTATGTATGCGACGCCGGACACCAACGGAGCGGTGGTGAAGCCGCTCGAGCCCGGCATCATGCTCTACCCCACCGGCGAGAAGCGCGACGTGCTTTGGGAGGTGACGGACGAGCTGGGCGCGAAGGGCTGGGTCTCTTCCCTGCTGTTCGAGCTCGCCAGGTAAGGCGCTAGTTCCTCATCGCGTTCGCGATGGCGCTGTCGATTTCCTCGATCTTGAATGGCTTGAGCACGATCTCGTTTCCAGCGTCCTCGAGAAACCGCTTCGTTTCCGTGCTCCCTCCATCTCCGGTTGTAAAGATGATCCGCCTTGCCAGACGCGGGCTTTTTTCGATGACCGCCTTGTAGATATCCTTCCCGGATCCGTGTGGCATCTTCATATCGGAGATGATCAAGTCGTGCCCGTTGGCGGCGATCTTCTTCATAGCTTCCGGCACATCCGAAGCGGTGTCCACGCGATGCCCTCTCGACCTCAGCAACTCCACCAGAAAGTCCTGCAGAGCCGGCTCGTCGTCGATGACCAGGATCCTCAATGACGACACTGAGGGAGAGGGCACCCCTGGCACCTCGTCCCTCGTGACCGCCGTATCCCGGATGATGGGAAGCTGGATGATAAAGGCCGCTCCCTCCCCCGGATGGCTCTCGGCCCGAATCGTCCCTCCGTGTTCCTGGACGATCCCGTAGCAAAGCGACAGGCCCAGCCCCGTTCCCTTGCCCTCCTTCTTGGTCGTAAAGAAGGGTTCAAAGATGCGCGATTGGATCTCTCGCGAAATGCCGGGGCCGTTGTCCGAAATGCGCGCCTCGATCCCCTCCCCAACCCTGCGTGTTGCCAGCCGGAGGGTTCCACCTCTGCCTGCCTCGACCATGGCCTGTTCGGCGTTGTTGAGCAGGTTCAGTATGACCTGCTGGATCTGGTTGAAGTCCAACATGGTCGGCGGGAGGTCGGGGGCCAGATCCCTTTCCACCTGGATCTGACTCACCCGGAAGTGATAGCCCTTGAGCTCGAGAGTCTTCTCGATGATCCCATTGAGGCCAAGAAGCTTCTTCTCGGGAGGATGCTTGCGGGCGAACGTGAGGAGGTTCCTGACGATCTTGGCCATCCGCTCGGCCTCCGAGTACACAATTTCGAGGCGCCTCTTGACCTCCGCGGGAATCTCCCTGGTCATGAGGAGCTGGCAGTACCCCAAGATGGTCGAGAGTGGATTGTTGATCTCATGTGCGACCCCGGCAACAAGCTCGCCCAGGGCGGTTAACTTTTCCGACTCGATGAGCTGGTGCATGGCTCCGTCGAGCTGCTCCCGGGTCTGGCGCAACGTCGCCCCCTGGCTCTTCAGTCGCCACGTGATGGCCGAGGCCCAGTATGTCCCGGAGCCCGCGAGGCAGCCGGCCCCCAGCGCAATGAGGCACCCCAGCACCCAGAGCGTCACCTGACCGGCGCGGAGCTGCTGCTGCGCGATCGCCTCGGCAGGCTTCACCTGCATCTCCCAGCTGGTGCCGCCCAAGCTGAACCGTTCAACGGCGGGTTCAATGCCTGACCCGGGCACGTCGAAGGACTTGCTGGCGAAGATCACGGTTCCCGAACCCAGCACCTTTTCCTCGTAACGCTCGAGCACCTCCGGAAGAACCAGGGAGGCGAAGAAATCGACGCTCCGGAAGGAACACACCACCTCACCGGCATACTTGCCTTTCCTGAATATGGGGGCCGCCAGGATGAACCCCTGGTCCCCGCCGACGAGCTGGAGAGGAGGAGAGAGAACAGCTTCCTTGGTCTGCATCGCCCGCAGGAGGGTTTTGTAGCCCTCCGGATGAGTCCTGAGATCAAACCCAATGAGGGACCGGTTGGGCTCGGGAGGATAGACCCAGCGAACATGGAGGGAGGAGTCGACGAACGGGATGCGGAGACAGAGCGGGGTGTGCTTCAGAGAGGCTGCCGCGAAACTGTAAAACTCCTCTTCGGTCACCTCTTGGGTATTCTCGAAGAAGGCGGCCATCGCGGTCAGGGCGAGCAGGTGCTTCTCAAGCGTGTACTGAAGCTGGGTCGAGGATTGGCGGGCGACGACCCGGGTCTCCCGTTGCAGCTCTTCCTGTCGAAAGGCCGTTTCTCTGGTGTTCGTCCAGGCGACGACGGCCAGGCAAGCCGAGAGCGCGAAGACTCCGGCGAGGATGGCCTTCTGCCAACGCACCACCATGGCACCTCCTAGGAGCCTGTCCGAGTCATAGCATGGGTCGCGTTCGCGGCGCCGCGGGGTCGGCCGCGAGGCGCCGCGACGACCGCGATGTGAGTCATCGCGAAGGAGCGGCAACGATGCGGACGGTCCCGCCCCGCTCCTGGTGCGCCGTCTGAGCGCTTAGACCGAGAGCGACAATTTCACTGTCAGGACGTGACGAAGGTAGTCCAGGTCGAAGGGCTTCTGAATGAAGTCATGGGCGCCCATCTCCAGGGCCTTCGTTGCGGTGTCTTGATCCGCGACACCGCTCATCATGATGATCGTGGCTTGCTGCTTCTGTTCGCGCAGCTTTTCCAGCGTTTCGATGCCGCTCATCCCGACCATGGCTATGTCGAGCAGGATCACCCGCGGGTTCTCCTTTGCAGCGATAGCTAGCGCCGTCGCGCCATCTTTCGCCCCTGTCGCGTTGTACCCCCACTCCTGAAGAATGGACACCAGCATGTCGCGGATCGGTGCTTCGTCGTCCACGACGAGGACCTTGACCATCGCGAGTCCTCCTGATCAGACGAATCCCAAGGATATCGAGAGCTCCCACGGCAGAGAGATCTCTGAACTGTCGCGGCCACACTTCCTCGCGGTCAGCTCAGACTTCTACCAAGGTCGTGGAAGTGGCACGGAACCAAGTCACTCGAGAGCGCTTCTTTGTGACAGGTCCCAAGTCCGGAGGGGACCCCTACCCCAGCGGACCCGCAATCTTCCTGGCATTTCTTCTATCGCAGGACGCAGAGCTTGTCAACAGTCTCCTGTGGGATCTCCTGTGGGATGACACATCCCGCACCTCCCGCGCGTCTCATGATCGTGTCACGCGGGAGTCCGCGAGGACGGGGATCCGCTGGGCGTGGAGAAAGTGGCGATGACAGGGTCGATCCGGATGGCCGTGCTGGCCGCGCTGCTCTGCCTCTGGCCGGCCCTGGCGCATGGCAGGAGCGTGACCCTGGAGAGCGGCTTCCGTGAGCGACCGATCACGGTCGATGCGAAGCTGGAGGACTGGCGGGACACGCTGGTGTTCGTCAAGCAGGCGAACCTCGCCATCGGATTGTTCAACGACCAGGACGACCTCTTCGTCTGCATCCAGTCCCGGGATCCCGGGGTCAATTTCCAGATCCTGAACCTGGGCCTGACGGCGTGGTTCGCTCCCCGCGGCGCGGACGGCAGACGCTTCGGGATCGAGTATCCGCTGGCGCGTGAGCATGTCGAGCCGCGGAGCCGGTCGGCGCCATCCGGGAGTCCCGCGACCGGCGGTGGGTCCCCGGAATCCCTGAAGTGGCTGGCCATCAGGGGCTCCGACCCCGGTGACCGCCTGGTTGTGCCCGTGGCGGACGCGACCGGGATCGCGGCCAGCGCCGCAGCGGTCAACGATGCGTTCGTCTACGAACTGAGAGTCCCGCTCAGAGGGACGGGGCAGCGTCCTTACGCGGTGGGCGCCGGGCCCGGCGACGAGATCAAAATCGTGCTCGAGACGCCGGAGCAGCCGTCGATCCCGAAGCAGCATGACGAAAGGGGGTCGAGGGTGGCCGGTGGAGGCGGCGGGGGCCACCGAGGGGGCGGCGGGATGGGAGGCCACGGCAGTGGATATGGCGGGGGATCCGGCGGCGGGCACGGAGGAGGAGGAGGCCAGGGAGGCGGCCGGGCTCGGGGCATGGGAGGCGGCGCGACGACCGACGGGGCGACGCATCAAGAGCCCCCCGGTCCTCCGAAGCGCCTGAACCTCACGTTGAAAGTCCATCTGGCCGCTGACACATCCCCCCGATCCGGCTCGTCTCAATAATGATGAGCAAGTGATGCAATCACAAAGGAGGAATGCGATGACGAAACTATTGAAGTCCACCGCGACGCTCTGCGGGCTTGCCCTGCTGGCCATCAGCCTGCCGGCGCTGGCCCAGCCGGAGTCGGGACCGCGGGGTCACGGCGGGCCGGGAGACCACGGACCCGGACGGGGCATGATGGCGCACATGGCGGAAAAGCTGAGCCTGAGCGACGCCCAGAAGACCCAGCTCCAGGCCATCATGGACCGCTACCATTCAGGTGCTTTCGGCGACACGATGAAGGCGTTCCAGGATGCGAGGGCCCACCTCGAGGACCTGATCGGCAACCCCGCCTCCACCGACCAGCAGATCCTGGAGGCTGCCCGGCTCGTCTCGGCGCAGGGCGAGCCGGTCGCGATCCAGAGACATCAGATGGCCGTCGAGATCGATTCCATCCTGACTCCCGAGCAGCGCCAGAAGGCCAAGGAGCTGAAGGCGAAATGGTCGGCTCGGCGGCGAGACTTCCATCACCCGCCCGAGGCCCCTCTCCTGGGAGAGTAGCGACGGCGACCGCGACGGGCGGCAGGCGCGGCTCCTTCCTCGGCGCCTGCCGCCCGCTCGCTGCAGCAGTTGGCCTATGATGTCCTATGGATACGAATCCCATTCGGGCACCGCTCGGATCCGGGGGCGACCTCGACGACCTGCTTGCAGCCCGGGGCGGGGATCACGACGCGGGCCGGATTCTGGTGGCCCGGCACGGCCCGGGGATGTTGCGGATGGCGCGGCGCGTCCTGGGACGGTACGGGAACGGCGAGGGAGATGACGTGGTGCAGGAAGCCTTCATCGCGGCGCTGACGACTCGGGCCCTGCCGACGGCAGACGTCGGCGCCTGGCTGCGGGCGATCACCGCGCGCAAGGCGCTGGACGCGTTGCGCCGTCCCGCGCTCAGAGGCGTGCAGCCGCTGGGCGACCGGACGCGGGGAGCCGCGGTGGAGCCGACCGAGGGCCTCGGCGCGCAGGTCGAGATCCTGGCAGTGCGTCAGGCGCTGGCGCGCCTCTCGGCCGCGGACCGGGCGGTGCTCACGCTGGTCGATCTCGAGGGTCATTCGATGGCCGAGGCGGCGGCGGCCCTGGGGTTGACGCGCGTGGCGGTCAGGCTGCGCGCCGTGCGGGCGCGCAGGAAGCTGGCGCGAATGCTGCGGCCCGGCGGAGAGGACGCGCGGCACGGGAGAATGCCGCGCGGTCAGGAGGTGCCATGAGCGACCCGGTCGGACGCGATGACGCGCGCGAGGTCCGCGCGTCCATCCGTCACGCGCTCCGGACGGCGGCCGGCGAGATGGAGCCCGACGTGAGTCATCTCGTCGCGGCGGTTCCCCGGATGATGGCGGAGGCCAGGCGCCGGCGCGTCCAGGTGCCGGAGACGCCCCTGGCGGCGGTCGTGCCGCTGGCCGCGAAGGCGATCCCCCGTCTCGCGGCGGCCGCCGCCGTCCTCGTGCTGCTGGCCACGGTCATGCTTTTCAAGGACGCCTCGCCGACGGGCGCCGACCGGCAGGATCTCGATGCGGTGCTGCTCGGCGGCACCGACGCCGGCGGCGTCGAGGATCTCCTCCTGGGGAAGACCCTCCGACAGGGAGACTAGATATGGATGATCAAGCGACCAGTCCGGCGCGCACGCGGGGGCTGCTCCTCCTGGGCGTCGTCTTCGGGCTCGGGATGGTTTGCGGCGCGACGCTGTTCTACCTCGGACAGCGCTCCATGCTTCCCCGCCTGCGCGGCTTCGGCCCCGGCGGCCCGCACCCCGGCGCGGGCCTCGAGCGGCTCACCCGCGAGCTGAATCTGGATGGCGAGCAGAAGAAGAAGATCGAAGCGATCCTCGCGGGCCGCCGGGCGCGGATGCAGCAGTTCCTGGAGCAAGGCCGGTCGGAGATCCGCGACGTCCTCAGGCCCGACCAGCAGACGATTTTCGACGCGCTGCCGCACGATCACGCGGGGCGGCGCGGGTGGCGGACTGGACCGCCGCCGGAGCCGCCGCCGGATGGACCCCCGGGGCCACCTCCCGAGGCGCCGCCGAAGCACCTTTAGGCGCCCGCCCCCGATGGGACGGCAGTGGTCCAAGTCGCCAGCGGCCTCTCCGACGGCGGCGGATCGGCGGACCGGTTGATTCATCGCGAAGCTCGTGCTGCAGGCGTGGGGGCTCCCGGCTTCAAGTGCGCGTCGTACCATGCCACGTAGCGTTCGAGGATGTCCATCTGGAAGCTCGGCCGCCCGATGTGGTGGTACTCGCCCGGATAGACCACCAGCTCCGTCTCGATCCCCAGGCGCCGCAGCGACTGGTAGAGCTGCTCGGAGTTGAGCACCGGCACGTTGTGGTCCTCGCTTCCTCCCAGGAAAAGGGTCGGGGTCGTCACCTTGTCGATCTGGAACCAGGGAGAGAGGCGCATCCATGTCTCCACGCTGCGCCAGGGGAGGCCCGCCTCCTTCTCCCAGGCATACTCGTACTCGTCGACGCCGTAGTTGGCGAAGGCGTTCGCCTCGCTGGCGCCGGCGATGGCCGCCTTGAAGCGGTTCGTCTTGGTGATCACGAAGTCGGTCATCATGCCGCCGTAGCTCCAGCCCCCGACCCCCAGCCGCTCGGGGTCGGCCACGCCCATGGCGATGACCTGGTCCATCGCCGCCATGATGTCGTCGAAGTCCTTGTTTCCCCAGTCGGCGAAGATGGCGCGGCTGAACGCCTGCCCGTAGCCGGTCGAGCCGCGCGGGTTGGCGCCCACGACGGCGTAGCCGCGCGCCGCCAGCATCTGCCACTCGATCTCGAATGCGGTGGAGGACTGCCCGTTCGGCCCGCCATGGATGCGCAGGATGGCGGGGAGCTTCCCCTTGGCCGCAGTGCTCGCCCCATCGGGGGCCGCGCCGCCCGGGGGCCGCACCAGGAAGGCGTCGATCGGCGTGCCGTCCTTGCTCTTCGCCTTGAAGCGCTCCACCGGACCGAGCGCGATGCCTCGCAGGAACGCGTCGTTCACGTGGGTGACGCGCCGCAGCTTGCCACCGGCCAGGGATGAGATCTCGGACGGCTGGTCGGGCCGGCTCTCGAGGACGAGGATTTCGCCGCTCTTCCCGATATCGAAGGCCTGGATGTCCAGCTCGCCGTCGACGACCCGATCGACCAGGCTGCCGCCCGCGGGAACCCGGGCGAGATGGCTGTTTCCCCCCTCCTCCACCATGAAGAAGATCGATAGCCCGTCGGGGGAGAAGCGCGGGCCTGAGACGACGCGGTCGAGGGCGCGGGTCAGGACGGTCTCCGGGCCGCCGGCCACGGCGACCACCCCCAGGTTCAACGTGCCATACCAGATGTCCTTCGGGTCGGCGCCGGCGACGAAAGTGATGGTCTTCCCGTCCGGGCTGAAGGCGGGCGCGCTGTCGGTCCCGGGCGACGCCGTGAGCCGGCGAGGCACGGCCCCGGCCCTCGTCTCGACCAGGAAGATGTCGCTGTTCTCGTTGCTGTCCGGATCGGGTGTCCGGTTGCTGGAGAAGGCGATCGATCGGCCGTCGGGAGACCAGGCCGGATCATCATCGTCATAGAGGCCTGAGGTGATTGCGCTGCTCGTCTTCGTGGCCACGTCGAAGACGTAGATGTGGCGGCGCAGATCTCCCAGATACCCCTCGCCGTCCTTCTTGAACTTAAGCCTCCGGATGACGATCGGCTTCGGGCGCTTTTCTCTGGCGTCCTTAGCCTCCTTGGCGCCGGAGGAGGGTGCGTCCCGCTCGCTGCGGGCCTCGACATCGTCAGGGTCGGCGTCCTTGACGACGAGCGCCAGGCGGCCGCCGTCGGGCGACCAGGCGAGCGCCGAGACGCTCGCCTTGTAGTCGGTGAGGCGGAACGCATCGCCGCCGCGCCGGTCGAGGAGCCAGACCTGGGTCCAGGATCCCTCGCGGTCCGAGAGGAACGCCAGAAAGCGGCCATCGGGGCTGAAGCGGGGGGTGGTCTCCGACTCGGGGCTCGACGTCAGGCGAATCGCCTCCCCGCCCGCGAGGGGAGACATCCAGATGTCGGTGTCGGCTGCGTCCCGCGCCGCGTCGAGGGACGTCACTTCGTAGGCCACGAAGCGGCCGTCCGGGCTGATGCGAGGGTCGGCGACGTCCTTCAGGGCGAAGATGTCGTCGGGCTTGAGCGGGCGTGTCTCCGCGAGCCCGAGAACCGGACTCGACAAAAGGGCCATGATCCCGAAGGCCGCCGCGACGCCAAGGGGCGCGGCGCCGGTTCGGATCCGCCGCGCACCAATCATCGCATCACCTCCCGTTTCGTTCAGTGGGATACTCCGTGCCACGCGTTAGCAGCACTCACTGCATCTCTTCGACCCGCACTTCTGCCGCTCCGGTGTCGTCGTAGCTCACTGGCTATTAATAATGATACGTGACCCCTGCGTTACGGGTCGAGGACGAGCAAGGTAAATGTCCCCGGCACGATGCTGGGCCGAGGGTGCGGGTGATCCGCGGTAGGAGCTGGCGTTGGTCCGAGCTCTGCGGTGACGGTATAGACGCGATGCGTCTTCTCATCGAGCGCCATGGTGCGGGCGCCCTTCCGCGTGCCCACATTCGCCACCATGCGAAACTGTGCGGGAGAGTCTTCATGCACAACCGTCAGCGTCCCATCGCCGTTCGAAGCGAAGGCCAACTGGGTGCCCGGATCGAAGCCACACCCATCGACACCCTCGCCGATCGGCATGGTGGTGATGAGCCTGCCGGCAGTCGCGTCGGAGATCGCCATGACCTTATTCCGGCATCCACTGAACAACCGGTGATGCGCGCGATCGACGGCGAGGCCGGTCGGGGACTCGCAAGGCGCGATCGACCAATGGCGGGTGACCTGCATGGCGGCTGCGTCGATCTCGGCCACAGCGCCCTTGTCCTCCAGGTTCACGTACAGCTTCCCGTCACCGGCTGTAACCGCGAACTCGGGCGCTCCCCCCAGATCGATCGTGCCGATCCGCTTGCCCGATGCGGCGTCGATCACGGTCGAGGAGTGCGTATCCCCGTTGAAGGTGAAGACGTGCTTCGACGCCGGGTCGTAGAGGATGGCGTCGGCGTCCAGCGCGGCCGGGATTTGCTTGAGCACCTTCAGGCTCTTGAGATCGAACATCGTGACCGTGCCATCGCGGCCCGAGGTGGCGAAGCCGTGTCCGGTCTCGGACGCGAGTGCCACACCATGGGCGCCGTTCACGCCCGGGATCTCGCCGAGCGCTGCGCCGGTGTCGGAGTCGACGACCATTACGCGGGTCTCACGCGCGATGAACAGCCGCTGGCCCGGGGCATCGATGGCGAGATAGTCCCACCTCCCTTCTCCACCCAGCGTGATGCTCTTGGCAACGTGGTAGAACGGTGCGCTGGTGGGCAGGACGGCGGCACACAGGAGCAAGGCACCGCACGAGAGTATCCCGGACAGTTTGTTCATCACAGCTCCTCGGTCGATTGGACCAGGTGGTCTGACGCCCATTTCACTTGTCACCTTTCGTACCCCTATTCTAGGTCTGAAAGGTGTCTGGTTGAAATGGGGAGCAGACCAGCGACGCCCTCGCGCGGGCGAACCCCCTTCAGGGTTTTCCTGATCGCCGACTCAGATATCCATCGATGTCGAATCAGGAACGTCCCGACTCGCTCGGTTCGCGACACTGAAGTACAAGTGTTGCGGTGATTGCGACTCAGATAGTCATAGCTCAGAAGACGCCCTTCTCCGAGGCGGCCTGGCACCTGTGAAAATTTGCGGCGGCCACCCTGGAGCGTCCGGGTCTGAAAATGAGGAGAACCCGATGAAGAAGCGAATCCTGGTTCCCGTCCTGTTCGTAGGCGTGCTGGCCATGCTCGGGGCGTCCCCGTCGGCAGCGTTTGAGGAGATCGATCCAGGGATCTACCGAATCGATTGGAAGACGATTGACGACCTGCTGACCATCCGCAGCCATGCGGACCTGAACGTCCTCGTCCTCGAGGACAACAAGACCACGAAAAGCATCTCCGACGCGCACATGAAGGTGCTGCGGCAGTGGGTGGAATCCGGAGGTGTCCTCTGGGTTGCGGGAGAGGTCCTCGAGAGCTCTCTGGCGCAGACCGTCGCGCCGTTCCGATTCGCGTCCTTCGACTTCGTCAGGTCTTCCAGCGGCAATCGCGGCGGCGAGCTCATCGTCAAGGGACTCTCGCCCCGCATGACGATCGCGGACCACGCACTCACGGCAGGTGTGAGCCAACTGTACCTCTTCGCCCGGAGCAAGTTTGACGGCACCCAGCGGGCCGAGCCGCTCGTCCAGATGGGCGACACCGCGGGAAACAGCGGCTGGGTGCTGATCGCGCTCCCGGTCGGGCGTGGCTTTATGGTTCTGGATGGGACGGCGCGCGAGGGGCATTGGCTCTTCCGGAGGCTGAAGGGATTCGACGAGAAGCATCCCAACAGCCTCAAGCAGGAGTCGGGCTGGAACAACTACGACTGGGACAAGTTGCGGGTCAACGCGCGGGACCACGCCCGCCAGGCACTGACTGGGGGCGAAGGGAGCCAGCCGAACGGCTTCTGAGGGCTTCTGCTCCGAGCTTCGCCTTCTCGGATATGAAATCGTCGAGTCCACGGCCGAGGCTCGCGCCATCGGAAGCTGACCCGCGGCTAAGCCGCCTGGGCGGGCCCGATTGCCCGTAGGCCATTTGTCTTTCTCCATCCCCAGGCGTAACTTGGTTGGTCCGCGCCGCGGCTCATAGATACCCGGACGCGCCTTCGGGGACGTCAACGCATGAGGCTTTGGCTCCTGACCGTTTTCCTGGTCATTGCTCTCGCCCTGCCCGCCTTTGCGAAAAAACACCCGGACCCCGCCGCGGCTGGCCGCGTCCAAGCGCCCGGCTTTGATCTCCCCACGCTCACCGGTACGGTCTCTCTGGATGCGCTCCGGGGAAAGGTCATGTACGTCGACTTCTGGGCTTCCTGGTGCGTCCCCTGCCGGTTGTCGTTCCCCTGGTTGCGCACCCTCCACGAGCGGTATGCGGCGAAAGGGCTCGTGATCGTGGCGATCAACCTGGACAAGAATCGCGATGCCGCGGATTCGTTCCTCGAGGACTATCCCGCGCCGTTCGTCGTCGCGTTCGACCCCTCGGGGAAGACGGCAGAGGCGTTCGACGTGTCGGCCATGCCGTCGAGTTACCTCATCAGCCCGACCGGCACGATCCTCTATTCCCAGGCCGGATTCGACCCCAAGGAGACCGGGAAGATCGAGGCTCTGATCAAGGAGGCGCTCCCTCAATGAGACAGGGGACGAAACGGCTCGTACGGACGCTCCTTCTCCTCGTCGCGGTGGGCTCGGCCAGCGGATGCGCGGCGGCGAAAATCCGCCCCTGGGACCGGGATCTCCTCGCCGAGAAGCAGATGCAGTACATTCCCTATCCGATGGTGCATGCCCTGGACGAGCATGTCTACTTCAGCAAGGAAGGCTCGACCGGCGGGTCGGACGCCGCGGGCGGAGGATGCGGATGCAACTAGGAGCCGGACCTGGTCCCGAAGGCGGGCCCACCGACCCTGCCCCCCGGGCCCCCTCGATCCGCGGCAAACTGAAAGCCGCCGCCTGCATGCTGTTCGCTTCGGGGGTGCCCGGCATGGCGCGCGCCGCGGATGCCGGCCCGACCACGCAGCTCGACATCACCGGGCTGTACTACAGCGAGGCCAGCCGGGTCAGCGTCATCGAACCGACCGCCCGGTTCACGCGTTTGTACCCTAACGGCCAGTCGTTTTTCGCCCAGCTCGGGATCGACGCGATCACCGGGGCCTCCCCGAGCGGCACCGTGCCGAGCGGGACGACGCAGACGGTCACCAGCGCGTCGGGGACCGTCACGACGCGATCCGCCAGTGAGATCCCGACGACCAAATTCAAAGACACCCGCGTGGCCCTCGACGGGGGCTGGACGAAGCCGTTCAAGTCGTTCACGCCCACGCTCGGCGGACATTTCTCGAGAGAGAAAGACTACCAGTCGATCGGAGCCAACGGAAAGCTGTCGATCGACTTCATGCATCGCCTGACGACGCTGACGCTGGGCGCCGGCTACAATCGCGACGAGGTCTTCCCCGTGGGGGGCACCACCGCGGGATTCACCGATCCGAGCCTGATCATCGGCACCGGATCGGATCCGAAGCGGGTCACGACCGGGATGGTCGGGCTTTCGCAGGTGTTCACGCGGCGATGGATGATGGCGATGAACCTGTCCCGCACCCATGAGCAGGGTTACTTGACGGAGCCCTACAAGCTCTTGAGCCTCGTGGACGGGACGACCGGCCTGACCGTGGGGGAGCTGACGGAGAAGCGTCCTTCCACTCGCGACCGCACGAGTGTCCTCGTCAACTCGGTCTATCACCTGACCGAGAATGTGATCTACACCTCCTATCGGTACTACTGGGATGACTGGGACCTGCGCTCTCACACGCTCGAACTGAAATACCGCAACGTTCTCGCGGACAACACCTTCCTGGAGCCGCACCTGCGCTACTACACCCAGAGTTCCTCGAGTTTTTTCAAATCTAACCTGATCCAGGGGGACCCGCTGCCGGAGTTCGCCACGAGCGACTATCGCCTTGGCCCGCTCACGACCGTGACCCTGGGAGCGACCTATGGGTTCCGGCCCCGCGGGTCGCCTGGCGAATGGACGGTGCGCCTCGAATACATCGGGCAACTCGGCGATCATCACCCGAACGATGCCGTCGGGGCGCTGCGCCAGTACGACCTCTATCCGACGGTGAACACCGGCACGGTGGTGATCGGCTACCACCTGGATTTCTGAGATCCCCGCATGTCCGAAGCCCTCGCGCGCGTCGAGGACTACTTCGTCGGCCGGTTCACCGCCATGGCGGGTCCGTGCGAGGTCCTGGTCGACAGCGACGATCGCGCCCGGGCCGGTCGCGCGCTCCGAGCCGCCGACAAGGAGGCCCGGCGCATCGAGCGGAAGTTCAGCCGCTACCGGAGCGACAACGTCATCGAGCGGATCAACCGGGCCCGCGGGCGGCCGATCCCGGTCGACGAGGAGACGGCCTCGTTGATCGACTACGCGGTGGCGTGCTACGAAATGTCGGCCGGCATGCTCGACATCACATCAGGGGTGCTCCGGCGCGTCTGGAGGTTCGACGGCAGCGACCGCGTGCCGACCGCGGCGGCGGTGCGCGAGGTGCTGCAGCACGTCGGCTGGCACCGCGTGACCTGGGAGAACGCCACACTGACGATGCCGGCGGGCATGGAGATCGACCTGGGCGGGGTGGGGAAGGAGTACGCCGTCGATCGAGCCGCGGCGCTCATCGCGGCCGAGATCGGCGACTCGTTTCTCGTGAACTTCGGTGGCGATCTCTACGCCAGCGGCTGGCGTCGCGGCGAACGCCCCTGGCGCGTGGGCGTCGACGACCCGGAGCAGACCGGCGAGGCCGCGCTGTACCGCATCGACCTCCCGCGTGGAGGCCTGGCGACCAGCGGAGACGCGCGACGCTTCGTGCGGTGGAAGGGGAAACGACTCGGACACATCCTGAATCCGAAGACCGGCTGGCCGGTGGAGGACGCCCCTCGCTCAGTGACCGTGATCGCGAGCACCTGCGTCGAAGCCGGGACGCTGTCGACGCTCGCCTCCCTGCGAGGGCCCGGGGCGCGCGACTTCCTGCGGGAGCAGGGCGTTCAGTTCCGGATCATCTGAGATCCCGTCGACAGCTCACCGGCATACTCCGCACCTCATCCTGACCTGTCGGCCAGCCTGGATCACCTGATCGTCCTGCGCGAAAACCATCTCCGACGGATTCTCAAGGAGTACGTCCCCTACTACAACCAGTCACGGCCGCACCTCGCCCTGGATCGGAACGCTCCGATCCCAGCGGCCAAGAATGCGTTCATCATTTATGTCACTTTTGACCCGGATGGACTTTTCAGTAGGGACCGGCGCCTGGCCACGCCCAACGCGGGTTTCACTATTGAAACGCCCGCACCCGCCGGGGCGCCACTCTTTCGTAATCCGCTTGATCCACGTGCCCCACGTTCCTAGCTTTAGGCACGATAACGGAAGGGGGGTGACGGCGTTTCCGTGTCGTCCTGAAGGCAATGGTTCCCGGTTTTGAACCTGATTCGAATCTTGCAAAGGGAGGAAATTTCATGAAGCGAATACTGTGCCTCGCGGCTCTCGCTGTGGTAGTGCTCGGCGCGCCGGCGTTTGCCGGAAACGCACCGGGCAATGTCGGTGAGATCGGATTGGGCGTCAGCCAGACAAGCGTCAGCTCCGACAGCACCGGCGTTGACTCGGCCCAGTTCTTCGGGGTCCGGGGCGGCTATCAGATCAAGCAGGAGTTCGAGGTCGAAGGGCAGATCGCGTCGTCCTCCGCCAGCGGCAGCGTTTCGGGCACGGGCGTGGACACGACGATGCGCCTGTTCATGGTGAACGGCCTCTACAACTTTCACCCTCGCAAGAAGGAGTTCGTTCCTTACGTGATGGCCGGCATCGGCCGCGCCGACATCAGTGTCGACGCCGGCGGGATCTCGGTCAGTGACAACTCGACCGCCTACCAGATCGGCGCAGGGACCCGGATCTTCTTCGGAAAGAGCAAGACCATGGCGTTCCGGACCGACCTGTCGTTCCTGCGCGAGGCCGCGTTCAACGACGGCTCCACGTTTACGAACGTCACGGCTGGCATAACCTGGAAGCTCGGCGGCCACTGATCCGGCCTCAGG
>JBGPLZ010000036.1:0-28420 GCA_041486695.1 Acidobacteriota bacterium | reverse complement strand
GTCCAGCGCGACCAGGCGAGTGAGCGCCAGCCGCGCCGCGCGCGTAGGCCCCGTGGTGCCGAGACACAGCTTCCAGCCACCTGGCCGTACCCGCGCGCGGCGACGGCGTGCCCCCCGCCGCCCAGCCGGCCCGCCCCGCGGCCGGCGGGGCTCTCCGGGCGCGGACTCTTTACCTTATACTGAGAAACTCAACCGCGGGTGCAGCGAGGAAATGATGGGCATGCGAATCGGCATCAATGGCCTCGGCCGGATCGGCCGCGGCTTCCTGCGCCAGGTCCTGCACCATGAGGACTTGACGATCGCGGCGATCAACGATCGCGCCGATCCGGCCATCCTCGCCCACCTGCTGCGCCATGACTCGCTCTTCGGCCGCCTCGAGGAGGAGGTCCGCGCCGGCGACGGCGTGCTGACCGCCGGGACCCGGGCGATCCGCTGCACCCGCGCCGAGTCGCCGCGCGACATCCCCTGGCGCGACAGCGGCGTCGAGCTCGTCGTCGAGGCCACCGGGGCCTTCACGACGCGCGCCGCCGCCGCCGGGCACCTCGAAGCCGGCGCGCAGCGGGTGATTCTCACGGCGCCCTCGGCCGACGCCGACCTGACCGTCTGCTACGGGGTGAACCAGAACCTCTACGACCCGGCCCGGCACCGGATCGTGTCGGGCGCCTCCTGCACCACCAACGCCATGGCCGCGATCCTGTCGGTCTGCGACGAGGCCTTCGGCCTGGATCGGGTGGCGATGACCACCGTCCACTGCTACACCAACAACCAGGTTCTGATGGACGCGCCGCATCCCGACCGTCGCCGGGCGCGGGCCGCCGGCATGTCGATGATCCCGACCTCCACCTCGGCCGCCGCCGCCATCGTGCAAATCTTCCCGAAGTTGCGCGGCAAGGTCCAGGCGCTGGCGGTGCGCGTGCCGACCGCGGCCGTGTCGCTGCTCGACCTGACCTTGCTCGTGCGGCGCGCGACGACGATCCAGGAAGTTCGCGCCATCCTGCGGGAGGCGGCGGAGGGACGGCTTCGGGGCATCCTCGGTTACGCCGAGGAGGAGCTGGTTTCGATCGATTATCTGGGCGACAGCCGCTCGGCGGTCATCGACGCCCCGCTGCTCACGGTGGAAGGAGATCGACTCCTCAAGATCTACGCCTGGTACGATAACGAGCGCGCCTACGTGCAGCGCCTCGTCGACCTGATCCACGACATGGCCGGACGGGACCGTCCCGGCCGGAGGGAGTGATCATGCTGCCGCGCAAGCTATCGGTACGCGACCTCGAGCTCCGCGGCGCGCGGGTTTTCGTGCGCGTCGACTTCAATGTCCCGCTCAAGGACGGCCAGGTCGCCGATGACGCGCGTCTGCGCGCCTCCCTGCCGACGCTGCGGCTGATCCTGGAGCGTGGCGGGCGGCCGATCCTCGCGTCGCACCTCGGCCGTCCGAAGGGGCGGCCGGTTCCCGAGATGACCCTGCGTCCGGTGGCCGAGCGGCTCGGGGTCCTGCTGGGACAGCCGGTCCGGATGGCTCTCGAGTGCGTCGGTGGGGAGGTGGAAGCACAGGCGCGCAGCCTGCGCGACGCCGACATCCTCCTGCTCGAGAATCTCCGCTTCCACGCCGAGGAAGAGACGAACGACGACGGCTTCGCGCGCGCCCTCGCGGCGCTCGCCGACCTGTATGTCAACGATGCCTTCGGCACCGCGCACCGAGCGCACGCCTCGGTGGTCGGGATCACCAGGCATCTCCGACCCGCGGCCGCCGGCCTGCTGCTCGATCAGGAGGTGACGATGCTGGGCCGCCTGCGCGAGTCGCCGGATAAGCCGTACGTCGCCGTTCTGGGCGGCGCCAAGGTGGCGGACAAGCTCGACCTGATCCACCACCTCATCGCGCGCGTCGATGCCATCCTGATCGGCGGCGCCATGGCCTACACCTTCCTGCAGGCCAAAGGCATCCCGGTCGGCAGCTCACGCGTCGAAAACGACCTCGTGACGCACGCCCGCTCCCTGCTGGCGCGGGCGGCCGAATCGGGGGTCCGGATCGAGTTGCCCCGCGACCATGTCGTCGCGGCCTCGCCTGCGCCCGGGGCGCCGTCGCGGACCACGGCAGGCCCCGAGATCGAGCCGGGCCTGATCGGGCTGGACATCGGCCCTAAGACCCGCGAGGCGTTCGGCGAGGAGGTACGTCGCGCGCGCACCATCTTCTGGAATGGGCCCCTCGGCCGGTTCGAGGTTCCTCCCTATGACATGGGAACGAACGCCCTGGCCCACGCGATCGCCGCCACCCCGGCCTTTTCCGTGGTCGGCGGCGGGGACTCGGTGGCCGCCGTGAACCGGCAAGGGCTCGGCGACCGCTTCACGCACCTCTCGACCGGCGGCGGCGCCTCCCTGGAATTCCTGTCGGGGGTCGACCTCCCCGGCATCGTGGCCCTGAGCGACGCGCCGCCCCCTCCCGCGGGCCCCCGTCGGGCGAAGCGTGGCGACGCCGCATGACCGGAGTCGCCGGCTCGAAGCCGCTCATCCTCGGCAACTGGAAGATGCACCTGACCGCGTCCGAGACCACGGCCCATCTGACGGGGCTGCTGCCGCGCCTTCGCGCCCTGCCCGACGACCGCGAGATCGCCGTCGCGCCCCCCTTCACGTCGCTGCCGGCAGCCGCCGACCTGCTGCGCGGCAGCTCCGTCCGGCTCGCCGCCCAGGATCTCTCATTCAAGGACGAGGGTCCGTACACCGGCGAGATCTCGGGCGAGATGCTCCAGGAGCTCGGCGTCCGATACGTCCTGGTCGGGCATTCCGAGCGGCGGCAGCATTTCGGCGAGACCGACCGGACGGTCGCCCAGAAAGTGCTCGCCGCGCTGCGCTCCGACCTGACCCCGGTCGTCTGCGTCGGCGAGCAGGAGACGGCCCGGACCTCGGGGCGCGCCGGGAGCGTGGTGCGCACCCAGCTTCTGCGAGCTCTCGAGGGGGTGCCCAGGGGCGACGCCGGGCGTGTGGTGGTCGCCTACGAGCCGGTCTGGGCGATCGGCACCGGCCGCGCGGCATCACCGCGCGATGCGGAGGAGATGCAGACGGTGATCCGGACGGCGCTCGGGCAGCCGTTCGGCGCGGCCGCGTCGACGGTCCGCGTTCTCTACGGCGGGAGCGTCACGCCCGAAAACATCGACGCCTTCATGGCCTGCCCCGGGATCGACGGCGCCCTGGTCGGGGGCGCCGCGCTGCGGATCGACGACTTCGCGCGCATCGCCGGCTTCCAGCTTCACTCGTAGCGCAGCGCTTCGATGGGGTCGAGGCGCGAGGCCCGGTGCGCCGGGTAGAGACCGAACCCGATCCCGACCAGGCCCGAGAAGACCAGGGAGATGATGATGATGTCGGGGCGCACCTGGACCGGCCAGCCGAACTGAGCGGCCAGGCGCCCGGCGGCCAGGAGGCCCAGGCCGACGCCGGTGATCCCTCCCAGAACGGATAGCGTCAGCGCCTCCACCAGGAACTGGGCCCGGATGTGGCGCGGCTTCGCACCCACGGCCATGCGCACCCCGATCTCACGCGTCCTTTCGGTCACGCTGACCAGCATGATGTTCATGATGCCGATGCCGCCGACGAGCAGCGAGACGGCGGCGATGCTGGCGAGCAGCGTGGTGAGGGTCCGGGTCCCCTCCTGCTGGGCCGAGGCGATCTCGGTCAGGTTGCGCACCTGGAAGTCGTCGTCCACCTCGGGCGCAAGGCGGTGGCGGTCCCGCAGCAGGCTCCGGATCTCGCGCTCGGCGCGCGAGGTGGCGTCGGCCGAGATCGCGCCGACGAAGATCGACCCGGCGATGTAGGTCTGCAGCCCCCCCTGGATCTTCGCCCGGTAAGTGCTCACCGGAATAAAGACGCCGTCGTCGTAGTCCTGACCCATCGGCGATTGTCCCTTGCGGGCCATCACCGCAATGACCTGGAACGGCATGTTGCGGATGCGCACCACCCGTCCGACCGGGTCGGCGCCGGAGCCGTAGAGCTTCTCGACGACCGTCTGCCCCACGACGGCGACCTTGCTCGCCGTATCGACATCCGAGGCGGTGAAGGCGGCGCCGGACGCCATCGCCCAACTCCGGATGTCGAAATACTCCGGCGTGACGCCATAGATCGAGGTCGTCCAGTTCTCCTCGTCGCTGACCACCTGGGCGCTGCTGCGCAGCTGCGGCGCGGCGATGCGCACCGAGGGCACCTCCTCACGTATGGCGCGCAGGTCGTCCCAGGTCAGGGTCGGCATCGACCCTGAGCCCCCGAACACGCCGCGGGTGGAGCTCGACCCCGGGCTGACGATGAGCAGATTGGTTCCCATCGAGGCGAAGGCCTGCTCGACGCGCGCCTTGGCCCCTTCCCCGATCGCCACCATGGCGATCACCGCGCCGACGCCGATGATGATCCCGAGGGCCGTGAGGAAGGAGCGCAGCGTATTGCGCGCCAGCGCATTGAGAGCGATGCGCAGCGTCTCCCACAGGCTCACGTCGGCACCCCCGCCGTGGCGACCGCCTCCTTACGCTCGTCCGCTTCGATCCGTCCGTCCTTCATCACGATGACCCGCGGAGCGTAGGTGGCGATGTCGGGCTCGTGGGTGACGAGGATCACCGTCATCCCGGCGTCGCCGAGGCCCTTGAGCAGCGCCATCACTTCCACGCTGGTGCGCGAATCGAGGTTGCCCGTCGGCTCGTCCGCCAGGATCACGCGCGGCTCGGAGACCAGGGCGCGCGCGATGGCGACCCGCTGCTGCTGACCACCCGAGAGCTGGCTGGGATGATGACCGACGCGGTTCCCGAGACCGACCCGCTGCAGCGCCTCGGCGGCCCGCCGGCGTCGCTCGGCCGCCGGCACGCCGGCGTAGACCAACGGAAGCTCGACATTTTCGGCGGCGCTGGTGCGCGACAGCAGATTGAAATTCTGGAACACGAAGCCGAGCGTCCGGTTCCGGATCTCCGCCAGCTCGTCGGTCGTCATGGCCGAGACCTCCTTGCCGTCCAGTAGATAGCGCCCGGACGTGGGCCGATCGAGACATCCCAGGAGGTTCATGAGCGTCGATTTCCCCGACCCCGATGCCCCCATGATCGCGACCATCTCGCCCGCCGCCACCTCGAGGGAAACGCCATCGAGGGCGCGCACCTCGACGTCGCCCATGCGGTAAATCCGCGTCACCCGATCGACAACGATGAGGGGCTGCGCGGTCATGCGGGTCAACCTAAAACGTGCGGCGGAAAGCGGGCGGCGGAGTGCTTGAGGGGCCTCCTCCCGACCCGACCGCCTCGGTGACCAGCGCGTCGCCCTGTTTCAGGTCCCCTTCGACGAGCTCGGTGACGCTGCCGTCCGAAAGGCCGACCCGGATCAGCACGGGCGCGGGCCGCTCGCCGCGCAGTCGCCAGACCGTCCGCTGATCGGGAGAGCTCTTCGCCGGCTGGGCGGTGGCGAGGTCCGCCGGCGGCCGGAAGCGCAGGGCGGCGTTCGGCACGCGCAGGACGTCGTTCTTCTCCGCCGAAACGAAGGTGACGGTGGCGGTCATCCCCGGCCGGAGCCTGAGGTCCTCGTTGGGGGCGTCGAGGACGGCGTTGTAGGTCACCACGTTCTGGACCGTCTGGGCGGCGTTGCGGATCTGCCGGACCAATCCCTGGAAGCGATCCCCCGGGAAGGCGTCGACGGTGAAGCTCGCCGCCATGCCCGAGCGGAGCCTCCCGACATCCGCTTCGGACACGTCGGTGTCGACCTGCATCTTGCGAAGATCCTGGGCCAGGGAGAACAGGGTGGGGGCCTGCAGCGATGCCGCCACCGTCTGCCCGATGTCGACGTTGCGCGAGATCACCAGGCCGTCGATCGGGGAGATGATCCGGGTGTACTCGAGATTGACCTGCGCCTGATGCAGGGCCGCCTGCGCCTGGGCCACGGCTCCCTGCATCGCCTGCACCTGCGCCGCCGCGGCCTGCGCGTTCGCGTCCGCGGTATCGACGTCGGCCTGGGCGATCAGCTGTTCGTTTTCGAGCAGGGCGCGGGCGCGATCGTGCTGCCTCGCGGCATCGACCGATTGCGCCCGGGCCCGCGCCAGGTTGCCCTCGGCCGCCGCCAGGTTGGCCCGCGCCTGCTCCACGGCCGCCTGAAACAGCTGCGGATCGATCCTGGCCAGGAGCTGGCCGGCCCGCACCGGGGAGTTGAAGTCGACGTAAAGCTCCTGGATCCGTCCCGACACCTGGCTTCCGACCTGCACCGTGACCAGGGCCGAGAGCGTGCCGGTGGCGGTGACCCGCGCGACGACCCGGCCGCGGTCGACGGCCGCGGTCTCGAATCGTGCTTTCCCCGAACGCTGCGCCCCGCCGCGGCCGAAGGCCGCGAACGCCGCGACCCCCAGGATGAGAATCACCCCGCCCCAGATCACCCGCCGCCTCACGGCCGCTCCAGAAACCGGCCCCTGCCGAAAAGTTCCATCCCCATGGCGATTACCATACTCTGCGGACGAGAGATCTTCAACGCAGGTGAGCCCGCCGCAAAGAGAGGTGCCGTCGGGAGAGGCGCCGTGCCCTCCGATCGGCGGACCGTGCGAGACCGAGCAACCAGGGCCCCACCGCGCGCTTCACAGCGCGGTGGGTGGGAGCGAGGCGAGCCGAGGGGAGGCTCGCACTGCGAGCCGGACCCGTGTCCGCCGATCGGAGGGCACGGCGCCTCGGCCGGGGGAAGCCTCGGGCCGTGGTGGAGTTGCCGCAGGGCCTCGGCCTGTGCTAGCGTACCGCCTCTCTCGAGCGAACTTGGTGATGAGGAAATGACCATACTTCTCCAGCTCGTGCACATCGGCGTCTGTCTTTTTCTGATCATCGTCGTCCTGCTGCAGAGCGGCAAGGGGGCCGACCTGGCGGGAGCTTTCGGCTCCGGGGGCAGTCAGACCGCCCTCGGCTCGCGCGGGGCAGCGACCGTCCTGACGAAGGCGACCTCGATCTTCGCGATTCTGTTCATGCTCACGTCGCTGGGGCTCGCCCTTCTGGGCTCACGGCGAAGCGGCTCGGTCCTGGAGAGCGCGCCGCTGCCGGTCGCGGCGCCGGCCTCTCCCGGGTCCGCGGCCCCGGTCACGGCTCCCGCGGCCGCGCCCGGGAGTGCACAGCCAGGATCGGCCGAGCCTTCGAACCCTCCGGCGCAGGGCACGAAGGCGCCCGCTCCGGTCACCGGTTCCGACAAGCCGAGGTAAGATCCAGGAGCCGTCGTCAACGACCCGCCCTTGCGACCGCGCGGGTTTTACAAGCGTGCCGGAGTGGTGGAACTGGCAGACACACCATCTTGAGGGGGTGGCGCCCAAAAGGCATGCGGGTTCAAATCCCGCCTCCGGCACCAGCCACTTTCGCTCCCTCCCCCATCGCCCCCAGGAATTCCCTCACCAGCCTGAGGAACTCGACCGGCTGCTCCGCGAACGGGAAGGCGCCGCTTTCGTCCAGGATCGCCAGCCGCGATGTCGGGATCATGGCGCGCAGCGCTTCCGCCTGCTCGATCGTCGCTGTCGGGTCGAATCGGCCCGCGACGATCAGCACCGGGATCGTGAGCCTCGTGAGCGCCCGCTCGAAGCCTTGAGGGTCCTGACCCATCCGTGGGGCGAGCAGCTTCCTGACCTCATCGGACAGGGTGATCTGGTCGACGAACGCGCGCTGGAAGGCGCGATCGGTCAGCCGCTGGAAGAACAGCGGCGCGAGGATCCGGAGGCGCTCCCGGAGCCTCCCGTCCGCGGAGAGATAGCGATCGGCGCCCGCCTGCATCAGGGCCGTCTTCATGTCGGGGGTGGTCCCGGCCTCGAGCCTCGGATTGTCCAGGAACGAGCCGGGGTGCGCCGCGCCTCCGAGGATGATCAGCCGCCCGACCCGATCAGGATGGCGATCGGCGTAAAGCACCGCCACCGCTTCGCCGGTTCCATGGCCGAGCAGGTCGAGCCGCTCGAAGCCGAAGGCCCGACGCACCTGCTCGAGGTCAAAGACCATCGCGCCCAGGTCGAGATCCTCTCCGCGGCCGAGCTCGGAGCGCCCGCACCCGCGCGGATCGAGGTAGAGCACGGTCCTCCAGGGGGCAAGCGACGAGAGGTACGGATGGAAGTACGCGTGGTCGAGCCCGGGCCCGGCCGGGAGGAGGACGAGGGGCGGACCGCTCCCCTCTTTCTCGATGTAGAGGCGAATCGTCCCGGCGGTGACCAGCGTTCCGGCCGGGTGACGCTCCGGCGGGGCCGCGGAGGCCGGCAGGGGCCTTCCGCACGCGAAAAGAAGGCTTGCCACCAGGCCCACGAGAGCTCGAAACCCCGGCCTACCGGCCCGACGGAGCGGCCAGGCGCCCGGGGCGCCGGTCACGCTATTCTTCTTCGTCGTCTTCCAGAAGCGCGTCCACCTCGTCGGGATCGAGCCCCTGGATGACGCGCTTGACGCGCAGGAGATTATCGATGTCGCCGGCATAGCGCGCTTCGCCCCGCGCCTTGAGTGCCACGATCGCGCGTTCCAAAGACTGGAGCATCTCGTCGACCGTGTCGCTCACATCACTCCTCCGGAGCGCGCCGGGGGCCGACCAAGCCCGGGGCCCGGTCGCGCCATAAAGGCCCGGAACGACTCTAGTGTCCTTGCGATTCGAGGAAACGTTCCGCGTCGATGGCGGCCATGCAACCGCTGCCGGCCGCGGTGATCGCCTGTCGATAGATTCGATCCTGGCAGTCCCCCGCCGCGAACACTCCGGGCACGTTCGTCTTCGACCCACCCTTGGTGAGGATGTAGCCCGCTTTGTCCATATCGATGACGCCTTCGAAGATCTTGGTGTTCGGGACATGACCGATGGCGACGAACACGCCATCGACCTTCATTTCGGAGATCTGGCGGGTCTTGAGGTTGCGCACGCGGATCGCTTCGACCTTGTCCTTGCCGAGGACCTCATCGATCGTGCTGTCCCAGACGAAGGCGACCTTGGGATTCTTGAAGGCGCGGTCCTGCATGATCTTCGATCCCCGCAGGGCATCGCGGCGATGGATGATGGTCACCTGGCGCGCGAACTTGGTCAGGAACAGCCCCTCCTCCAGCGCCGAGTCGCCGCCGCCGACCACCACGATCTCCTTGTCGCGGAAGAAGGAGCCGTCGCAGGTCGCGCAGGTCGAGACGCCGTGACCGATCAAACGGCGCTCCGAAGGGATCCCGAGCAGCCGGGCCGATGCCCCGGAAGCGATGATCAGGGTCTCGGCCAGAACCTCCCGGGTGCCGTCGAGGGTGAGGCGGAAGGGGCGGCGCGACAGATCGGCCGTCGTCGCCGAGCCCGACATGTACTCCGCCCCGAAGCGGGCGGCCTGCTTGCGCATCTTTTCGATCAACTCCGGTCCGAGGATCCCCGCTTCGAAGCCGGGGAAGTTCTCGACGTCGGTGGTGATCGAAAGCTGGCCGCCGGTCTCATGGCCATCGACGACGAGCGGCTTCAGGTTGGCCCGGGCGGCGTAGACCGCTGCGGTCAACCCGGCGCAGCCCGAGCCGAGAATCACCACGTCGCGAAGGTCGGCGCTCATCGACGTTGATCATAGCATAGCGACATCAGGTCCATTTCCCGGCGCGCAGCCCCTGCGAGATTCGATCGATGGCCACCGCCACCACCCGGCGGTCGAAGCCGAGATGCGGCGCGATGCGGATCTCCAGGCCCGGGTGCCTGAGGCGCGCCTGGGCCATGTGCTCGGGGAGGTCCCGCCCGACGTGGCCGCCCAGGTAAAGAAAATAGGGAACGAAGAGGATTCGCTTCGCCCCCGAAAAGACGCAGCGATCGATGGCGGACGGGATGTCGGGTTGCGCCAGCTCGAGAAAGGCGGGCTCGACCACGAAGCGGCGGTAGCGCCGTCGCAGGGCCACGGCCACCTGCTCCAGGACCTGATTCGCTCCCGGCACGCGGCTGCCGTGACCGATCAGAACGAGTCCGATCTTGATCGACGGCGGCCGACGCCCGGGCCGGGTCACCGGGCGACTCCCTCGATGAGGCCGCGAACCCGCCGATCCTCCCAGACGATCTCGATCTCCCGGCCGGGCGCGGCCAGCTCCCCGGCCACATACCCGAGAGCGATCACCCGGGACGAAGCCGGCACCCGTGCCGCGCTCGTCAGGGTCCCGGCCGGCTGACCCGCGATCTCCAGGGCGGCGCGGCCCTCGGGCGCCTCGCCACCCTCCCAGGCGATGCGCGCCAGGGACTTGGATACTTTTTGATAGGTGTTCAGGCGGGCGATGACCTCCTGGCCGACGTAGCACCCTTTGTTGAGCGACACGGCATCCCGCAGCCCGGCCTCCCAGGGATTGAATTCTTCGGTCAATTCGCGACCGGCCCGGGGCCGCCCTGCTTCGATGCGAAGGAGTTCGAGACACTCCGGGCCCGCGGCGATCGCGCCCCTCTCCTGGCGGAGAAGCTCGTCCCGGAATCGCTGCAGGACCGACCGTTCGGCGGTGATCAGGTAACCCTCGCCGGCCAGTGGGTCGGTGCGGGCCAGGGTCCCCTCTGCACCTTGCCAGGCCACCGTTCGTGGATGGTGCATTGGATGCCGGGCCGCTGCCTCGCCGAACAGGCCGGCGACCAGTCCGGCCGCGTCGCGGCCGAACAGCCCCAGCGTCCCGTGAGAGAGGGTCCAGTCTTCCACCAGGACCTCCTCGCGGAAGGTATAGCGCTCGATCCACTTCTTCACGGCCGTGGCGCGGCCCGGATCGGCGATCCCGAGGATTCGGTCGGCGAGGCGCCCCAGGAGCACCCGATCGAGGATCCGTCCTTTGGCCGTGACGAAGACCGCCGCCGCCCCCTGTCCCGGCTGCAAATCTTTTAAATCCTGCGTCGTCAGACGATGCAGGAGATCGAGCCCATCCTTGCCCGTGATCGACAGTCGTCCCAGATCGGAGAGATCGGCGACCAGAGCGCCGGCGGAGGCATGCCGATACTGACGCTCGAGCTCGGTGGCGCCCGTCTCTCCCCCCGCGGTCGTGGTGGTCGCCGGCGCCGTCATCCGGCGAACTCCACGGCACTCCGGTGCGGGATGAGACCCTCCTCGTGCGCGCGCCTCAAGAACATTTCGATCGCCCGGCGGCCCCGGTCGCCGTAATCGAGCGTGTAATCGTTCACGTACATGCCGACGAACCGGTCGGTCAGCGACCGGCCGAGACCACGACCGAAATCCATGGCGTAGGTCAGCGCATCCTGGCGCTCCTGCAAGCCGAGCTCGATGCTGCGGCGTAAGAAACCGCCGACCTCCGCGATCGTCTGGGCGCCGAGGTCCCGCCTGATGGCGTTGCCGCCGAGCGGCAGCGGCAGGCCGTTCGTCTCGTCCTTCCACCAGGCCCCGAGGTCGATCACCTTGTGCACGCCGCTCTGATCGTAGGTGAGCTGTCCCTCGTGGATCAAAAGCCCGGCCTCCTGGCGGCCATCGGCCACGGCCGGGAGGATCTGATCGAAAGGGAGCACCGTGGTTCGGACCTCGCCGAGCCGCAGACGAAGGGCGAGGGCGGCCGAGGTCAAGGTTCCCGGGATGGCGATGGTCATTCCCTTCAAATCGTCGACCGAAGCCGGGCGGCGGGTGACCACGATCGGCCCGTAACCGTCCCCCATGCTCGCCCCGCAGGAGAGCAGCAGGTAGCGATCGGCCAGGTACGCGTAAGCGTGGATCGACACCGCCGTCACCTCGATCGTCCCCTCGAGGGCCATCCGGTTGAGGGTCTCGATGTCGTGCAGGGCCTGCACCACGGCATAGCCCGGGGTCGCCACGCGCCCCGTCGCCAGGCCGTAGAACATGAAAGCGTCGTCCGGATCGGGGCTGTGGCCGATTCGGATCGTCCTGAGGCTCCCGCCGTCTTTCGTCACCATGCTCCCTCCGGGGGGCGGGATTATACTCCGCGTCCCCCCTCCGGCCGGCGGGAGACTGCGAACAGAAGGCCGGCGCCCGCCAGGGCCGTCCAGGAGGCGGCCGCGAACAGGGTGGAGCTGGCGATCCGGTCGTAGAGCAGGCCGCTTCCCAGCATGCCGACGACGTTGCCGACCCCGTAGGTAGCGGAGGAGTAGATCGCCTGCCCGCTCGCCCGGTGATCGGCCCCGAACAGCCGGTGCGTATGGGTCACCGCGGCGACATGGAAGGCCGCGTAGCTGGCGGCGTGCAGGGTCTGCGCCAGGGCCATGGCCCATGGCGCGACGCTCATGGCGCAGATCCCCCACCGGAGCGCCGCCAGCAGGAGGCAGAGGGTCATCGTCGGCAGAGTCCCCAGGCGCGCCAGCAGGGCGGGCATCCTCAGAATGGCGACCACCTCACAGCCCACCGCCAGGGCCCAGAGCAGGCCGATCGCCGGCACGCCATACCCCGCTTTCTCCAGATGGATGCTGTAGAAGACGTAGTAGGGCCCGTGGGAGGCCTGCGACAACATGCAGGCGGCGAGGAACAGCGCGGTGCGCGGCGTCGCCACCAGCCGGAGGAGAGCGCCCGCCGCCCGCGACGCGACTGCCCGGGGCGCATCCCTCGGCAGGAGGAACGCCGCGAGCGCATTCAGCGCCAGCAAGATGAGCAGGGTCCCGATCAGGAGCCGCTCCCCCCAGGCGCCGATCAGGCGCCCCACGACCAGCGAGGTCAGGATGAAGGCGACGGAACCCCACACCCGCATCCGGCCATAGTGCGGACCTCCCGCCTCGGCGATCTCCATGGCGCTGGCTTCCACCAGAGGCAACGCCAGGGCTCTGGCCAGGGAATAGACCACGACCACGAGGGCGATCCAGGCGAAGTGCCGGGTCACGAGCAGGAAGGCGAAGGCCAGAAGCGCCAGGAACGAAGAGAGAATGACCAGATCCCGGCGCCGTCCGTGCCGATCGGCCAGCATGCCGCCCGCGGTCGGGGCGAGGGCGCCGCACAGGGGCAGGAGGGCGCTCAGCAACCCTATTTGCAGACCGCTTTGTCCTATCCCCTCGAGATAGAGGTTGAAATAAGGCAGATAGGCCCCCATCACCGCGAACGCGGTGAGGTAGAAGAGGCTCAGGGCGAGCGGGGGCGAGAGCGGCATGCCGCGGCAGGATAGAGGCCACCCAGGGGGTTGTCAATCATGCCCCCGGGGCGGATAAGATAGGTGACCTCGAGGTGGCCATCGATGCCTGAGATCCTCACGTCCCGCCGCGCTTTTGCGGCCCTGATCGCGCTCCCCGACGAGGCGATCGATCTGGGCCAGGCGGCGCTGCTCATCGCGCGGGAGGAGTACCCCGACCTGGAGGTCGGAGCGTACCTGACGCGCCTGGACGAGATGGCCGGAGCGATTCGGGCCCGCCTGCGCGGGGGCGAGGGCTTCACGAGCCTGATCGCCCACCTCAATCGCTTCCTGTTCGAGGAGATGGGCTTCCGCGGCAACCTAGAGGAGTATTACGACCCCCGCAACTCCTTTCTCAACGACGTTCTCGACCGACGGATCGGCATCCCTATAAGCCTGTCGGTCGTCTATCTCGAGGTGGCGAGGCGGATCGATTGTCCGCTCGCCGGCGTCGCCTTCCCGGGCCACTTCCTGGTCCGCTACGCCGGCCGCGAGGTGCCGATCGACGTCTTGATCGATCCCTTCAATCGTGGCGTCATCTTGACGGAAAGGGAATGCCGCCGCCGCCTCGACGAGATGTATGGTGGCCGCATCGCTTATCGAGCGGAATTCCTCAAGCGGGCGCGGAACCGAGAGATCCTCGAGCGGATGCTCAATAATCTCAAGACGATTTACGAGGGGCAGCACGACTATCACCGTGCCCTGAAGACCCAGGAGCTGCTCCTCTGCATCCACCCCAAAAGTCCCGCCGCCATCCGGGACCGCGGTCTCATTCATCACCGCCTGGCGCTGTTGGAGCAGGCGGCCCGTGACTTCGAGGTCTACGTCGAGGCGGTTCCCGACGCGCCGGACGTCGGCGTCATTCACGAGCGCCTGGTCGAGCTGCAACGTCTCGCTCCCCGGATGAACTAATGATGCCTCGGCAGGCGCGGCCAGCCGCCCGCCCGGGGCGGGCATGATCGACGTCGCCTCGGTGTTCGCATCCGGCGGGCCCCTCGCCCGGGCTCTTCCGACCTTCGAGCCCCGCCCGCAACAGGCGCGCATGGCGTCGGAGGTCATGGCGGCCCTGGTCTCCGGCGGCCCTCTGCTGGTCGAGGCGGGGACCGGGGTCGGCAAGTCGATCGCCTACCTGGTCCCGGCGATTCTCTGGGCGACTCGAGAGGGCGCCGGCGGCGCCGACGAGCGGCGGGTCATCGTCTCCACCCATACCCGGGCGCTGCAGGAGCAGCTGGCCCGCAAGGATCTCCCTTTCCTCGAGCGGGCGCTGGCGCCGGCGGGGATCGACTTCCGGCACGCCCTGCTGATGGGCTCCGAGAATTACCTCTGCGTGCAGCGCCTTGCGCAGGCCAGGACCCAGCGCTCCCTAACCGACGCCGGCGCCGGCGAGACGCTCGAGGGGCTCGAACGGCATGCGCGCGGCGCCCACTCCGGCCTGCGCACGGAGATCCCGTTCAACGTCCCGGACGGTCTCTGGGAGAGGCTGCGGCGCGATCGCGACATCTGCCTCGGAGCGCGCGGCCCGTTCTGGGAGTCATGCCTGTACCGCCGGGACCTGCTGCGCTCGCGGGAGGCCGACCTGGTGGTGGTGAATCACGCGCTGTTCTTCCTCGACCTCGCAACCGGCGGCCGGATCCTGCCGCCGCACGCCGCGGTCATTCTCGACGAGGCACACCGGGTCGAGGAGGCGGCCGCCGCCCAGCTCAGCGTGAGCCTCTCCGATCGCGGCCTCGTCCGTCTTCTGGACGAGCTGCGCGGCCGGGGCGGCCGCCCCGGTGCCGGGTTTCCCGAGGTGGAGTCGATACCGCGAGAGATCAGGGACGAAGCGGACAGCCTGCGCGGGATCGCCGCCGCCTTCTTCGCGCAGTGCCGGCGCGAGGCGGCCGCGCTCCTGCCGGCGCGAGGCGGCGACCGCGGCGCGGGACGAACCGATCCCGGCAACGGCTTCACGGTGCGGGTGCGGCAACCCGGCCTGGTCGAGGACTCTCTGCAGGGGCCGCTCGAGCGGCTCGGAGCCGCGCTCGACCAGGCGGCGCGCGGCGCGAGCGAACCGGTGGCCGCCCAGAGCCTGACCGCCTTCGCCGAGAGGGCGCGGGACCAGCGCCGGCGCGCCCGGCTGTTTCTCGAGCAATCGATGACCGACGCCGTCTATTGGCTGGAAGCGCCGGCCCGGCGGCCCGGCGCCCTCCTGCATGTGACGCCGATCGAGGTCGCACCGTTCCTGAGGCAACATCTGTTCGACGGCGGCCGGCGGGTCGTCCTGACCTCGGCGACGCTGACCTCGATGCGATCCTTCGCTCATGTCCGTCGACGGCTGGGCATCACCACCGCGACCGAGGTCGCGCTCGGATCTCCCTATGACTATCGAACCCAGGCGCTTCTCTATCTTCCTCCCTCCATGCCCGACCCGGGGTCGGCGCCCGAGGAGTTCGCGCAGGCGGTGATTCTCGAATGCTCACGGATCCTGGCGGCCTCGCGCGGCGGCGCCTTCATTCTCTTCACGTCCTATGCGCTGCTGAACCGGGTTCACGATGCGCTCGCGGGCGATGCGACGCTGCGCGATCTACGCTTTTTCCGCCACGAAGCGGGTGCCGCCTCGGCGATCCTGGAAGCCTTCCGGCGGACGCGGCGGGGCGTCTTGCTCGGGACGCTGACCTTCTGGCAGGGCGTCGACGTCCCCGGCGATGCGCTGCGCTGCGTCATCCTCACCCGGCTGCCATTCGACGTCCCCGACCACCCGCTGGCCGAGGCCCGCGCCGAGACGATCCGCGAGCGCGGCGGCGATCCGTTCGCCGAGGACAGCCTGCCGGAGGCGATCCTCACCTTCCGCCAGGGTTTCGGACGCCTGATCAGGACGCGCGACGATCGCGGCCTGGTCGCCGCGCTCGATCCGCGGCTGTCGACCCGCGCCTACGGCCAGGCCTTCCTCGAGTCCATCCCCGAGTGCCGCCGCACCGAGTCTCTCGACGAGGTGCGCAGCTTTTTTGCCGCGGGGAACTCTTTGGAGCCTGCGCCGGGACCCCGGGCGATCTCCTAGCCTAAGAGCGCGCTCCTCACGAGAACATTCCATGCGCACTTCCACACGCTCATGCTCGACGGTGTCTACGAGCGCAACGGCGAGCCGGGCATGCGCTTCCGGGCATTGCCCCCTCCGGAAGATGACGAGGTGCGGGGCACCCGGCGGGCGCCTCGCTTGCCGGGTCGCGCGTCTCATGGAGCGCCGCGGCCTCGGCAGGGAGGCCGACCCCTCCGACGCCGACCCTCTGGCCTCCACACAGCCGCGCCTCGCAGGCCTCGCCGCCGACTCGGTCCGTGGATTGGCCCCCGGCGGCGGGCGCCCCGCCCGGCGCGGCGACCGTATCGACCCCGACGATCTGTCGGCACCCACAACACGCCGCTGCGCTGCCGCCATGGGCTTCACCCTGCACGCCGACGTCGCCGTCCCCGCCCGCGATCGCCGCCGCCTTGAGCGCTTCTGCCGCTATGTCGCGCGACCTCCCGTGGCAACCAATCGCCTGGAACGCCTGCCCGATGGCCGGCTTCTCTACCACCTGCGCCATCGCTGGCGCGACGGCACGACCCAGATCGTGTTCGAGCCGCACCAACTCCTGGGCCGGCTCGTACCCCTCATCCCGGCCCCCCCGCTCGCACCAGGTCCGCTACCACGGCGTCCTTGCCCCCTGCGCCGGCTGGCGCGATCGGGTGGTCCCGGGCGGGTCTCACCCGGGCAAGCTCGCGCGGCCCGCTCGCTGCCGGAACGTGCCGGACGAGGAGACTGGCCCAGGCGGCCCGCGGCCGGGCCACCCACTGCGCCGCTACGCCTGGACGGATCTACTGCGCCGTGTGTCCGCAGTGGATGTCCTGGAGTGCCCCAACTGCGGCGGGCGGATGCAAATCCTCGCCGCCATCCATCCGCCCGAGACCACCCGCGCCATTCTCGAGTGTCTGGGCCTGCCGTCGCGCGCCCCGCCCACCGCCCCCGCTCGACCCGACCCCCCGGAGCCCGCGCCGTCCGACTGGTAGCCCGCAAGGCGCGGGACTGGCCTTCAACCCCCGCCCAATCTCATCGCCGGCACGCCTGGCGAAGGTCGGCGTGTGTCCACCCGTCGCCTTGCGACCCCTCGCCAACTCTGCCACTCACCTGCCGCGCAGCTTGGATCCCTCGCCACCCGGTTCCCCGCCCCGTTCCGCCACGCACCAGCCGCCCAAGTTGACGGAATAGCCCTTACCGGACCAATAATCTCAGCTTGAACTTCCTAGCGCCGCTCCGGAATCACCTGGAACGGCAAGGAGTACGAGAGCGTCGAAGTTCCGTATGAGTGACCCCGGGCCAAGCGGGTCGAGCCGTTCCAGATCGTCGGGGGCTTATGCGTCGGGAGCCCGTGCATCGCATGCAGCGTGTCCTCCGCATCGTCTTCGCCGAGACGTGCCACGTCGCCGCGGCGTTTCTCGTCGCCGCGGTGTTCCTCGTCGCCACGGGCTGCCAGCGCCCCGCGGCGCCCAGCCAAGCCGGTTCCGCTCCATCCGCCTCCACCGGGAGGTCGGGTGGAGTTCCCGTGGCCGACCCCTCCGCGGCGGTGCCGCCCGTCAAGAAGCTGAAGCTAAGCCCCGAGACGCCGCTACGCTTCCTCGGCACTCAGGGGCCCGCCGACGCCTACGAGGTTCGGCCGGGCACCACAGTCAAGATTCGCGCGATTGCGACCCTGGAAGACGGCAGCGCGCTCGACGTGACCGGGCACCCCGACGCCTTCTGGTATTCGCGCGACAGAAACATGGTGACCGTCTCGAACGGGACCGCGACGATCTCGGCCGGCGCCCGCACCTGGATCGAAATCTACGCATCCGTCCGCACCCTGCGCACCGCCTTCGGGATCGTGCTCGTCCCCGTCCAGCCGACGATCCTGCCCGAGAAGATGAGCGAGACGATCCGGAAGGACTTTCCGGGCTTCCGCGTCCCGGGTGATGAGGACTTCAAGATGGGGCAGTTGATGCGCGGACTCTCCCCTCGCATCATCCGGGGCGACTTCGACGAGAACGGCCTCGAGGATGCCGGTCTCTTCCTGATCTCCGACACCGACTGGAAGTTCGTGATCCTTCACCAGAGGCCGGGCGGATCGTACGAGACGGCCTACACGCTGGGGGAGAAGTTTTGTCAGGGGCAGAAGCTCGATTCCCTGCCGAACCTCGAGGCCGCGTTGATCAGGAAGGGGCAGACGATCGGGCATACGAAGGTCGAGCACGACTCGTTTTACTTCGATGGGGACTACGGGCTCACCTGGAACGGGGAGGACTACGAGAAGTTCTCGGTTCCCTACGAGTGACCCCGGCCGAAGCCCTGCCCCCAAGGCAAAGTCCGCCATCCGAGCGGGGCCTCGCCGCCCGCCACCCACCAGCAGAGCCCGCCCGGTCCCCCGCCCCATCCCGCCACACACCAACCGCCCAAGTTGACGGAATAGCCCTTACCGAAACTAGAATCTCAGCTTGAACTTCCTATGCGCTCGGGCACGCTCCTAGTTGATCTTTCGCGTCCGGCCGGCCCAGAACGGCTCCCGCAGAGCCTTCTTGTCGATCTTCCCCGAGCCTGTCCGGGGCAGAGCCTGCACCAGATCGATGACGCGGGGGCATTTGTAGCGGGCGATCCGCTCACGGCAGAAGGCGATGAGATCCTCCGCGCCCACGGCTCCCTGCGCAAGCGGCACCACCGCGGCGCGCACCGCTTCGCCCCAGGTGTCGTCCGGCACGCCGTAGACCGCGGCCTCGCGCACCGCGGGATGCTCGAAGAGAGCGTGCTCCACCTCGGTGCTGTAGACGGTCTCGCCGCCGGTGATGATGACATCCTTGGCGCGGTCGACCAGGTTCAGGAAGCCGCGCCCGTCGATGGTGCCGAGATCGCCGGTGTGGAACCAGCCGCCGCGGAAGGCCTCGCGCGTCGCTTCCGGATCGCGCCAGTATCCCGGCGTGATCGTCTCCCCCCGCGCCACGACCTCGCCGACCGTGGCGTCGTCCGGCGGGACATCCTCGAAGCTCTCCGAGGCCGGCGGCCGGACCACGCGGAGCGACACGCCTCGGGCCGCCCGTCCGGTCCGCGCGATCATCCGGAGGCGCTCCTCGTCCGGCAGTTGCCGGAGGGTCCGATCCAGCAGCGAGAACGTCAGGAAGGGCGAGGTCTCGGTGAGGCCGTAGGTCTGCACGTACTCGCAGCCGAGCAGGCGAACCACGCGGGCGACGACGGCCGGCGCGATCGGCGCGCCGCCGCTCATCACCAGCCGCAGCGATGGCATCGGCCGGGCGCGCCGCTCCGCGGCATCGAGCAGGGCCATGAGCATCGTCGGCACGAGATTCGTGACGGTCACTCCGGCCGACGCGATCAGCTCGCACGCCTGGTCGGGGTCGAAGCGCGGCAGGATGACGTGCGCGGCGCCCGCCGCGGTGGCGGTCCAGATCGCCCAGGCATCGGCAAGGTGAAACATCGGCGCGGCGTGCAGCCAGACGTCGCTCTCGGTGAAGCGCAGCTCCTCGAGCGTCATGCGCACGTGCGCCGTCAGGTTGGCCCGCGTGAGGATCACACCTTTCGGATTCCCGGTCGTCCCGCTGGTGTAGTACAGGTGCGCCATGTCCGGGGGCGCCGCCTCGTCCGCGCGCGGAGCGCGCGCGGCTACCGGAAGCGCCGCGGTGATGAAGCCCTCCCCACCCGCCCGCTCCCCGTCCCCGAGGAGCGGGCGCAGAAGCTCGGGGGCGCCGATCAACGCCCGGGCCTCACTGTGCGCCAGGATCGCCCGGAGCTCGGCCGGCGTCAGGCGGGTGTTGAGCGGGACCAGGACGAGCCCGGCCTGAAGCGCCGCGAAGTAGGTGGCGAGATAGAGGTGACAGTTCGGGAACAGCGCCGCGACCCGGTCCCCGGCCCCGGCGCCCTTCCCGGCGAGTCTCCGGCCGATGGAGGCCGCCAGCCGCTCGAGGTCGGCGTAGCTGAGGGCGCTGGCGCCGCAGACGACCGCAGTGCGGCTGTGCCGGCGGGACGCCGAGGGAAGCCAGGCGCGGGGATCCATGGCGCCTATTCTAATGGTGGTCAGCCTGACGCGGGTGCCGCGCCTACTGCTAGCGGCGCGACCCGCCCCCGGTCAGGCGCTCAAGATCTTTGCGCACGTGGCGATCGTAGCAGTCGGGGCAGATCGAGTGGCTGAAACGCGCCTCGGTGCGGGTGGCGACGAACGCTTCGACCTGCTGCCAGTAATTCTGGTCGTCCCGGATCTTCTTGCAGTACGAGCAGATCGGCAGCAGGCCGCTGAGCTGCTTGACGTTCGCGAGCGCCTCCTCGAGCTCGCCGACGCGGTCGGCCAGGGCTCCCTGCAGCTCGACCACGCGGACCCCGACCTGGACGCGCGCCCGCAGCTCGGAAGGGTTGAATGGCTTCACCACGTAGTCGTCGGCGCCGGCATCGAGCCCTTCGACGACATCTTCGCGCTGCCCCCGCGCCGTGAGCAGGATCACGTACATCGAGCGGGTGCGCTGGTCCTGGCGGATGCGCCGGCAGATCTCGAGACCATCGAGCCCCGGCATCATCCAATCGACGATCGCAAGGCGCGGCGCTCCCTCGGCCCCGAGAGCCAGCCAGGCCTCCCGGCCGTCGGTGGCACTGACGATCTCGTGGCCCCACTTGCACAGATGCGCCTGGAGGACCTCGAAGGAAATCAGGTCGTCCTCGGCGATCAGGATCCGCATGGCCCTCTCCCTTACCCGGCACCTCGGGGAATATAGGGCCCGCCGGGCGGTTCGGCCAACAGCCTGCGGGCACGCTCCTGGGGGTTTTGCCCTGCGCGACAGGGTTGATTCCCAGTCTGGTCAGCGGAACGGGGTCACTGGTCTATACTCGGGCTCGGTTGCCAGTGCCGGGACCGCAAGCTTCGCCGCCGGCCAGGTGCGTATGGGAGGCCTATGATCAAGCCGGTGTATGTGCTTCATAACCAACCGCGCCTGACGCTGCAGGGCGCGCGCCTCATCATGGCGGCCGCGGCCCGCAAGGCTGCGTCGATCGGCGTGCCGATGGACATCGCCGTCGTGGATGACGGCGGTCATCTGCTGGTCTTCAACCGGATGGATGGCGCTAAGCTGAGCAGCATCGACATCGCCATCTGCAAGGGCTGGACCGCCGCCTGCGCGCGCCGCGCCACCCACGAGTACGCGGAGATCGCCGGGCCGGGCAAGCCCGCTTACGGCATCCATGTCAGCAACCATGGCCGCTTCATGATCGTCGGCGGCGGTCTGCCGATCAACATCGACGGCGGCGTCATCGGCGGGATCGGATGCAGCAGCGGCACCGTCCAGCAGGACCGCGAGGTGGCGATGGCCGGGGTGCAGGCCCTCCTCGCACGCCGCCGGCCGGTCCGGCCCCCGGCGCGACGCCGGCCGGTCGGACCCCCGGCGCGCCGCCGGAAACGCTGACCGGCGCGGCGACGTTCAGAGAGCCGGGGACGCCCCTCCGGCACCCTCGCCCCGTAGTTCCCGGAAGCGGCGGAGCGAGCCGATGGCGTAGCCGGCGTAGTGGTTGTCGAAGTATCCGAGGACCGGCCGGCTCTGCGCGATCGGGCGGAGCACCTCGGTCCATCCCTGCATCTCTTTCGAGCGATCGACGATCAGCGTGTCCCAGCGGGTCGTCTTCGCCTCGATCGCCCGGCGATCGCCGAGCCAGCGCACGTAGCAAAACTCGGCGGTCAATGCGCCCGGCTTCTTCAGCAGCTGATCAACCCGGTAGAACCAGGGATGATCGAGCAGGACGAGCGCGACGCGGTGGCGTCGCAGGACGTCGAACAGCCGGTCGGTAACGAACGACTTGTTGCGCACTTCGACGGCGAAGCGCATCCCCGACGGCAGGGCCGGCAGGAACCGCTCCAGTCGTTCCAGAAACGGCCCCGGCACCGGGAACTCGTCCTTCCGAAAATAGCGGAACTGGAACAGCAACGGCCCCAGTTTGTCTCCGAGTGATTCCATCACCCTCAGGAAGCTTCCCAGCTCCTCCCCGCAGCTCTCGAGGATCTTCTCGTGGGTGATCACCTGGGGGATCTTGGCGGCGAACAGGAATCCCGGAGGGGTGCGGTCTCTCCAGGCCTCGACCATCTTGACGGTGGGGATGCGGTAAGAGGTGGCGTCGATCTCGACCGTGTCGAATTCGCGCGCGTAAAAGCCGAGGTAGTCCGACGAATCCATCCCGGCCGGATAGAACGCTCCCTCCCACGAGGGGGCGCTCCAGGAAGAGCTGCCGAGACGTAGACCCGGCGGCAGCGGCGTCACACCGACCGCGCCTCGCGCAGCGCCTTCACCAGCTCGCGGCAGAAGGCGGGCAGATCGTCGGGTTTGCGCGAGGTGATCAGATTGCCGTCGCGCACGACCTCTTCATCGACGAACGTCGCGCCGGCGTGCACGAGATCGTCGCGGATCGCCTGGTAGGACGTAAGCCGCCTGCCGCGAGCGATCCCGGCGGAGGCGAGCACCCAGCCGCCGTGGCAGATCGAGGCGATCGGGCGCTTGCGCCCGAACAGATCGCGCACCAGGTTGAGGACGCCGGGGTCCTGCCGCAAGCGGTCGGGAGCCCAGCCGCCCGGGATCACGATGCCAGCGAGATCGCCGCCGCGCAGATCGGACGCCGCCACCTCCGCCCTGATCGGGTAGCCGTACTTGGAGGTGTAGGTCCCCGCCTTCGGGGCGGCTACCACCGTTTCGTACCCTTCCTCGCGCAGACGGTAGAGCGGCACCCAGACTTCCTGATCCTGATAATCGTTCTCGACGAGAATCACCACCTGTCCGTGGGACATTTTCAAACCTCCTTGGCAGAAGCGCCGCCGGACGCGGGCGGCGAATCCTGGATGGGGCGCGCCTCGAATCGCCGGATCGCCTCCTTCAGGGCCGGTTCGATCGGCCGCGTCACCCTGGCCTCGTAGTCGAACATCACCTGCACGGTGCTCCCCCGCGCGACGGTCCGCCCGCCGCGCTCGTCGCGGAGCAGGAACTCGAACGTGAACGAGGTGCGTCCGAACGAGCCGATGCGCGTGTGGCAGACCAGCCGATCGTCCATGTTCGCCGGGCTCTTGAAGTCGCACTCGGCCCGGGCCAGCACGTAAGCGACTTCGCCGTCCGGGCGGCTCAGGCCCAAAGCCCGCCAGTAGACGATGCGCGCGTTCTCGAAGTACGTGAAGTAGACGGCGTTGTTCACGTGGCCCATCGCGTCGAGATCCTTGAAGCGGACCTCGATCGGGACCGCCAGCGCGAAGCCTTCGGCGACCTTCGGCGCGCTCACCACATCGCCGCTCCCCCGTCCAGGTTGATCGCCTGGCCGGTCATCGAGGCCCCGGAGTCGGCGGCGAGAAACAGGGCCAGGCGCGCCACCTCGTCCGGCTGGATGAAGCGGCCGAGCGGCACCTGGCTAAGGGCGCGCTTCTTGAACTCTTCCGGCGTGAGTCCCGCCTGCCGCGCCCCCGCCTCGACTCCCTGGCGGGCCATGTCGGTCTCCACCCAGCCCGGACAGAGCGCGTTGACGGTGATATGGCGGGGCGCGAGCTCGAGCGCCAGCGCCTTGGTGAAGCCGATCACCCCGTGCTTGCTGGCGCAGTATGCGGAGTAGCCCGGCACCCCGAACTTCCCCAGGACCGACGATAGGTTCAGGATCCGTCCCGCGCCGTTCTCCGGCATGTGGCGCAGCGTCTCGCGCGTGCAGTAGTAGAGCCCGGTCAGATTGGTCGAGATGATCTCCAGCCAGGTCTTTTCGACCCCGTCCTGCGCGCCCGGCGCGTCCCCCGGGTCGATCGGCGTGACGCCCGACACGCCGGCGTTGTTGACCAGAATGTCGATCCGGTCCCAGACCTCCACGACATTGCCGATCATCACCTCGACCTCGTCCTTGTCGGTCACGTCGCAGCGGAACGGCACGATGCGATGGTCGCCGGAATTGAGCGCCAGGGTGAAGGTCTGGAGGTTCTTCGTATTGCGCGACGCGACCGCGACCCTGGCTCCTTCCCGGTAGAACAGTTCGGCGATCGCCTTGCCGATGCCACGCGCTCCACCCGTGATGACCGCCACCTTTCCCTCGAGCTGCATCAGCATCTCCTTATGCTTCGCCGCACTTCACCCACCGCTTCATATCTCGAAGCGGCCCCCGCGCCTCCGGCCGTCAGGGCCGGTGCGCGCTCAGCAACAGGCTCCGGCGCTCGAACGTGAGCCGACCCGCATCCCGCCAGACCCGAAGCCCGATACGATCGCGCTCCAGACAGGCTTCCATCATGGCCCGCGCCCGGCGCCGGTCGCGCGCCACCGCGAAACCGCGGGCCACCCATTCCTCGAAGTCGACCACGAAGGCGATCGGCTCCTCGCGCCAGGTGGCAAGTCCCGCGGCGGCCCCCAGCTCGCGGAACTCGCCGCGCGTCAGGGTGCGCGCATGAGCCGGGTCGCGCAGCCTCTCGACCGTCTCATGATAGGCGCGCTGCGCCGCATCCGCCGGCGCCTCCATGTCCTCGATGACGAGCCGCCCGCCGGAACGGACCGTTCGCGCCATCTCCTCGAGCACCCGGCGCGGATCGGCGAGGTGATGAAAGGTGTTCCGGCTGACGGCGACGTCGAAGGCGCCGCTCCGGAACGGCAGGGCGGCGACGTCGCCCTGCACGCAGATCACCCCCGCCGCCCGCGCCTCGCGCAGCATCGCCGCCGTCAGGTCGATGCCGACGGCGCGCAGCCCTGCCTCGCGCAGCGCCGCCGTGACGATCCCCGGACCGCAGCCGACGTCCAGGACGCGCTCGCCCGGTCGCCCGCCGAGGAACTCGAGCAGCCTTCGCAAACGCCCAGGGTCCCTCTGCAGCGGGCTGCCGGCGAACGCCTTCGCCTGGCGCGCGAAGCGCCGCGCGACGAACGACGCGCGAGTCCGGGTCACCATCCTCCTCGAGGCGCGAGGGCCTCATTCTACCGGAAGATCCCCCGGCCGGCTCCCGCAAGCCCGGACGCCGGTGCGCTCCCCCGTGCTATAATTTTTAGATGCTGCGTCGGACGAATCGATGCGTTGCAGCGCGGGTGATCGTCCTGGCGCTGGCGGGAGTGGCGGCCTTCGCCGCCGTGGGGTCGATCGAGGCCGCGACGAAAGCCGACGAACCGCGCCTCATCAGCATTCATGTCGGCATTCCCGGCTTCGTGTATCTGGGCCAACCATTCAAGGAGCTCACGGCCAGGTTCCCCAAGGCGACCGTGACGCCGTTTGCGGGCCAGGACGATGCCCTGGTGGTGGCGGCCCCGGAAGAGGGGCTGTCCTGCTACGTCGTGGGACCTTCTCGCGACGCGCTCAAGGTCGCGTCGATCGGCTTCAACTTCGACCAGACTTACCTGGGGGCGAAGGAGGGAGCGTTCCGGACGCGCGAGGGGATCGGCAAGGGCTCGACGATCAACGATCTTCTGGGCACCTACGGCCGCCCGGCGGAGATCGGCGGCGAGCACACGACGAATCCAAAGATGCGCCGCACCCCCCAGAAAGACGACCCGGATGCCCCGAAGAATTATTACTACGTCGGCACCGATGGTGCCACCAAGACCTACTTCGTCGTGCAGTACGATCGTGTCCTACGGGTCGTGGTCTACGACATCGCCCCCCTGGAGCGCCACCTCCTCAAACGTCCCCCGGAGAAGTGAGCGCGCCGGGCCCGCCGCCCGGATTCGTCTTCAGCCCCCGCCACAGCGCGATCGACACCGTCGCCAGTATAGCTGCCGAGGCGAAGTACGGGTAGCGTGGATCGGGACGATAGAGGACCCCCGCCACAATCGGGCCGAGGATCCGCCCCAACGAGTCGAACGAGTCCATGATCCCGATCGAGGCTCCCTGACCGATGGTTGTCCGCTTGGTGATCAGGGTGGCATTCGTCGGCCGCATCACCTGGTTGCCCACACCGCCGACCACCAGCGCGAGCGTCAGCGAGACACGGCCGGAGGCCGCGATCACCAGCAGGAAGCCCACCGCGTTGATCAGCAGGCCGTTGATCAGGACCGACTCCTCTCCGACCGCCTGGATCCAGCGCCCCAGGAGCACCCCCTGCACCAGGAAGACCGCCGTTCCCATGAACAGGAACATCACCCCCATGTCGCGGGCCCCATACCCGAAGCGATGCTGGATCAACAGGGGGAAGGTCGTTTCCAGCGCCGCCATCGCGAACGGCACGAAGAAGGCGACCAGGTAGAATGGCAGGAGGCGGCGGCCGGTCATGCGCAGGGCCGCGAGCCGATCGACGGCGGGCGCCGGCGCGACGGGGTAAGGGAGGCTCTCGCGCAGGAAGAGGGTTGCCAGAAGGCAGGTGACCAGGTTCAGCACTCCGGCGACCAGGAACGGCGTGCCATACCCGAAGCGCGACAGGACCCCGCCCAACCCGGGCCCGAAGATGAAGCCGAGCCCCATCGCGGCTCCCATCAGTCCCATCGCCCGGCCGCGCTCTTTCTCGTTCGTCACGTCGGCGACGTAGGCCATCGCGGTCGGCAGCGCGGCCGAGGACAACAGTCCCGAGAAGCCCCGCGCCAGGTACAAGAACGACAACTGGGTGGATAGACCGAAGGCGATCATCCCGAGGCCGTTCCCGAACAGACCGATCAGCAGGACCGGTTTGCGGCCGATACGATCGGAGAGGTGGCCCCACAGCGGCGCGAACAGAAACTGCATCAGGGAGTAGATCGTGAACAGGAGGCTGATCTGCAGCGGAGACGCTTCCAGCTCCTGGGCGCGATAGGCGATGTTGGGAATGATGATGCCAACGCCCAGCATCAGGAGGAACAGCGTGGCGAAGAGGATCCCGAGCACCTTCCTGTCGAGCACCGATCCCTCCGCCTCCCCGCTCTGTCTCCCTTAGGGGAGCGGCGATGATAGGGAGCGCCTACCTCGAAGTCAATCGCCGCCGCATTGACCCTCGTCCGGACGGGGGCTAGACTGCCCGCATGGCGAGCCCGCGACCTCTCCCGGCCTCCATCTCGGACCGCGCCTCCGATCTGCTGATCGTCGGCGGCGGGATCATCGGCCTCGCCGTGGGGCGCGAAGCGGCCCGCGCCGGGCTGTCGGTGCGCCTCCTGGAGCGTGGCGAGCCGGGGTGCGAGGCTTCGTCCGCCGCGGCCGGCATGCTCAGCGCCCAGATCCACTCCGAGGCGGCGAGTCCCCTCCTGGAGATGGCGCTCGCCAGCCGGGATCTCTATCCCGACTTCATCGCCGAGGTCCGGGAGGAGAGCGGCATCGACATCCGCCTGTCCGATCACGGCACCCTCGTGGTGGCTCGCCGGCCTTCGACGCTGGAGAGCCTCGAGAAACAGGAACGCTTCCAGCGCGCGGCCGGCCTTCCGGTCGAGCGGCTGGGCGGAAACGAGATCCGGCGCGTCGAGCCGTCACTGGCGAAGGACGTCCTCGAGGGGCTCTATTTCCAGCGCGACGGAAGCGTCGACAACGCGGTTCTGGTGCGCGCCCTGGCCACGGCGGCCATGCGCGCCGGGGTTGCCCTGCACCCGGATCTGCCGGCGTCGCGCCTGCTCGTCGAGGGAGACCGGATCCAGGGCGTCGAAACGGGGGCGCGGCGCTTCACGGCCGGCTCGGTCCTGATCGCCGCCGGCGCCTGGTCGGGCGAGGTCGGCGGAGCCGGAGTGCCGCCCCTGCCGACGCATCCGGTGCGCGGCCAGATGGTCGCGCTCGCCGCGTCCGCACCGCGGCGGGTCGTGTTCGACGAGGACTGTTATCTGGTGCCGCGCGGTCACGGCCGGCTGCTGGTCGGCAGCACGATGGAGCGAGTGGGGTTCGACCGCCGGGTGACCGCGGAGGGCATCACGGGCCTGGCCGCCGCCGCTTCGGCCCTCGCGCCCGAGCTCTCCCGGGCCCCGATCCTCAGCAGCTGGGCCGGCCTTCGCCCGGCGACTGACGACGGCCTGCCGGCGATCGGGCCGGGCTCCCTGCCGGGCCTGTACTACGCCTGCGGCCACCTGCGGCACGGGATCCTGCTGGCGCCGATCACCGCGCGGCTGATCGTCCGGCTGCTTCGCGGCGAGCCGCCCGGGCACGATCTCACGCCGTTCGATCCTCGCCGCTTCGCCTCACGGCCGGCCTGACAGGGGCTGGAGCTCCGGTGGGTTTCTACTTCCTGGCGTGCGCCCTGGCCTTCTTTTCGTGCTCGGCCAGGAAATCGACCCGCAGCCGCTCGACCATCTTGTCGCGCAGGTCGTACAGCCGCTTCAGGGGGCGCGGCTGGACGCGCGCCAGCGCGTAGGCGGTCATGAGCGGCACGGCGATGGTGCTGTCGGCGTAAACCACAACCGACTCCCCGAGCTTATCGGGATCGACCTTCCCCCAGGAGACCGCCTCGGACGGCGTCGCGCCGGACAGGCCTCCGGTATCGGGACGGGCGTCGGTGATCTGGACG
>JBGPLZ010000035.1:0-28737 GCA_041486695.1 Acidobacteriota bacterium | reverse complement strand
TGTTCAGGATGACCGAGACCCGGTACAAGGTGAACCCGGTCCTGGAGCGGGCCCTCGAAGTGCTGTTCATCCTCCCCGCCGATCACGAGCAGAACTGCTCGACCTCGGCGATGCGGGGGGTGGGCTCCTCGGGGGTGGATCCCTACTCGGCGGCGGCCGCGGCCATCGCCGCCCTCTACGGCCCGCTCCACGGCGGCGCCAACGAGCAGGTGCTGAGGATGCTGCGCGAGATCGGGTCCAAGGACAAGGTGCCGGCCTTCATCAGGGAAGTGAAGGAGAGCGGCGGCGATGTCCGGCTGATGGGCTTCGGCCACCGCGTCTACAAGAACTACGACCCGCGGGCCAAGATCATCAAGGCGATGGCCGACCAGGTCTTCGAGGTGACCGGTCCGAACCCGCTCCTGGACATCGCCCTGGAGCTGGAGCGCATCGCGCTCCAGGACGACTACTTCGTCAGCCGCAAGCTCTACCCGAACGTCGACTTCTACTCGGGGCTCATCTACCAGAGCATGCGCTTCCCGGTCGAGACCTTCCCGGTGCTGTTCGCGATCCCGCGCACGGCGGGGTGGCTGGCGCAATGGGAGGAAGACATCCTCGACCCGGAGCAGAAGATCGCGCGCCCGCGGCAGATCTACGTCGGCTCGGGGCGTCGCGACTACATCCCGATGGAGGATCGAGTCTGACGGGGCGTTCGAGACCCGCCCGGGGCAGCGGTGCGGTGCCGGGACGGCCGCGCGTTCTGCTGTTGCTCCCGACCACGACCTACAAGGCGCGCGACTTCGTCGAGGCCGGCGTGAAGCGGGGCGTGGACACGATCGTCGGATCCGATCGAAAGCAGGCTCTCGAGGATGTCGCTCCGGCAACCACCGTCACCCTCGACTTCACCCGTCCTTCGACGGCCGCCGGACAGATCGCCGCCTTCTCCGCCCGCCATCCCTTGAACGCGATCGTCCCGACCGACGACGTCACCGCCGAGGTGGCGGCGCTCGCGTCGGAGGCCCTCGGCCTGCCGCACAACCCGCCCGAGGCGGCGCGCGCCGCACGGCACAAGGATCGCCTCCGCGCGATCCTGGCCGCGGCGGGAGTCCGGACCCCACGGTTCCGGCTGCTGCGCGTCACGGACGACCCGGCCATCCGCGCCGCGGAGCAGGAGTACCCGTGCGTCCTCAAGCCGACCTTCCTGGCGGCCAGCCGCGGCGTCATCCGGGCCGACGATAAGCAGCAGTTCGTCGCCGCCTTCACGAGGATCGCAGCGCTCCTGGCCCTGCCGGAGGTGGCCGAGAAGGGGGGCGACGCGGCGCGTCTGATCCTGGCCGAGCAGTTCATCCCCGGCGCCGAGGTCGCCGTCGAGGGGCTGCTGCTCGACGGACGGCTGAAGACGCTGGCGATCTTCGACAAGCCCGATCCGCTCGACGGTCCCTTCTTCGAAGAGACCATCTACGTCACCCCGTCGCGGCATCCGGCCGCCACGCAGGCGGCGATCTCGTCGGCGACGGCCGAGGCGGCGCGCGCCCTGGGCCTGCGCGAGGGGCCGCTCCATGCCGAGCTCCGTCTCGATCCGCAGGGACCGTGGGTGATCGAAGTCGCGGCGCGCTCGATCGGCGGCCTGTGCGCCCGCGTCCTGCGCTTCGCCACCGGGCTGTCGCTCGAAGAGCTGGTCATCGCCCATGCCCTCGGAGACGATGTCAGCGCCTGCGAGCGCGAGCGGCAGCCGGCCGGCGTCATGATGATCCCGATCCCGCGTGCCGGCATCCTCCGCGAGGTGCGCGGTCTCGATCAGGCCCGGGCGGTCGAGGGGATCGACGAGGTGACGATCTCCATAGCCCTGGGTCAGCCGATCGTGCCTCTCCCCGAGGGCGCCTCCTACCTCGGATTCCTGTTCGCCCGGGCCGGCTCGCCCGCCGGGGTCGAGGCGGCCCTGCGGGAGGGGCATCGCAGGCTGACCCTGCGCATTGCTTGACGGCACCCGCCCCGGGGATAGGTTTGCCGACGTGAGACCAAAAGAGCCGCAGCCGATCGCGCCTTCCGTGACCGTCATCCGCCCATCCCGGGGCCTCGTGTCTCTCGATCTCGCCGAGATCTGGGAGTATCGCGAGCTGCTTTATTTTCTGGTCTGGCGCGACGTCAAGGTGCGCTACAAGCAGACGGCGCTCGGGGCGGCCTGGGCGGTGCTGCAGCCGGTCTTGACGATGCTCGTCTTCAGCCTGGTGTTCGGGCGCCTGGCGCGCATCCCGTCGGGCGGGGTCCCGTATCCGATCTTCGCCTTTGCGGCGCTCCTGCCGTGGCAGCTCTTCGCCCACGCGTTGACCGACTCCGGGAACAGCTTGATCGCCCACCAGTCCCTGGTCACCAAGGTCTACTTCCCTCGCCTGATCCTGCCGCTGTCGGCGGTGCTCGCGGGGCTGGTCGACTTCGCGATCGCCTCCCTGGTGCTCGCGGGCATGATGATTCACGACCGGATCGTGCCCGGAGCGGCCATCCTGCTTCTGCCCGCCTTCGTGCTGCTGGCGCTGGCGACCGCCTTTGCGGTCGGGGTCTGGCTGGCGGCGCTCAACGTGCGCTATCGTGATGTGCGCTACACCCTGCCGTTCCTGACCCAGTTCTGGCTGTTCGTGACGCCGATCGCCTACCCCAGCAGCCTGGTTCCGGCCGCCTGGCGGCCGTTGTACGGGCTCAACCCGATGGCCGGCGTGGTGGAAGGCTTCCGCTGGGCCCTTCTCGGCCAGGGGGAGGGGGTCGGGCCGATGCTGCTGGTCTCGATCGTGATGGTGATCCTCCTCCTCGTGGGCGGAGTGATCTATTTCAAGAAGACCGAGCGGACCTTCGCCGATCTGGTCTGACAGGGGCCGCGCATGGGACGAGCACTCGAGAGGACGAGGGGATGAGCGGCGCCGCGATCGAGGTCAGCGGCCTCGGCAAGCGCTATCGGCTCGGCCGGCGCGGGGGCGGGTACGAGACGCTTCGCGACAATCTCAGCGAGGCCCTGCAGGCGCCCTGGCGGACGATCGCCTCGGTTCTGGGACGTCCCTCGGAAGAGCCGTCGCCCCCGGGCACCTTCTGGGCCTTGAGCGACGTCTCCTTCCAAGTGCCGCACGGTCAGGTGATCGGCGTCATCGGCCGGAACGGGGCCGGCAAGAGCACCCTCCTGAAGATCCTGTCGCGGATCACCGAGCCGACCACCGGGGAAGTGCGGATCACCGGCCGCGTGGGGTCGCTCCTCGAGGTCGGCACCGGCTTCCACCCCGAGCTGACGGGCCGGGAGAACATCTTCCTCAACGGCGCCATCCTCGGGATGCACCGGGCCGAGATCGCCCGCAAGTTCGACGCCATCGTGGCCTTCGCCGAGGTGGAACGCTTCCTCGACACGCCGGTGAAGCACTACTCGAGCGGCATGTACGTGCGGCTCGCCTTCGCCGTCGCGGCCCACCTGGAGACCGAGATCCTGCTGGTCGACGAGGTCCTGGCGGTCGGCGACGCACGCTTCCAGAACAAGTGCCTCGGGGCGATGAGCGACATCGGCCGGCAGGGGCGGACGGTGCTCTTCGTCTCGCACGCCATGGCGGCGGTGCAATCCCTCTGCAGCCGCGGCATTGTTCTGCAGGCCGGCCGGGTGGCGTTTGACGGCCCGATCGATCGCGCCGTGGAGGACTACCTGCGCGGCGGCGCGCCGCGCGCCGCGGTCGTCGACCTGACGGGGGTCGCCGCGCGCGGCGGCACCGGCGAGATCCGCTTCACCTCGTTCCGGATCGAGGACGAGTCGGGACAGGCCTCGGTCTCCATCCCCAACGGCCGGGCCTGCAGCTTCGTTCTCGGCTACGAGGTCCGCGATCCGGGTGGCTCGTTCGATCAGGTTGCGGCGACGGTGAGCGTGCGCAACGCCCTCGGGATCCGCGTCTTCTATCACCACAACCTCCTCGTGGGGCGGCCGTTCGACCGGGTGACGGGGCGCGGCGAATTCCGACTGCGGATCCCCCGTCTGCCGCTCAGCAGCGGCGACTACCAGGCGGACCTGCACCTGTCACGCGATCGGGGACGGACGATCCTCGACGCCCTCGAGGGTGAGACGAGCTTCGAGATCTGCGACGGCGACTTCTTCGGCAGCGGCTTCGAGTATCGGGGCGGCGCCAATGCCGCCGTCCTGGTCGATGGCTCCTGGGATCACCGGACTCTGCCTTGAGCACGATCCTGATCCAATTTCCCGGCCATGGTGGAGGGAGGCTCTTCAACCCGGAGGCCCGCGACGCCGTGACCGACCCGTTCCTGCATCTGCGGGATCGTCTCGGGGCCCTCGGCTATCGGCTGGAGACCGCGGATGATCGGCCTCTCTCCGGCTGCGCGGGAGTTCTCTTCTGGGACTTCCACGACGAGCTCCTTCCGCCCTCGCCGCTCCGCCGAGCCGCCCGCGCGGTGATGAACCTGGTCCGCAAAGGGCCGCCGGCCGCGCCCGCGCGCCCGCTCTATGCCGAGTGCCTGCGGGAAGGTCTCGGTGACCGCATGGTGCTCTTGACCGCCGAGCCTCCGGTGGTCCTGCCGCGCAACTGGGACCCGGCGGTCCACGCCCTGTTCCGGACCGTGCTGACCTGGAACGATGATCGGGTCGACGGTGGCAGGTTTCACAAATTCCGCTGGCCGGTCGCCGGGCGCTTCCCGGCGGTCGCGGCAGGGCCCTTCGAGCGCAAGAAGCTTCTGGTGAACATCTCCGGCAACAAGCTCTCGACCCATCCTCAGGAGTTGTACGGCGCGCGGCGGGCGACGATCCGGCATTTCGAGCGCCGCCTACCCGATCGGTTCGATCTGTACGGGACCGGCTGGGAGCCGCGGGATGGGGACCCCGAGCCGTACCGGTCGTATCGCGGCACGGTGCGGCACAAGTGGGACCTCTTTCCGCGTTACCGCTTCGGACTGTGCTACGAGAACATGCGCGACGCGCCGGGGTTCATCACCGAGAAAATCTTCGACTGCATGCGCGCCGACTGCGTGCCGATCTACTGGGGAGCCTCGAACATCACCGCGTACGTCGATGCCGGGGCGTTCATCGACCGGCGCCGCTTCGCCTCGGACGCCGAGCTGGAAGAGCACCTCGTGGGGATGACCGCCGCCACCTACGAGGGCTACCGGCAGGCGATCCGATCCTACCTCGCCACGCCGCGCTTCTCCGCCTTCCTGCCCCCGGCCTTCGCCGACACGGTGATCCGGGCGCTTCTCAAAGGGTCCAACTGACCCTGGGTGGGTTCCGCTCAGCAGAACCATGGCTCGGTCAGCCTCGGCGGGCGGCCCTTGTCGCGACGATCCGGAGGCCTCGGAAGCGGCAGGGGACCGTCCTCCCGGCCGGCCGCGGCGCGGGCCTTGATCTTTGCGAACGTGAGGTGCGCCTCCTCGTGATCGCCAGCGGCGCCGGCGACCAGGTCGGCGACCTCCTGCTGCAGCCGGTCGAGCCGCGGATCGGGGTGCGCCCAGAGATAGGTGAACCGGTCGGCGTCGAGCGGACCGAGGAAAGGACGCATCGCGGGATGCTCGACGAGCAGCGATCCCGGCGGCACCAGAAGGCGTATGGAAAGCTGTACGGGGTCGAGGTGCCCGATCAGGTCGCCGGCCTCGATGAAGGTGAGCAGCTCCTGGTAATCCGACAGGGAGGTCCAGGGCGTGAATGGGACGAATGAAGGACGCAGGGTGATCCCGGCGTCGCTGGTCAACCGCAGCGCCAGGACAACGTCGGAGCGCGTGTGCCCCTTGTCCAGGATGCCGAGGATGGTGTCGTTGAGCGACTCGACCGCCGAGACGACGAACAGACAGCCGAGCCGCGCCAGCTCGGGAAGGAGGGCGCGATGCTTGAGGAGATGCTCGATCTTGGCCGTGACATCGAACGTCAGGGACGGGAACTCGGCATGCAGGGCGCGCGCGATCTCCATGGCGTGGACGGGCCCGTTCAGGAAATCGGGGTCTCCAAATGTAATATGCCGCGCGCCGGCCGCCACCTGGTTGCGCAGGTCGGCCAGAACGATCTGCCGCGGCACGACGAAGAAGCGGCCGCCGTAGACGGGAGGGATCGGGCAATGACGGCAGTGGTGAAGGCAGCCGCGGCTCGCCTCGACGTGGCCCGCCAGGCGGCTCTCGCCGCCATGGTCCAGGCGCGCGTAGCTTCGAAGCGGCGGCAGCAGGTCGCGTTCCGGCACCGCGAAGGGGATTTTCCGCAGCCAGGGCGGGGCGTGGTGCTCCCGGGTCCGGACCCCAGGGACGCCGAGGGACCTCGCCAGTCCGGCCAGGCCGCCGGCCGGGGCGGGCTCCGTGCGGGTGCCCTCGATCGCCTCGACGAGACCAAGCAGCGGCTCCTCGGACTCGCCCCCGATGACCGCGTCGGCGGATCTCTCGAGCAGCGCCGGGGCGTTGAGGGTCGCATACAGGCCGTAGAAACAGACCACGCACTCCGGATTCAAAGCGCGGATTCGCTCCGCCGCCTGCGTGCCGATCCGGAGGGCGGTGTGCATCGGCACGGCGATGGCGATGAATCGCGCCCGCTTCACGGCTCCGGGGCGAAGCCTCTCCACCGCCAGATCGAGGGTCGCCGGACGGTAGCCGGCCTGGCGCAACAGCGCGATCGGAGAGGCGAGGGACAGCGGCTGATGCCCGAGCTCGTAACAGGAAACGAGCAGGAGGGCGCCGGGACTCTTCAGGCTGTTGCCCATGGGGCCGGAACGCGCCTACTTGGCGGGCTGGTAGAAGGGGTTCTGGCCGCCCGCGTGGTCGGTCTGATCGATGACCCCGGCGATCTGCGGGATCTCTTCCTTGAGAGTCGCCTCGATGCCGTGCTTCAGGGTGACGTTGACCATGCCGCAACCCTGGCAGCCGCCTCCGAGCATCAGGTAGACGAAGTCGTTCTTGACGTCGAGGAGCTCGACGAAACCCCCATGCCCGGCGACGGCCGGATTGATCATCTCGTCCAGGATTTTCTTGATCCTGGCCTTGACCTGATCGTCGTCGAGTCGGTCCATGGCGCACGTCCCTCCGGGAAACAAAGCGACTCTATTATAGGGCCGGCGGCCGTTCCGGGGCCACCGAAGATAGAATATCCTCCGACACGGAGGGGCGCATGCTCACCTTCTATCGCATCCACCATTCGACCAACGTCGAGCGCGTCGCGCTGGCGCTGGCCCACAAGGGGCTTCAGGCCGAGTCGATCTACGTTCCGTCCGATGACCGGGCCCTGGTCCGCAAGGTCAGCGGGCAGGGCCTGGTCCCGGTGCTCGTCGATGACGGCAGAGTGGTTTACGACTCGATGGAGATCGTCCGCCACCTGGAGGAGCGCTTCCCGGATCGGCCGGCGCTGTATCCCAAAGACCCCGCGAGACGCGCCGATTGCCTGCTGTTCATCGACTGGTTCAACCGGGTCTGGAAGCGTCCCCCGAACGAAATCACCGAGGAGCTGGAGAAGCCGGAGGGGGCCCGCGATGCGGCGCGTATCGAGCGCCTGAGCCGCGCGCTGCAGTCGCATCTCGATCTCTTCGAGATGATGCTTGCGGGGCGCGACTACCTGCACGGGACGTTTTCGGCGGCCGACATCGCCGCCTTCCCGTTCGTCAAGTACGCCACCCTCCACGACGAGGACGACACCGAGCTCTTCCATCAGGTGCTGGTGCGCGCCCAGCAGCCTGGCACGAGCCATCCGCGCGTCGTCGACTGGATCGCGCGCGTCGACCGGCATCCCCGCGTTTGAACCGCGAGCCGGCCAGACCCGCGGTTGCGTTAGAATGACCGCCGCCGTCCCGGGCATCGCCTCGGCGCCTCGCGGCCGACCCCGCGGCGCCACGAACGCGACCCATGCTATGACTCGGACAGGCTCCTAGGAGGTTCGATGGGTCCCGTCGCAGCCCGCTGGTCTGCCGCCGGAGTGATTCTGGCTCTCGGCGTCGCAGCCCCATTCGTCGGCCCGCGCGGCCTCACCCAACCCCGGGAGGGCGCGCCCTGGCCCGGCCTGGGCCGGGTCGAAGCCTCGGGGGGCTTCCCGCCCGGCGCCGATGGCGCGACGACGGGTTCCAGCCCGGTCGCCGCGGTGGCGCTGGCGCTGCGGACCGCGATCGCGTCACAGCAGGAAATCGAGCCGGCCTCACCGGCCATCGGGAGCGATGGCGTCCTGGTCGAGGACTTCGGCCTTGAATCGCCGCCGGGCTCCTTTCTGCCTCTTCTGCGCCGCGGTCGCCGGGCCCCCGCGCGGCACATCCTGACCTTGAGCACCAGCGGCGAGGGGCCGAGCGAGATCCGGCTGCATCTCGTGCGGGGCGTCTCCGAGCGGCTGGCGCAGAACCACTCGATCGGCTGGTTCAGGATCTCCGGGCTGCCGGCCGGCGCCGCGCGCGCGCTGGTCGAGTTCAGTATCAGCGATGGGGCGATCCTGGCTGGTGTCGTGGACGCGACGAACGCTCAACCGCTGCCGTTCACCCGGTTCGAACCGGCTCCGGCCGTCCGGTGACCGCTTCGAAGGCCGGGTCGGCGGACGCCGTGGTTTACTTCAGCATCGACATCGAAGCCTCGGGTCCGGTCCCGGCGCTCTACAACATGGTCTCGATCGGCGCCGTCCCGGTCCGCAGCCGCGCGGGCCGATGGGAGCCGGAGGAGGATCTTTTCTACGTCGAGCTGAAGCCGATCGCTCCCGGGTTCGATCCGGACGCGATGGCGGTGCACGGCATCCCGCGCGAGCGACTCGAGCGCGAGGGGGTCCAGGCGGACCAAGCGATGCGGGATCTGGCGCGCTTCGTCGGGGAGCGCCAGCGCGGCGGGCGGGCGGTGTTCGTCGGGCACAATGCCGGCTTCGACTGGTCCTACATCTCCTACTACTTCGAGGTCGCCCGCCTTCCCAATCCCTTCGGCTACAAAGCGCTCGACATCAAGTCCCTGGCGATGGGGCGCCTGCTGATCGGCTGGTTCGAGACCAGCAAGGAGTCGCTGCAGAAGCTACTGCCCGGCCTCCCGGAACAGGATCATCGCCAGGTTCACCGGGCCGATTACGATGCGCTGTACCAGGCGCAGATCCTCTGCGCCCTCCTGAACCTGCCACCGCGATGAGGCCCGCGCCGCTCCTCGTCGTGACGCTCGCCGCGCTCTCGTTCGGCGCATCGGGGTTGTTCCGGAGCGCGCTCGCGGCCGGGCCGGGGCGCGTGGCCGCCGCCGACTGGGCCACGCCGGCGGAGCGCGATGAATACCGCACGACCCCTCGTTACGATGCCACGATGAAATACCTGCGCCGGCTCCAGGCCGCGGCGCCGAAGCAGTTACGGATCGAGACCTTCGGCAGGAGCGTCGAGGGACGCGACCTGGTGGCGGTCGCGGTCTCGCTCGACGGTCGGTTCGACCCGGCGGCCCTGCGTCGCGCCGGCCGCCCGATCGTTCTGATCCAGAACGCCATCCACGCGGGGGAGATGGATGGCAAGGACGCCTGCCTGGCCCTGCTGCGCGATCTGATGATCACGCGGGAGCGCGCCGCGCTGCTCCGCCGGGCGGTGCTGCTGGTGATCCCGATCTACAACGTCGACGGACACGAGCGCTTCGGACCGGACAACCGGATCAACCAGAACGGTCCTGCTGAGACCGGCTGGCGCACGCAGGCCGCCAATCTCAATCTGAACCGGGACTATATGAAGGCGGACGCCCCCGAGACCCGGGCGTTCCTCCGGCTCTGGAACAGATGGCTGCCGGACCTGTTCATCGATACGCATGTCACCGATGGCGCCGACTACCAGTACGACACCACGATCCAGACCGAGACCGGGCCCGACGTCGCGCCGGGTCTCGCCGCCTATATGCGAGGCACGCTCGCGCCGGCCCTGCTCGACATGGTCGGCCGGACGGGCCACGTGATCGGCCCCTACATCGCGTTGAAAAACGACCAGGACCCCTCGCAAGGAATGGTTCTCGCCCAGTCGCCGCCGCGCTTCTCGACCGGTTATACGATCGTGCAGAACCGGCTTGGGATCCTGGTCGAGACCCACATGCTGAAGGACTACCGGACCCGCGCCACCGGCACGTACGAGCTGCTGCGGGCGGCCCTCGAGCTGGTGAACCGCGACGCAGCGACCCTGGTCCGACTGAACCGGGAAGCCGATTCCGCCACCATCGCCGCCGGCCGTCGCTCCGGCCCCCGGGCCCCGATCCCGCTGCGGCTCGAGCCGGAAATCGAATCGGAGCCGTTCGTTCTGCGCGGCTATCGCTTCGAGCGGCAGGAGAGTCCGATCGCCGGAACGGACATCATCCGCTACTCTCACGATCCGATCGACCTGACGATCCCGCGGCCGCGCGGACTTCTGGTTCGTCTCGCCGTAACCCCGCCCGCCGCCTACATCGTCCCGGCCGCCTGGAGCCGGGTGATCGAGGTCCTGGAGGCGCACGGTCTGGCGCTGCTGCGGACCACGGCCGCCTGGGAGGGGGAGGTCGAGACCTATCGCTGCGACGAAGCCCGCTGGCTGGACCATCCGTTCGAGGGGCGCCAGGTGTTGTTCAATCCAGGAGAGGGGAGACCCGGTTCCACGACCCCCGGATTCCGCTGCCGGTCGGCGCGCCAGCGGCTGTCGTTCCCTGCCGGCTCGGTCGTGGTTCCCCTCGACCAGCGCGCGTCGCGCGTCGCCGTCCATTGGCTCGAGCCGGAGGCGCCCGACTCCGCGCTCGCCTGGGGATTCTTCAACGCCATCTTCGAGCGGAAGGAGTATGGCGAGTCCTACGTCCTCGAGCCGCTGGCTCGCTCGATGCTCGACGCCGACGCGGATCTGAAGCGGGAGTTCGAGCGGCGCCTCGCCGAGGAGCCGGGCTTCGCCGCGAGTCCCGAGGAGCGGCTCGAGTTCTTCTACCGCCGATCCCGGTTCGAGGACCCGCGCCTCGGGCTCTACCCGGTCGGGCGGCTCGCGTCGCTCTACGGCGTGCCGCTGCCGCGGCGCAGTTCATGAGCCTCGGGCGCGGCGGCGAGGAGTGCTGATGGAAGGGACCGAACCGTTCGCCCGTTTCGCGATCTGGTACGTCGTCTTCCTGTTCTCGCTCACGATGCACGAGGCGGGCCACGCGCTCGTCGCCTGGCTGGGAGGGGACGACACCGCCTATCGCGGCGGGCAGGTGTCGCTCAATCCGCTGCCGCACATGAGGCGCGAGCCGTTCGGGACGATCATTTTCCCGCTCCTGACCTACTTCGGATCGGGCTGGATGATGGGCTGGGCCTCGTCGCCGTACGACCCTCGCTGGGGCCAGCAGCACCCGCGCCGGCTGGCAGCCATGTCGGCGGCCGGCCCGGCGGGTAACCTGGTGCTCGCCATCACCGCCTTCATCGTTCTCAAGCTGCTCCTGGCGATGGGGCTCTTCGTCGCACCCGAGCGGATCAATTTCAGCCAGCTGGTGCAGCCACCCGCGGGCACGGCGGCCGGGTCGCTCGCCACACCGGCCGCCCTGCTGCTGTCGGTTGCCCTCAACCTCAATCTCCTGCTCTGCCTGTTCAACCTCCTGCCGCTGCCGCCGATGGACGGCGCCGGCATCGTCGAGGGGTTGTTCCCCGGCCCGGTCGGCGTTTTCATGGCGCGTCTGAGGCGTCAGCCGATGATGTCGTTCCTGGGGCTGATGGTGGCCTGGCGGCTGTTCGACTTCGTTTATCAGCCGGCGTTCGGGATGCTGCTGAAGCTCCTGTACCCGGACGCTTCGTACCGCTAGCCTGGTCGCAGCAGAAGACCGGTGAGAAATCCGGGTTAGAGTTTTGAGGTCGCGTCGTCCCAGTCGTCATAGAGGTGGGCCAGGTCGATCTCGATCTGCTTCTTTTCCTCGCCCAGGCGGCGCGCGAGCCCCGATTCCTTGTAGGTCTCGGGGGCGGCCATGGCCGCCTCGATCTCCTTGAAGCGGGTCTCGAGCGGCAGGATCGCCGCTTCCAGCTTCGCGACGCGCTCGCGGGCGCCGCGGGTCTCGAGGTGGTGGAGATTGCGCGCCTCGGCCCGGACGCGCCGCTGCTCGCGGCCGGGCCGCCCCGCCTCGGCGCCGGTGGCGGGGAGCGCCGAAGCTCCCGCCGGCTTGGAGGGTGGAACGCTCGGCCGCGCCTCGGGGACGGCCTTGGAGATCGCGCCTTCCTTCCGTTTCGGGCGCGCCGTCTCCGGGCCCCGGGACGGCCGCGCCCGCGCCGGGCTCCGCGATCCTTTCGCCGGTTCGCCTGCGCGCGAGGCCGTCACGTAGTCATCGTAGCCGCCGTCGGACATCAAGAGCTTGCCGTCCTGGAACGCCGCCACGCGGGTCGCCACCTTGTTGATGAAATAGCGATCGTGGGAGACGAACAGGAGCGTGCCGCCGTAGCCGGCGAGGGCTTCCTCGAGAGCCTCGCGGGTCGGCAGGTCGAGGTGGTTGGTCGGCTCGTCGAGGAGCAGGAAGTTCCCCGGGTCGAGCGTCAGCCGGGCGAGGGCCAGGCGGTTCTTCTCGCCGCCGCTGAGCACCTGGACCTTCTTGAAGACGTCGTCGCCCGAGAACTGAAAAATGCCCAGCAGCGACCGCAGCTGTCCCGGGCTCTTCCCGGGCGCCCAGGCCTGCATTTCCTCCAGCACGGTCCGCCCCGCCGTCAGGGTCTCGAGGACATGCTGCGCGAAGTAATGCAGGACCACCTTGTCGCCGATCTCGAGAATGCCGGCGTCGGCCGGCTCCCGCCCGGCGACGAGCCGCAGAAGGGTGCTCTTCCCGCAGCCGTTCGGGCCGACGAGCGCCACCCGGTCGCCGCGCCAGATCTCCACGTCGAGCGCCCTGAGCACCTCGCGTCCGCTATACGACTTGCACACGCCCGACAGGAGAGCCACGCGCTGGGCCGATCGGCTCACCGGCGGGAAGGAGAAGCTCCAACCCTGCTCCTCCGCCATCACCTCGGTGCGCTCCATCTTCTCCAGCATCTTGATCCGGCTCTGAACCTGGCGCGCCTTGGTCGCCTTGTAGCGGAAGCGCTCGATGAAGCGCTCGATCCCCTCGACGAGGTGCGCCTCGGAGGCGGCCCGCTTCAGGGCCAGGGCGCGTGCGATCTCCTTGTCGGCCCGGAAACGGTCGTAGTTCCCGGACCACAGGGTCAGGTGGCCCGAGTCGAGCTCGGCGATCTGGGTGACCAGGCGGTTCAGGAAGGTGCGGTCGTGCGACACGATCACCAGCGCCGAGCCGACATCGCCGAGAAAGTTCTCCAGCCAGCCGATCGCCTCGAGGTCGAGGTGGTTGGTCGGCTCGTCGAGCAGCAGGCAGTCGGGCTTCTGGAGGAGGAGCGCGCCGAGCGAGGCGCGCATCCGGTACCCACCGGAGAATTCGCGCAGCGGGCGGGCATGATCATCGGGCGCGAAGCCGAGCCCGCCGAGGATCGCCTTGGCGCGGGTCTCGAGCTCGAAGCCCCCCTTGGCCTCGAAGCGGTGCTGCAGATCGCCGGCCCGGCGCGTCAGCGTCTCGAGCCGCTCGCCGGTGGCGGTCGACATCTCGTCGTGCATCTTCTCCAGTTCCATCTCCATGGCGGCGATATCGGCGAAGGGGGCGAGGAGCGCATCGAGAACCGTCCCTTCGACGAGGCGGGCCCCCTCCTGGGGCAGATAGGCGATGCTCGTGCCGCGGACGATGTCGACCGAGCCCCGGTCGCTCTCCTCCTGCCCGGCGATGACTCTTAGAATCGTGGTCTTGCCGGCCCCGTTGGGACCGACCAGCCCGATGCGCGAGCGCGGGCCGATGCTCCAGTCGATCCCCTTGAGGACCTCGTGGACGCCGTACGACCGGGTCACGCCGCTCAGCCGAATCATCTCAGTTCGTGATCACCGCCCGGAAGCGGACCGAGCCGGCGACCACCCGTTCGTAGGCGCGTCCGACCTCGGCCAGCGGGAAGGTCTCGGCGATCACCTTCACCCGTCCGAGCGCGGCGTACTCGAGCGCCTCGTGCAGGTACTCGACGCCGTTCTGCATCGAGCCGAGCACCCGACCGCGCTTGAAGATCAGCTCGCCGGTGACCGGGATCGACTCGCCCGACGCCCCCATCACCACGAGACGGCCGTCGGGCCGCAGACCCTTGAGGGCGTCGGTCAGCGAGGCATACGAGTTGGTCGTCCCGAGGATGACGTCGGCCCCGCCCGCTTTCATGAGCCCCTTGCCGTCCGCCACCGCCTCGTCGGCGCCCAGCTTGCGGACCAGCGGCTCCTTGTCTTTCGAATGCGTCACGGCGATGGTGGTGAAGCCGGCGGCCTTGGCGTACTGCACCGCGAGATGCCCGAGGCCGCCGACGCCCACCACGGCGATCCTCTCTTGAGGCTTCGGGTCGGCGAGCCGCAGGCCGCTCCAGACCGTGTAGCCGGCGCAGAAGATCGGCGCCGCCTGCTCGTAGGAGAGGGTTTCGGGGATCAGCGTCGTCGCCGACGCCTGGGCCAGCATGAACTCGGCGTGCCCTCCCTGCGTGGTGATTCCGGTGACCACCGGCTCGGCGCAGAAGATCGGCTTGCCGCGCCGGCACCATTCGCAGCGCTCGCAGGAACCCTGGACCCAGGCGACCCCGACCCGATCGCCGATCTTGCGGGTCGTCACTCCGGCGCCGAGCGCCACGATCTCGCCGACCGGTTCGTGTCCGAGCGTGCGCGGGAAGCGGGCGGGCAGCATCCCCTCGGTGATGTGCACGTCGGTGTAGCACAGACCGCTGGCCTTGATTTTCATCAGCACCTGGCCGGGGCCGGGTGTCGGGGTGGGGACTTCACGGACCTCCCACTTGCCATGCAGGGCGGGAACGACGGCGGCTTTCATCGCGGGCCTCCTCAAAGTTCATGAAGACCGTAGAGTACTCCGAATTTCATCGCGGGCAAGCGGGCAATTCGGCGTCCCGGGGATGGGCTACAATTCCCGCGCCATGCCCGAACCGAAAACTCTCCGCGCGCGCCGCACGCCGCTTCAACCTTCACGGAGCGAGCTCGACAGGCTCGAGAAAATGTTCGGCGAGCTGCTCGGGCGCTACCGGCGGGATCGCGCCAGCGGGCCGATTCTGCCGCTGCCGCGCCGGGCGGCGAGGCGTGCCGGACGACGCGAGCCGCTCCCCTGGGAGGGTCAGGATCTCGCGCGGCTGCGCCGCGACCTCGAGCATCTCCTCGACGGGTGCCGGCGCAACGACAGTCCGCGATTCTGGGGGTACGTCAATCCTCCCGGCACCGAGATCGGCGCCATCGCCGACTACCTCGCCTCGGTCCTGAACCAGAACCTCACCTCGTGGCGATCGGCGCCCGGCGCGACGGAGGTCGAGCTCGAGGTCCTCGACTGGATCCGGGAGATCGTCGGCTTCCCGCGCGGCGCCCTGGGCCTTTTGACCAGCGGGGGGTCGCTGGCCAACTTCTGCGGCCTGGCGGCGGCCCGCGACGCCGCGGCGCGGGAGGATCTCGGCGCCACGGGCCTGCAGCGGTTGCGCGGGCCGCGCCTGGCGCTCTATGCCTCGGCCGAAGCGCACGGATCGATCCAGAAGGCCGCCGCGCTCCTCGGGATCGGCAGCGATCAGGTGCGGCCGGTCCCGACCGATCGGGCGCTCCGGCTCGACCCGCGCGCGTTGCGCGACATGCTCCGGCGGGATCGGCGTGCGGGCCTGCGACCGTTCTGCGTCGTCGCCAGCGCCGGCAGCGTCAACACCGGCGCCGTCGATCCCCTGCGGGAGATTCAGCGGCTCTGCCGGCGCGAGAGGCTGTGGCTCCATGTCGACGCCTGCTACGGCGGCTTCGCGCTCCTGGCGCCATCGGCCCACGCGCTCCTGCGCGGCATCGGCCTCGCCGACTCGGTCGCGTTGGATCCGCACAAGTGGCTCTACGCTCCGCTCGATGCCGGCTGCATCCTCTACCGCAACCCGGCCGCGGCGCGCCGCGCCTTCCACCTCGAGGCCGACTACACTCGCACCTTCGGCCGCACCGAGCTCGAGAACTTCGCCTTCTGGGATTACGGGCCCGAGCTGTCACGGCGGTTCCGGGCGCTCAAGATCTGGCTGACCTTGAAGTACCTCGGCGCCGCGGCGCTCTCGGCGGCCATCGAGTCGGATCTGCGTCTGGCGGGATCCCTTCAAGAGAGGATCCGGAAGGCGCCCCGGCTTCAGATGCTGGCTTCGGGCCTGAGCATCGTCTGCTTCCGCTACGTCCCGTCCGGGCCGCGCCTGCCCGAAGCCGATCTGGATCGGATCAATGAGGCGTTGCTTTTGGCGCTGCAGGCCGAGGGGCGGGTCTTTGTCTCGAACGTCCGGGTGCGGGGCCGCTTCGCGCTGCGGGCCTGCATCATCAACTACCGCACCACGGAAGGCGATTTGGCGCTGCTGATCGAGCGCACCCTCGCCTGCGGCGCAAGAGCCAGCGCCTCCGTCGCCCGGGGATAGATCCGCGGGCAGGGCGGTTGGAGCCGCCCCGCGTCTCTGCTATTCTTGCCCCTATCGAGAGCCCGCTTTCAGGGAGGATTCCGCCGGCCATGCGCATCGACCGCTTCGAGATGGAGAGGACGCAGTGCCTGTATGAGAACCAGGTCGACTACAACCTTTCGGAGAGCGGCGTCCTGCCCCTTCAGGTAGGCGAGATCATCGAGGGGGTCAGGGATGCGGAGTGGCTGAAAGGTCTCCGCATGAAGTATCCGCCTGCCAACGGCTCGGAGCTGCTGCGCGAGCGGATCGCCGGCTTCTATGGCGCGGGGGCGACGCGCGATCATGTGCTGGTGCAGAACGGCGGGTCGGAAGCGAATTTCACCACTCTCTGGGGGCTGCTCGAGAAGGGCGACCGGGCTGCGGTCATGATCCCGAACTACCTGCAAGCCCGGGGTTTGGCGCGCGCCTTCGGCGGCGGCGCCGACGCATTCCGGCTGGTCGAGTCGCACGGGGCGAACGGCGGCCGCCGCTGGGCCCTCGACCTCGACAGTCTCAAACGCGCGGTCAGCAAGAAAACCCGCGCCATCCTGGTCACTAATCCGAACAACCCGACCGGCGCCGTCCTGACCGAAGATGAGATGGACGCCATCGTGCGGGCGGCGCGGCGGGTCGGCGCCTTTATCGTCTCGGATGAGGTCTATCGCGGCGCGGAGCTCGACGGGCGGACGACGCCGACCTTCTGGGGACGGTACGACAAGGTGCTGGTCACCGCCGGCCTCTCCAAGGCGTTCGGCCTGCCGGGGCTGCGGACCGGCTGGATCATCGGCCCGCCCAAGGTGGTCGCGCGGCTCTGGGGATATCACGACTACACCACGCTGACCCCGACTTATCTTTCCGACCAGCTGGCGGCGATCGTCATGGAGCCGTCCCGGCGCGAGGTGATTATCGCGCGCACCCGCTCGATCCTGCGCGCCAACCTGCCCCGTCTCGAGAACTGGATCCGAACCCACGACGACATCTTCGACTACATCCCGCCGGTGGCCGGCGCCATCGCCCTGGTGCGCTACGATCTACCGATCGTTTCGGCCGCCCTGTTCGATAAGCTCCGGCTCGAGCGTTCGGTCCTGATCACCCCCGGGGCCCACTTCGGCATCGGACGTTACTTGCGGTTCGGCTACGGCTACGATCTCGAGTACACCTTGAAGGGCCTCGCCCGCGTCGACCTGACCCTCGCCGAGCTCCAGCGCGCGCCTGACGCCCGGCGGGCCTCCAAGAAGGCGCCGCGGCCGCCCGCCCGCCGGCGAGCCCGCGCCCCGCAAAGCGCATGAGAAGGGCCCCGGACCGGATCCGCCGCGCGCCATGGCCTTGCGCCCTGCTCGGCATGACGGTGATGCTCGTCGGCGCGGCGCCGCAGCCGGTCACGACACCGCGGCCGGTCATGCCGTCGCGGCCCGCCCGGATCGCCCATGAACCCAAAGCGGCGCTCCCGAAGGGCCGGACCGAGAACGTCATCCTGATCACCATCGACGGTCTGCGGATCCAGGAGCTGTTCAGCGGGATGGATCCGGTCATTTCCGAGAACGACAAGCGCTCCGGCATCTACGATAAGGATCGGGCGCAGGCGCGCTTCTGGAGGCCGACCCCTGAGGAGCGGCGGGCGGCCCTGATGCCGTTCTTCTGGGGCACGCTGGCGCCGCAGGGGGTCGTGCTCGGCGACCGCGACAAGGGGAGCCGGGTGGTGGTCACGAACCCGCTGCTCTTCTCGGCGCCCGGCTACGCCGAGATCCTTACCGGCCAGCCACAGCCGGAGATCACCAGCAACGACATCCGCCGCGCGCCGCGGACGACGGTCCTCGAGCATGTGCAGCGGGCCCTTCGACTCGGCCCGCGGCAGGTCGCCACAATCGGATCGTGGGTCGGCTTCGGAGCGCTGTCGTCGGTTCGCGACGGGGCCTTCTTCACCAACGCGGGCTACGAAAAGATGCCGCCCGGGATCGCGACGCCCAAGACGGCGATCCTCGACGAGCTGCAGTTTCAGGTGATGGCGCTCTGGGAAGAGGGCCGGAGCGACGCCATCACCTTTGGCCTGGCGCTCGAGTATCTGCGCACCCAGCGTCCGCGCCTGCTCTACATCGCCCTCGACGAGACGGACGACTGGGCGCACGCCCGCCGCTACGACCGGCTGCTCGACTATCTGAACGTCTTCGACGGTTTCCTGCGCGATCTCTGGAAGGCGATCGAGGCCTCCGATAAGTACCGCGGGCGAACCACCTTGATCATCACCACCGACCACGGCCGGGGGGTGCGGCCCGCCGATTGGGTCGATCATGGCGAGGGCATCGAGGGGTCCGAGGATATCTGGGTCGCCGTCATCGGGCCCGATACGCCACACCGAGGCGAAGTCGCCCCGGCGCCGACGGTCCATCAGTCCGACATCGCGGCAACCCTGCTGCAGTTCTTCGCTCTCGACCCGGCCGCCTTCAATCGCGAGGCCGGCCCGCCGATCCCCGGAACCTTCGCTCCCCGTCGCTAGGAGCCTGTCCGAGTCTGCCTCCTCCCGACTGGCACGGGCATTGCTTTGTATTTCTATTGGGAGGATCCCATGACGACCTTCGAAGACGGGATTCGCAGAAAGCTCCAAGCCGATCTCGCCGGCGTTTTGAGGTGGATCGCGTCTCTCCGAGGGGAGCCGCGGCCCGAGGAGCTCGAGTCCGGCGGGGACAACACCCCGATCAGCGAAGCGGTTGACGCGGCGCACGTGGTCGAAGAGGTGGAGCTGCGCACCCAGCTCGTCGATTGGCTGGTGCAGCGGGCCGGCCTGCTCGAGGAGGCGCTGCGGCACCTGCGGGAGGGCACGTATGGCCTCTGCTCCGGCTGCGGCGCGCCCATCCACCGCGCGAGACTGGAGGCGCTCCCCGAGGCGGCGCTCTGCCTTCGCTGCCAGGAGATGAACGAGCTGTCCCGACCGATGCAGCCGCCGACCGCCTATGGCTGGTCCGAGACGGCGCGCGCGCTCGATGAGAGCGCGGAACAGGAGTGATGCGAGGAGGAAGCACGAAGAAAGGAGGTCACCATGTTCAGAAGGTACGATCCATTCGCCGAGATGTTCGAGACCTGGAGGGACTTCGACGGCATCTTCCGGCGCTTCATGAGCGGCGTCCAGGAGAGGCCCGCCGATTTGACCCCGCGCCGGCTGCTGCCGAAGCTGGCCGAGGCGACCACGTTCACTCCGGCCATCGAGTGCTTCACGAAAGACAAGCAGCTCATCCTGAAAGCCGAGCTGCCGGGTGTCGATCCGAAGCAGGTGGAGGTCGCGGTCGTCGGTAACCGCCTCATCATCAAGGGCGAGAAACGCGAGGAGCGCCACGTCGAGGAGGCGGATCTGTTCATCGAGGAGATCGCGCAGGGGCGGTTCGAGCGTTCGTTCGAGCTCCCGGAGGGCGTCAAGAAGGAGCAGGTCAAGGCCTTCTTCCAGAACGGCGTGCTGGAGATCGCCATGCCGGCCGTCGGCCTCGAGACGCAGCACAAGGTGCCTGTCGAGGTCGTCGAGGGAGGAAAAAAGGACAAAGCCGTCAAGGCGGCGTGAAGGCGTCCGCCCCCCGCTTGCAGGTCCGGAGGCGGCCCCAGCCGCCTCCGGTACTCGGACAGGCTCCTAGGCGCCGCCACGGCGCAAGTTCTTCGAGCCCGCGCTGCAGAATTCGCCTCTGATCAGTTGACGATCGGCGGCAGGTAGACGAGGGTGCGCGCGAAGAACCAGCAGAGAAAGAGCACGATCGGCGCGTGAACCAGGAGCTGCAGGATCGAGAAACCCGCCAAATCGCGGGCGCGTACGTGCAGGATCCCCATCAGCGGCAGCATCCAGAAAGGGTTGATCAGGTTCGGGAGCGCCTTGGCGGCATTGTAGATCTGCACCGTCCATCCGAGATGGACCTGGAGGGCGTTGGCGGCGCTCATGACGTACGGGGCCTCGACGATCCACTTGCCGCCGCCGGAGGGGATGAAAAAGCCCAGGACGGCCGAATAGATCCCGACGACGATCGGGAAGGTCCCTTTGGTCGACAGCTTCACGAAGAGGTCGGCCAGAACGGTCGCGATCGCCGTCTTGGAGATGATGCCGAAGATGCCGGCGTAGAAGGGAAACTGGATCAGGACGCCGGAGGTTGCTGGAACCGCCTTGGAGACCGCGGTCAGGAAGGATCGCGGCCGGCCGTGAAGCAGCAGTCCGAGCGCCAGGAAGGCGAAGTTGAAGGTGTTGAGATCGAGCCCGGCGATCCCCCCCTTCTTGCCGATGTCGAGCCCCAGCGCCGCGAGCATGAGCGCGGCGACGGCCAGGCCGAGGATCGGGTTGTCGTCGAGGCGCTCGCCCGGAGTCCTCGGGGGCCGGCGCTCCACGACCAGGGGCTCGTAGCGGATGCCGGCCGCCTCCGCCGTGCGGGCCCGCTCCGGATTGGGACACGAGAAGAAGGCGACCGTCACCGATACGGCGATCAGGATCGCCGCGGTCGCCAGGCTCTGCCAGAGGAAGATCGTCTGGGTGAAGGGCAGGACGCCGGTGATGGCGAGGAGGTCCGGCGGGAGCATCGATCTCGTCGCCTGCATCTGGGCGGCGGAAGAGGAAAGCCCGAGCGCCCAGACGCTCCCCAGCCCGAGATAGGCGGCGGCGCCCAGCGCCCGGTGGTCGATCCCCCGCACGTGCCGGCTGATCTCGCGCACCAGGAGCCCGGTGAACACCAGCGACAGCCCCCAGGAGAGCAGCGACGTCGTCATGGCGAAGAAAGCGACGAAGGCGACGGCGACGCGCGGCGAGTGCGGCAGGGTCGCCAGGCGCTCGATGAGCCGCGCGATCGGCGGCGCCGAGGCGACCACGAACCCGCCGACGATCACCAGCATCATCTGCATGGTGAACGGGACCAGGGCCCAGAAGCCGCCGCCGAACTCCGCCACCAGCGTGCCCGGCCGCTCGCCCAGGGCCAAGCCGGCCGCGACCACCATCAGGACCGCCGCCAGGGCGAACACGAAGGCGTCCGGGAAGTAGCGATCGCAGCCGTCCGCGAGCGCCATCCCGGCGCGGGCGAGAAGCGGCTCGCGGCTCGACGCGGCAGGTTTCCTCATCGGCTCGCGAGCCTAGCCGGGGGCCGTGGGGCTGTCAAGGCAGATCTCCCCAGCGTGGAGCGCGGACCGGCTTGGCATCGTGGGGCACGCCGTCGCCGCGCGCGGATTGGCCCGCGGGGTCGAGGCTGCTCCGGCGATCACCTGGCCGTACGCGCGCGGCGCGGCTGGGCGTGTAGATCCCGCGTCGAACGAGGCAGGACTGGCGTGAGGCGGCGGGAGCTGCGATCGGCGGACCGTGCGAGACCGAGCGACCAGGGTCCCACCGCGCGACCCTCAGCGCGGTGGGTGGGAGCGAGGCGAGCCGAGGGGAGGCTCGCGCAGCGAGCCGGACCCGTGTCCGCCGATCGCAGCTCCCGCCGCCTCACGCCGGTGATGCCTCGGTCCCTTTCCGGTGCTAGAATCATCCGCATGGATCGCTTCAAGGAGAGCCTGCTCGAGTTGATCGTCGAGACCTCGACGAACCTGCCGCCGGACGTGCGCCGGGCCATGGCGCAGGCCGTCGCCACCGAGCGCCCCGATACCCGGGCGTCCCAGGCCCTGAACGTCATCGCCAGCAACATCGACATGGCCGCCGACTGCAAGGGCCCGATCTGCCAGGACACCGGCTGGCCGACCTTCGAGGTTCGCACCCCGGCCGGCACCGACCAGATCCGCTTCGAGCGGGCGATCCGCGACGCGATCGTCGAGGCCACCAGGACCGGCAAGCTGCGCCCCAACTCGGTCGATTCGTTGAGCGGCAAGAACAGCGGCGACAATCTCGGGCCCGGCACACCGACGGTCCATTTCCACCAGTGGGAAGAAGACGCGATCGAGGTGAAGCTGCTCCTCAAGGGGGGCGGCTGCGAGAACAAGAACATCCAGTATTCGCTGCCGGCGGAGCTGCAGCATCTCGGGCGGGCCGACCGTGACCTCGATGGGGTCCGTAAGTGCCTGCTGCACGCCGTCTGGCAGGCGCAGGGCCAGGGATGCAGCGCCGGCGCCATCGGCGCGGCCATCGGCGGCGACCGCGCGACCGGTTACGAGCACGCCAAACTGCAGCTGTTCCGGACCCTCGACGACGTCAATTCCGAACCGAGCCTGCGCGCCCTGGAGGATTACATTCTCAAGACCTCCAACGCTCTCGGCATCGGCACGATGGGGTTCGGCGGCGGAGTCACCCTCATCGGCTGCAAGGTCGGCGTCCTCAATCGGCTGCCGGCTTCGTTCTTCGTTTCGGTGGCCTACGACTGCTGGGCCTTCCGCCGCCTGGGAGTGATCCTGGACGCCCGCACCGGCGCCATTCGCCGCTGGCTCTACAAAGAGGAGGGGCGGCCGAAGCCGCTCGCCGTGCACGAGGAAGGGTTCCCCCGCACCGGCCGCGAGGTCGTCCTGCGGCCGCCGCTCACCGACGAGCAGGTGCGCCGCCTCAAGGTCGGCGACCTGGTCCTGATCAGCGGCATGATCTACACCGGCCGTGACTCCGTGCACCATCATCTGATGTCGGCGCCGCCGCCGGTCGATCTGCACGGGCAGGTTCTATATCACTGCGGTCCGGTGGCCTTGAAGGAGAACGGATCGTGGCGCATCAACGCCGCCGGCCCGACCACCAGCATCCGCGAGGAACCCTACGAGGCCGACATCATCGCGCGCTACGGCCTCAGAGCGGTGATGGGGAAGGGGGGGATGGGGCCGAAGACGCTCCAGGCCCTCAAGGAGAACGGTGCCGTCTACCTGAACGCCATCGGCGGCGCCGCGCAGTTCTACGCCCGCTGCATCGAGAAGGTCGAGGGGGCCGATTTCCTCGAGTTCGGCACTCCCGAGGCGATGTGGCACCTGCGGGTCAAGGAATTCCCGGCCATCGTCACCATGGACGCCGCCGGCAATTCGATGCACGCCGAGGTGCAGGACGCCTCGGCCATCGTCCTCAAGGCGCTGGCCCCACCGGTCTTCTAGGGGCGGCGCTCCGCCAGGATTCGATCCAGCTCAATCTTGAGCCGCGGCAGGACCTCGTCGTAGCCGAAGGTCCCGATGGTCTCCGCCTTGGCCTTCAGATTCACGTGGGTGGGAGCGCACCAGAGGCCGAGATCGGCATCATCGGTCTCGCCGGGGCCGTTGACGCGGCACCCCATGACCGCGATGGTCACCGCGTGGTCGCGGGCGTAGGAAGCCAGGTCGCGGACCTTCTCCGCCAGCTCGACGAAGGCCTCGTTCTCGACCCGCGAGCAGGATGGGCAGGAGATGACGTTGAGCTTCCTGCCGAAGTTCTCGGGGACCGAGCGGAAGCGGCCGTGGGCGATGTCGTCGAGGATCTGCCGTCCCGCCACCACCTCGTCTCCCTTGCGATCGTTCGGCAGGGTCAGCGATACGCGGATCGTGTCGCCGATGCCGCGCGACACCAGCTGCTCGAAGGCGATGCGGGTCTTGATCACGCCGTCCGGCGGCAGGCCCGCCTCGGTGACGCCGAGGTGGAGCGGCACGTCGGGCCGGCTGGCGGCGAAGCGGCGGTTGGCGTCGACCACCTTGGCCGGGTCGCTGTCCTTCAGCGACACGACGTAGCGGGTGAAGCCGAGGTCGTCGAGCATGGCGCAGTGCTCCAGGGCCGACGCGACCATCTCGGCGACCGAGTCGCCGCCGAAGCGGCCGGCCTTGGCCGGGTCGATCGAGCCGCAGTTCACCCCGACGCGCAGGGCGCAGTCGTGTTGCGCCGCCACCTCCGCCAGGAAGGCGACCTTGTCGCGCACCGGCTTGCTCTTCTCATGGTGATAGAGATGGCCGGGGTTGTAGCGGATCTTGTCGACGTGCGGCGCCACCTCGGCCGCCAGGCGGTAATTCTCCTGGAGGTCGACCGACAGGTTGGCGGCGACCCGGTCGCGGATCGCCGGAAGTGCCGCCGTGTCGCGGCTGTTGTCGACCGCGATCCGCACCAGATCGGCGCCGGAGCGGACCAGGTCCTCGATCTGGCGCGCCGTCGCCTCGACGTCCCAGGTCTTCGTGGCGCACATGCTCTGGACCGCGATCGGATGGCCGCCGCCGAGGGTGATCCGGCCGACGGCCACGGGGCGCGTCGGATTGCGTGGCTGGAGGCTCATTTCAGGCATGACATTAAAATGATAACACGGCGCCGCGCCTCACCGGCTACCCGAGGCCGCCCAGCCGCCGGCCGGCGCCACGCGGCACGAGGCCGCGGCGCAACGCCTCGATCGGATAGAAAGTGTCGCGCCAGCGGACGCCGCCGCGCGCCAGCGTCTTCCAGGTCGAGTTCCAGGCCGCCGCCACCAAAAGGAGAACGGAGACCGGGTGGAGGGCCGCCAGCACGATCGGACGGACGCCGAGGGCCGTGGCCTGCCGGCGCGCGATCGCCACGACCGCGACCACCTGGATCGCGAGCGGCGCCCAGAGGGCGGCGGTGAGAAGCGACCCGGACCCTCCGGCGGGAACCACGGCGGAGCCGGCTGCAGGGACGGCGCCGGCCAACCCCCGGAGCGCCAGGAGGAGCGGGCCGAATGCGAGGGTGAAGGCCGCGGCCGTGAAGGCAATCACTTTGAGGATCTGGAAGTCGAACGCGGCGAAGTAGTTTTTCTCCAGGCCTCGAACCACGTTCAGCGCCCCCTCGTGCCAGCGGCAGTGAACCAGCCCCGCGGCGTTGTAGAACCGCTGGCGCGCGCCGCTCTCTTTCAGGAGCCTGCCGATCTTGAAGTCGTCGGTCACATCGAGCCGGACCAGAGTATGCCCGCCGATTCGGTCGTAGGCCGATCGGCGGATCAAGTTGAAGGCGCCGATGCCGCCGCCGCCGCGCCGTCGATCGCGGTCCATCTCGAATGCCAGCGTGGCGGTCAGATAGACCTGCCCGAAGAAAGCGAGCAGGCCGGCCTGGAGCGCCGACATCGGGCGGGAGTCGGGCACCAGGGCGATGTGGTCGATGCGGAGGCGCTCGGCCAGCGCGACCACGCGCGCCAGCAGATCGGGACCCTCCAGAGAGACGTCGCCGTCCATGAACAGGACGAAGGCCCCGCCCGCGAGGCGCGCACCCGCGTGACAGGCGTGGACCTTGCCGAGCCAGCCGGGCGGCAGGTCGTGGACGCGGACGATCCTCAGACGCGCCGCGCGCGAGCCCGCCTCCTCCTCTGCCAGGCGGGCCAGGATCTCGGCCGTGCCGTCGGTCGAGCGGTCGTCCACGACGACCACCTCGAGATCGGGATAGCGTTGCTCCAGCAACCGCCGAACCGTCGCTTCGATCCCCGCGGCCTCGTCGCGCGCCGTGACGATCACCGACAGGCCCGGAAGCGGCGTGACCGATGGTGGGCCCGGAAGCGGCGCGGCCGGAGCAGGGCCGGCCTCCTCCCCGGCCAGGACCTCCGACAGCGGACGAACCTGGCGGAGCGAGGCGAGGATGGCGATCGCCAGGAGGAGCCAGAGCGCGGCCGCGACCAGCCCGGCCGCCGCGAGCAGGCCGACCGGCAGGGTCACGAGGCGGCGGGGATCGCCATCACCGCGGAACGGGCGATGTCATCCTGGCGGACCTTGTCGATGTCGAACGCTTCGAGCGACGCCGTCAGCTTGCCGAGCGCCTGGGCGAAGCCGGGCACGGTCTTGCGGGCGCGCGTCAGCGGGTTGCAGCGGGCCAGGACGTAATTCTTGACGAAGGGATGACGAATGCCGCGACGCTTCAGCTTCTCGACGATGGTCTTCAGCGCCGCGTCGGCGTCACGGACGAGCCCGGCCCGCTCCAGCCGCGTTTCGTAGGCGGCCTTGAGCGGCTTGTCGATGAAGCGATCGACCCGGCGCAGGATCGGCGCGAAGGCGCCGCCGGCGAAGCGGGCGTTGGTCTCGTAAATGAGCCCGAAGGTGATGAAGTGCGGCTCCTCGAACTGGAAAGCGAAAGCGCTTTCGGAAGCCGAGGCGTCTTCCCTGCGCTGGTCGGGGCGCTCGAGGAGGCCCCGGTACATGCGGACCACTTCCAGCGACTTTTCCTTCAGGTTGTGGGCCTTCTCGGTGTTGAGCGCCAGGATCTGGAACGCCACCTCCGCCTCGGGCACGACGATGGCCGGGACGAACTCCGCCTTGAGCCTCTCGAGCACGTAGCGCCGGTGGTTGCCGTTCGGCGTCCAGTAGACATCGTGCGCGCGGACGGCGACGACCGGGTCGACGAACCGATCGATCTTCTTGATGACCTTGAAGAGCCGCTCGGCGTGCGCCTTGGAAAGATCGCGCTGGTACGGAGTCGGCTGGACCTTGTCAAGGGGAAGGAGAGCGAAGATCTGCCAGTGGCCGCCGACCGGTTCCTTGTAGATGGCGAGGGCGGCCCCGCCGTCCCGGTCGATCTGGGCGGCGAGGGTCACCACCTCGGCCGGCGGCTCGGCATCTTCCGGATGGATCGTGAATCCCTGGCGCGCCACCTGGATAGGCTCCTAGTGCTTCGAGCAGGGCTTCATCGAGCGGGCTTCCAATCTTTTACCTCGGCCCCGCGCCGCAGCGCCTGGTGGTGCGGGCCGAGCTGGTGACACCGAAGATTCCCGCCCATGTCGGCGCCCGCGCCGTCTCACCAGGGACTTCGGGTCGCTGTATCCAGTGGGATACCAGAACCCCGATGGGTCCCTCTGGCCCGGGGGCAGCACGGCGTCCGGTCTCTCCGCATCAAGGAGTCTGAATCGGATCGACAGTGCCATCTCCCCCGCTCGGAGGCGGCCGCATCCACGGACAGACTCCGAGCCTCAAGCGCGAGCCTCACCGACTCGAATCTTTTGGCGAACCGGGCTGATTCTAGCCCGACGGGGGATTGGCCGATCCCGCGGCGCGACGAAAAAGCGCGGCGGCGCCGGCCCGCGGAGGGCGTTTCACTGAAGGGGTTAATGTTTCGCTATGTGGAGCGCTACTGCTGCGCCCCCTGAGGCCACTGGTAGAAGGAGCCGTTGGTGTAGATGATGTCGCAATCCAACCCGCCGGTCGGCCCGCCGCTCTGAGGTCCGGGTTGCCCGTCCCGGCCGTAGCTGATGATGGTGTAGAGAGTGCCGTTGGCGGAGGTCTCGACGTGCCAGGGGTTGTTCCAACCGTCGGCCGGCGGAACCTTGCGCAGATAAAGGGGGGAGACGTAGCCGGCGACGACACTGGCGTCGGCGTTGGTCAGGCCCTTGGGGTAGACGTTGTTGTCAACCGCGTAGTTCTCGAGGGCGCTGCCGATCGACTTGATGTCGGCGACCGTTTTCGTCTGCTTGGCCCGCTGCAGGGCGCTCATCAGATTCGGCATGGCGAGGGCGGCGATCAGACCGATGATCGCCACGACGATCAGAAGCTCGATGAGAGTGAATCCCGCCTGCCGTCTTCGGTCCATCGTCCTTCGACCTCCCCGCGCCGCTGAGTCTAGCATGACCGGCCCGCCACCCGGGGGCCGCTCCGAATCACCTGCCTGGCTGTGATCATCTTTACGCAATCAGGGTCGTAAGCGTCTAGTTCACGGGAGACCGGCGCCTGTCCAGATCCCGGGCGGGCGCAATCACCAGGCTGTCCCCTTCCATGACAGAGTGGAAATTCTTTCGCTTGCAAATCGAGCATCCGGGCATGATTATCAGGTGGAAGAGGCTCGGCACCTCGATGAGCCGTTTGCTGGACTGTCGTCGGCGCACCGTGCCGGCGTGTCGATCCGGGGGGGGCCGTGGAGAGTCGCTCGTCTTCAGGAGGACTTGGCGTCAAGATGGTCGCGAGCGGGGCCGCGGCGATAAGGACCCCATCACTGGCGGCCTCGCGGCCGGAGAGCCGGGTTGAGGCCGAGCCTGCGAGCCTCGGACGCCGGGTCACCCTCACGCTCCTGGCGATCATGGCCGCAGTGAGCCTTTTCGGCGTGCAATACTACGTCCTGCCCACTTCCGGGAGGGTGCGCAGCCCGCTCCACGCATGGTTCAAGCCGACGGGCTACGTCGGCCAGACCGCCGGCCTGCTGGCCGCGGGCCTGTTTTTCTTCATGTGGCTTTATCCGCTCCGCAAGAAATCTCGCTGGCTCGCCTTCACCGGCTCGATCGGTCGCTGGCTCGATGTGCATATCGTCGCCGGCATCATGATCCCGTTCGTCGCCGCCATGCATGCGGCCTGGCACTTCACCGGCCTCATCGGGCTGGGTTATGGAGCCATCATCGTCGTCTGGCTCAGCGGCATCGTGGGAAAGTACCTGTACGTCCGGATCCCGCGCAGCCGCTCCGGCCTCGAGCTGGGTCTCGAGGAAGTCAATGCCGAGCGCACCACGCTTCTCCGCTACATCGCGGCGAAGACCGGGGTCTCGCCCGAGGTCGTCGGCGATCTCCTGGCCGTCGACACCCGACCCTATGCCGGCCTCGGAC